>CAZQYQ010000418.1:0-3214 GCA_964597625.1 uncultured bacterium
TGCCCTGGTGCAACAGGGTGATCTGGAAGGAGAGCAGCGTGGATTCCTGTCCACCGTGCTGGGTGGCCGAACTCGTGATGACGCCCCCAACCTTGCCCACGAGCGCCCCTTTCAGCCACAGACCGCCGGTGGAATCCAGAAACTGGCGCATCTGCCCGCACATATTGCCGAAGCGGGTCGGCGTGCCGAAGATGATGGCGTCGGCGGCCGCCAGGTCTTCGATGGTGCAGATCTCCACCTTGGACTGGGCTTTCTGCGCTTCCAAAGCCCCCATTTTCCCCAGAATTTCGGCGGACAACGTTTCCGGCACCCTCTTGAGCTTGACCTGGGTGCCCGGCACGGATTTCGCGCCTTCGGCAGCCGCCTGGGCCATCTGATACACATGACCGTACATGGAATAATATGCAATCAATACATTCATGTTTCCTCCACAATCCTGTCGATTTCCAATCTCATGGATAGGTTGTCCCGCTAAGACCACTCATCCGGATATGCCAATTCACGCCCGCTGAGTTCCCGGGCCTCCGGGAATTACAGCTTGCAGTCCACCTTCCAATACCCGTGCAGATTGCAGTGTTCGGTGATGGTTACGTTGCCCGTTGTCTCCTTGAGGTGAAAGCACGCGGCCGGATGAACCCCGGGGGTGAAGTGCGCCCGGGCCACGAAGCGATCATTCAGGTAGCAATCGACGAACTGGATGAGGTGCTTCTCTTCCATGGGATGGAGGGTCTTGCCAACGCGGACGAGGACGTCCGTACAGGCCATCTCGGGAATCAAGCCGCACGACTTGTTCACCACGACGGATGGAACATGTTTCACTTCCGCTTCCGGGCTTTTGGCCTGCGATTCCTGGAAGACATGGTCTTTTTGCTCGAAATCCTTCGGTTCTGCGCCGCACACCGGACATTTTCCGAGAAGCTCATTGAATACAAGATGACCACAGACCTTACAGATGAAAACCTTCATGGTGAATCCTCCCTGTTTTTTTGTTTTCCAGATGTCTGGATTGGATTTTCGGATTTGGCAATGGCACATTGCTGCCGTCAGAGGTTCGAAGCGACAAACTCCCAGTTCACAAGATTTCCCATGATGCTCTTGAGATAATCCGGGCGGCGATTCTGATAATCGAGGTAGTAAGAGTGCTCCCAGACATCGATCACGAGCAGGGGCTTTTGGCCGCTGGTCAGAGGGTTTCCGGCATTGGACGTGGTCACGATCTTCAGTTTGCCTCCATCGAGGACAAGCCATACCCAGCCGCTGCCAAACACGGATTTTCCAGCCTCGAGGAATTTTTCCTGGAAAGCATCGAAACTGCCGAACTGCTCATCGATCAGTCCTGCCAGTTTTCCTGCCGGCTTGCCCGCGGGGCCAGGTTTGAGGCATTTCCAGAAGAAGTCGTGGTTCCATGATTGGGCTACCGCGTTGAAAAGCCCGGCCTGATCATTCTTTCCCGACGTTGCCCGGATGATTTCCTCGATGGATTTGCCGGCGAGAGGACTGCCTTTCAGGAGTTCATTGGCTTTGGCCACATAGGCTGCATGGTGCTTCCCATGATGGAAACCCAGGGTAAAGGAAGAAATGTGGGGCTCCAGGGCGTTCTGGGCATAGGGGAGCGGTTCCAGGGAAACAGGGGGTTTCTCCTGGGAAAAAGCCGCCGGTAAACCTGCGAGCACCAATACCATGGACATCGTCAATAATCGGAAGAAGTGGTTCCTGAAGTGGGAATAGTTCATCGCTGAGCCTCCTCTGTTTATGTATCTTCTCAATGCCGATTGAACTCGGCATGTTTTGCCTCGGAGTAGCCCACCAGGTCGACCAACCAATCCAGAACATCCATGGAATTTTCCATTTTTCCAGAGATGGAGCGACGTTCCCCGGATGGACGTGGGGAAGCGCTTCGCGGAACAATCAGGCGAACTGCCGGAACGCCCGGGTCAGGATGGCCTCGATGGTCGGAATGGCAGAACCGGCCGCACCACTCAGAACAATGGCGCAATGACGGTTTTCCAAGAGTCTCTCACAATAGGGCCTCTTTTTTTTATCGGTCCGGCCCCTCGGAACCAATCCTGTCACAAAATCACGAGCCTGTCAATCTTCCCGGGGCCACGCCTCCCTTCTGGTGAAGCGGTTTTTCGGCCCTGCGAACCCCATTCCATATTCAACGCGTGCCATGCCGAAAACCCCCCGTCGGCCCGCCCTGTCCGGCGGGAACGAAGATCGCCTCCGGTGGCGCGGAGGGGCCGGCTCAGACCTTCCGGGCGCGGATGCCGGCGGCCGTGAATCCCCGGACCGCGTTTCCGGCATCGGTGGTGAAGACCACCCGCTTCTCCTCGCTTCCCTCGACGAAGAATGTCGTCTCGGACTCTGCCACCAGCTTCCGGCGCTTTCCCTCGGGCAGCCGGAGCCACAGGCCATCCGCCTCGAGGGCCACCTCGACGAGGTGACCGGGCTTTATTTCATATTTACCAATATATCTGATCAAAATTTCCCGGGAAAGGCTGACGGGAACGGGGAACCGCATCTCCCGCTCCAACCCTCGCTTGGCGATCCCGACCGCGAGGTCCTCCAGGGGCATCCGATCCAGGTTGGCGAGGATGATCACCGTGAACCGCTGCGCCGGGAACCGGAGGATGAACGTCCGGTATCCCAGCCATGCCCCGCCGTGCAGGACGGCCCGGAGGCCGAGAATGTCCCGGATCTCCCAGCCGTAGCCGTATGGCACGGCCGAGCCGTCGTTCAGCCGCCCCGGCGTGAATGCCTCCCGGAGCGTGGCCGAGCTCACGAGGTTCCCGGTGTCGAGCGCCCGGTCCCACGCGATCAGGTCGTCGAGGGTCGAGTAGATGTTGTCCTCCCCGTAGATCGCGTTCTGGGGGGCATAGTCGGTTTCCGCCCAGGCGCCGTCACGCCAGGAATAGCTCGTGGCACGGTTCCGGACGGCCGGGCGGGTTTCGTCGTACAGGAGGGACCGCTCCATTCCCAGGGGGAGAAACAGGTTTTCCCGGAGGAAGCGGGAGAAGGACTGCCCCGCGGCGCGTTCGACGATCTGCGCGAGGAGGACATACCCGGAGTTGCTGTATTCATACCGGTCTCCGGGGGCGAACCGGAGCTCGGGAACCCGCGACAGGATGTCGAGAGCATCCTTCGCCGTCGGCTCGAAGCGGCTCCGCGGCGTTTTGGCCGATCTCGGGAAGTCCGCGTCCATCATGCCCGCCGC
>CAZQYQ010000419.1:0-3211 GCA_964597625.1 uncultured bacterium
GGGCGGGCTGGACTTGCCGGTACGGCCGGTGTATGCTGCCTATGCGCATGCGATGACTGGGCGCAGACACTCCGAGGGGAGATCCAAACAGGCATGAAACGAACCGTGATGCTGATCATGATCGACAATCGAAACGAGACTGCCAGCAACGTCCAGAAAATTCTGACAGGGTGGGGGTGCCTCATCAAAACCCGGCTCGGCATTCATGACGGCGTTCTCGACAACTGCGCCCAGAGCGGGCTGATCATGCTCGAGCTCGTCGGCGAGGATGACAAACACGACGAACTGCTTCGCAAACTCTCGCTTCTCAAAGGCATCAACGCGAAACTCGTGAAACTGCATCTCGATTCCGAACCCGCGTAACGATCGCTGCGCAAATTGAGAAAGCCGCTTGACAAATCCTCTCCGCCACCTTAAACTGAACGTCACCTACGATGGAAGCGGATATTTCGGCTTTCAGCTGCAAGCCAATGTGCCCACGATCCAGGGCGACCTGGAGAAGGCCTTCGGAATCATCCTGAGCGAGTCGGTTCGCGTCCATGGGTCCGGTCGGACAGACACGGGGGTTCACGCCCTTGGTCAGGTCGTGTTGATACATACGACATGCCCGATACCGGTTGACAAGTTAATCAAGGCTCTCAATGGGGTATTGCCCCCGGCCATCCGCGTCACAAGCGTGGAAGAGACATCACCGGAGTTCCATCCGAGATTCTCGGCCAAGGCAAAGTCCTATCGCTACCTGTTCAAACGGGTGCGGGAAAGAACCCCCTTCCTCGAGCGGTTCTACTGCCAGGTCGTCGGTGAGATTGACGTCGGCAGAATGCGGGAAGGGGCAGCCATGTTCGCGGGTGAACATGATTTTTCCTCGTTCACGCGATCGCCCGATACCAAGGACAACCCCGTCCGGAAGATCCTGAGCGCCGATGTGACCGAGCAGGGCGATGAAATCGTCTTTGATGTCACCGGCAACGGGTTTCTGCACAATATGGTGCGGAATATGGCCCGGGCTCTGCTGTTGATCGGCCGGAACGAAATGGAGCCGCATGAAATTGTAGAACTGTACCGTAATCAGGACAGACGTCGTCTCGGGCCACCTGCGCCGGCGGCTGGGCTCTATCTGATGAAGGTCATGTACTAACCGAAACCCTATATGAAGGAGGAACATTCGGTGAAGACGTTCATCCCTAAACCCTCCCAGATCAAGCGGGAGTGGGTCCTCGTGGATGCCAAGGGTAAAGTTCTGGGTCGCCTCGCGTCTCAGATCGCTGCCATGCTCCGCGGTAAGAACAAGCCTACGTTCACCCCCAATGTGGACATGGGCGATTTCGTCGTCGTTGTGAACGCCGGCGATATCCAGATGACCGGTGCCAAGGCCACGGACAAGAAGTATTACTGGCACACCGGCTATCCGGGCGGAATCAGGTCCATTTCCTACGGACATTTGCGTGAGACCGATCCGAGCCGCATGCTCTGGATCGCCGTCAAGAACATGCTCCCCCGCAACAAGCTTCGCAAGATCTACCTGCGCAAGCTGAAGGTCTATGGCGGGAACGAGCATCCGCACGCCGCTCAGCAGCCGAAACCGTCTGCTCTGCCGAAGGAATGAGGAGGAAATGATCCATGGCTGAAGCCAATTTCTGGGGAACCGGCCGCCGCAAGACCGCTACGGCCCGCGTTCGCATCGTAAAGGGTGACGGCAAGATCGTCGTCAATGCCCGTCCGTTTGATACGTATTTCCCACTGCCCCTGACCCGCAAGATCATCATGCAGCCCATGACGGTCACCGAAACCCAGGGCAGATTCAACGTTATCGCCAACATCCGCGGCGGCGGCAGCTCCGGCCAGGCCGGTGCTCTTCGCCACGGCATCGCCCGCGCTCTCGTGAAGTTCAACGAGGAGTTCCGCAGCCCTCTGCGCAAGAACGGCCTGCTTACCCGCGACCCCCGCATGCGGGAACGCAAAAAGTACGGCCTCAAGCGTGCACGCAAACGGCCGCAGTTCTCCAAGCGCTGATCTTTTCGGCGTTCTCCCAAAAGGGGGCCGGTTTCCGGCCCCCTTTTTTGCCCCCTCAGAGAAACGGTATTCTCACTTTGTGATAGAATTTCAAGAATTGATTTTGCCCGAATCAGCAATGGAGAGAAAGAATGAAGAATCAGCATGATGCAGCCCTTGTCGAACAAGCGATCGAGGCCAGCAAAAGAGCCTACGCGCCATACTCGAAATTTCATGTCGGCGCCGCTCTGGAATGTGCTGACGGTGAGATCATCCTGGGCTGCAACGTTGAAAACGCAAGTTACGGCCTCACCAACTGCGCCGAACGAACCGCCCTTTTCTCCGCAATCGCCCAGGGGAAACGTGATTTCAAGCGCCTAGCCATCTTCGTCGACACCGAAGATCATACGTCGCCCTGCGGCGCATGCCGTCAGGTTCTCGCCGAACTTGCCCCGAACATCGAGATTCTTCTCGTCAACAGACATCGCATCGTGAAGAAATGCACCGTGAAAGAGCTGCTGCCGCTCGCCTTCGGCTCGGAAGACCTCAAACACCACGCCGCAAGCCTCTGAGCGGCGGGCCTCAAGCATCCATTTCGTGCTGAGAGTCGTTGCCGTTATACATCAAAGCGTATTGTATCTGATTCGGCGTAGGGGGCTTCGGCAAACTCGATCATGACGGCGTCTTCGACGGCGCGCAGCGCGTGGGCGAGGCGGGGGAGAATCGTCAGCCGCGTTCCCGGACCGAGCATCGCCGTCCCGGTTTCGCCGGTATCAATATCTTTCCATATAAATTCGACCCGGCCGGTGACGACGAAGAACTCTTCCCGTTTTTCCCTGTGATAATGCCTGCCGCGCCAGGCGCCATCGACGGCCTTGAGCGTCAGCGCGTTTATGTGACGGCAGGCAGGACCGCTGAGAAGCTGATGAAGCTCGCCGCGACCATCGCATCGCGTGCGTTCCCAGGGGAGGTCCGGCCGCTCGCCGTTATTCCAGATCCGGAGCTTTTCGGTCACGGATTCGGCTCTGGGTCTTTTCTGGAAAGTTTGAGGATCAGTCCGGCGATCGCTTCGGGAGAAACGATATACGTGTTTCCGCAGAAGTGGCAGGAAACCGTCTGAGCTTCTTTTTTCTCGACGATGTCACGCAGTTCCTCGATGCCGAGCATCCCGACCGACGCAACGACTTTATCATAGGAGCAACCGCACCCGAAGCGAAGC
>CAZQYQ010000420.1:0-3174 GCA_964597625.1 uncultured bacterium
CGGCCGGAGTTCTGGCCGCGCTGGGCATTCGGCTCGCGCTTGCCGAACGCTGAAATGATCTGAACACCCCACCGGAGGACCAATGAAACTTGCCACGCTCTGCTATATTCGCCGCAACGGACAAACGCTGATGATCCATCGAAACAAGCGCCCCGGGGACATGCATTTCGGAAAATGGAACGGGCTTGGCGGAAAATTCGATAAGGGTGAAACCCCCGAAGACTGCGCCCGCCGCGAGATTCGCGAGGAAAGCGGCCTCGATGCCCGCGAACTGCATCTGAAAGGCGTCATCACCTTCCCGGACTTTGCGAAGGGCGAAGACTGGTATGTCTTCCTGTATATCGTGTCTGCCGAAGGCGAGCCGATCAGGGAATGCCCCGAGGGGGAGCTCGTCTGGGTCGACAACGCGAAACTGCTCAGCCTCAACCTCTGGGAGGGCGACAGTATTTTCATTCCCTGGCTCGACCGCCCCGACTTTTTCTCCGCCCGTTTTACCTACGAACAGGGCCGCCTGGTCTCCCACGAAGCGGCCTTCTACCCGGTCATGACGGTCTGAAAAGAAGAAGACTCAATTTATTTTGAATGTCACGATTCCCTCAACCCGGGATACGGCGCCGATAATTCCGTCCAAATCCTGGTCATATAAGACTTTTGTGATGGATTCGATTTCTATTTCATTATTTTGAACATCTTTTGAAAAATTCACTGATTTAATCGATATATTGAATTGAGATAACAGACTCTTTATTTCTTCAACGAATCTCGGACGATCATTTCCTTTGATATAAACCGTTCGTGTTGCGCTGCCTCGCAGATAGGTTTTCTCAAAAATATCCAGCCCGACAAGAACGAATAAGACAAGAATCGTGGCGACGACCCCGATGTTGGTATACCCGGCTCCAACGGACAAGCCGATGATCGCGGTCGTCCAGAGACTCGAGGCGGTCGTGAGGCCCTTGACGCCCGTGCCGTATCTGAAGATCGCGCCTGCGCCGAGAAAGCCGATTCCGGAAATGACCTGCGCCGCAAGCCTCTCCGGGTCGCCGTTTGTCGCTGTCGTATGGAACTGCATCGACAGGTTGATCGAGATGCACATCGCAATGGATGAGCCGATCGCCAGGATGATGTGCGTCCGCAACCCCGCCGGCTGACTGTGCTTTTCTCTTTCAAGCCCGATCAGACCGCCGAGAAAAGCTGAAAATATCAATCGAAATATAATGTCGTATTCGGTCAGCATTTTTGCCCTCTGAAAAATGGTATTCCCGCTATTTTACTGAGTTTCAGTCTGCGATGAAAGCAAAATGTTGCGGATACCCGGCTCCTGCGGCCTGTGGATCTCTTCCGGTCGTTTTCACCCCGAGGAAGAGGGGGCATGAGGGATATTCCCGGACGATTCGGGCTTGCCAATGCGGCCGCATTCTGGTAAAAATGCGCCCGTGAGAAATTTCGCCGCACGCATTTTGACCGCGATGCTCCTTCTGTTCTGCATTGGAGGGGGAGCCGGGTGCAGGAGCGGAGGCCGTTCCCTCGTCGTCGCAGGCTCGACATCCGTTCAGCCCGTCATGGAGAAGATCGCCGGTGAATTTCGGAAATCCAGGCCTGGCCTGCGTGTCGACATCGAGGGCGGCGGCAGCAGTGCCGGAGTCATGTCGATACGGACGAAAACCGCTGCCCTTGCGATGTCGTCACGCGAATTGAAACAGAACGACCCGAACGAAGCCGGTCTCTGGCGTCAGATGCTGGCTCTCGATGCAATCGCGATCATCGTGAATCCGGAAAATCCTGTAGCAAGCCTCACTCTGAGCCAGGTTCGCGGACTCTTCTCCGGAAGCGTCAGATCCTGGAAGGAGCTCGGCGGCCCTGACCGGTCCATTCACATTCTCGTTCGTGAAGAGGGTTCGGGCACCCGCAGTGCGTTCGAAGAGCTTGTCATGAAGGATGGCGGAAAAGAGACGCCGATCGATGAGTATGCGCTGGTCCAGGACTCATCCGGTGGCATTCGTGAAGTCGTTCGCGGCGATCCCGACGCTGTCGGCTTCGTCTCCATGGGATCCCTGAACGCTCATGTGAAGGCACTCGGAATAGACGGCGTGATGCCCACGTTCGAGACGGTGCGCGAAAAGAAATACCGCCTGGTCAGGCCGTTTTACCTTGCCGCCATTCAGCCGCCGGAAGGCGACGCGGCGGATCTGGTGCGATTCTCTCTGGGCAGCGAGTCGGCGTCGATTCTTCAGACGGAGGGCCTGGTCGGTGTCTTCCGATAAGGGCATGGCGGTCGACGATCTGCGCCGGCGCGAAGAGCGTATCAGGCGTGCGCTGCTCTGCATGGCTTTTTCTTCGATCCTTGTCCTGGCGCTTATCATTCTGTTCGTTTTCCGCGAGGGTGTGCCGCAGATCCTGCGGGTCGGCATCGTCGAGTTCCTCGGCGGCGGCCGGTGGGCTCCGACGAAAGGCCTGTTCGGCATATTCCCGATGATCCTCGGAACGATACAGGTGACGCTGGGTGCGCTTGTGATCGGTGTTCCGCTGTCATTGCTGTCCGCGATCTGCCTCTCGGAGTTTGCCGGGCCCCGGACCCGGACCATCATGAAGCCCCTGATCGAGCTGCTGTCGGCGATTCCGTCCGTCGTGTTCGGTTTCATCGGCGTCACGGTGATCGTCCCGCTGGTTCGGGAGACCCTTGGTGGAAGCGGGTTTTCCGTGCTTTCCGCCGCGCTGATGCTGAGCGTGATGATCCTGCCGACCATTACCAGCATTGCGTATGATGCTCTGCGGGCGGTTCCGGCAGCTTACCGGGAGGGCGCCCTCGCGCTCGGCGCGACCCCCTGGCAGACCGTGAGCCGCGTCGTCGTTCCGGCTGCCCGCTCGGGCCTTGTCACGGCGGTGATCCTCGGAATGGGCCGGGCCATGGGTGAGACGATGGCCGTCATCATGGTTGCCGGAAACGCCGTCGTCGTGCCGACGTCTCCACTGCAACCCTGCCGCACGCTGACCAGCAATATCGCTCTTGAGATGGCCTATGCGTCCGGGGATCACCAGAAAGCCCTTTTTGCCACCGGCGTTGTTTTATTCATCATGATATTCTGTCTGAATTCACTTGCCACGCTGATCGTGCGCCGCCGCTGACAGGGAAAGAAGAGCCATGGACAAGGCTATACGCCGTCACAATGAATG
>CAZQYQ010000421.1:0-3139 GCA_964597625.1 uncultured bacterium
ACTAAGAACCATGGGTCAACAGATATGCAGTGACCACCTACACCGGGACCGGGTTGGAGAATGTTCACACGCGGGTGCATATTACATATCTTGATGATTTCATAGATATCCATATTATCGTATCGGCAGATTCTTGCAAGTTCGTTAGCGAAGGCAATGTTCACGTCTCGGAAGGAGTTTTCGACGAGTTTGACCATCTCGGCGGTCGTCGCATCCGTCAGAAAAATCTCCCCTGTCACGAAGGCCGCGTACAGCTCCCTGGCCTTTTCGGCGGATGCGCGATTGATGCCACCGATGACCCGGTCGTTCTCGACGACCTCCCGCATGATCTGGCCCGGCAGAACCCGCTCGGGACAGTGAGCGATGAACACGTCGGTCCCGATCTCCAGTTTCGATTCGGCAAGAATGGGCGCGATGATGTCTTCACAGGTGCGTGGCGGCGACGTCGATTCGAGAATGACCAGGTTGCCGCGCCGCAGAACGGGAAGGATCGAGCGTGCCGCATCCTCGACATACGCCATGTCCGGTTTGTGCGCGGCCTTGAACGGCGTCGGAACCGCGATGATGAAGGCATCTGCCGGTTCGGGTTTGAGAGCGGCCCGCAACCGGCCCGAGCCGACGGCGGCTTTGACGAACGCATCGAGATCCGGCTCGGTGATATGAATACGGCCGGCATTGATCGTTTCGACAACGCCGGCTTGTACATCGACGCCGAGAACATCGAAGCCCTTGGCGGCAAGAATGCTGCTCGTCGGAAGCCCGATATAGCCCAACCCGATCACGCAGATCTGTTTCATGGCCGTGTCAGCGTTGCAGTTTGAACCCGATCAGAGAGAGGGGCGGAATGTTGATCGTGGCGCCGAATGGCTTGCCCTGCCAGCCGTAAGGCTCGGCCCAGAAGCCGCCATAATTGCCGATATTCGACCCAAAATACATCGTCGAGTCCGTATTCAGCACCTCGCGATAATAGCCCCCGTTCGGAAGGCCGATCCGATAATCCATGCGCGGGACCGGCGTCAGGTTTGCCGCCAGGACAATCAGCTCATCAGGATTGTCCCCTCTTCGAATCCAGCTGATGACACAGGAATCGGCATCCTGGAAGTCGATCCATTCGAAGCCCCGTTCCTCGCAGTCATTCTGGTGAAGCGCCGGCTCCGACCGGTACAGATGGTTCAGATGTGCCATAAGCCTGTTCAGACCGGCATGTGATTCGAAGCCGAGCAGGTGCCAGTCGAGGCTCTGGTTGCAGTTCCACTCGTTCCACTGGCCGATATCACACCCCATGAACAGAAGCTTCTTGCCGGGCATCGTCCACATGAAAGCCAGCAGCAGGCGCAGGTTTGCGAACTTCTGCCAGAAATCGCCCGGCATCTTGCCAATCAGCGAGGCTTTTCCGTGAACGACTTCATCGTGCGAAATGACCGATATGAAATTTTCATGGAATGCGTAAATCAGCGGGAATGTCAGGTTGTTGTGATGATACCGCCGGTAGATCGGATCTTTTGAATAGTATGTGAGCGTGTCGTGCATCCAGCCCATGTTCCACTTGAATCCGAAGCCGAGACCGCCCTGATCGCAGGGTTTGCTGACGCCGGCGAACGCCGTCGACTCTTCGGCGATCATCATGATTCCCGGGAACTGCTGATAGGTGATGCTGTTCAGATATTTCAAAAATTCGATCGCTTCGAGGTTCTCGCGGCCGCCGAATTTGTTGGGCACCCATTCGCCCGGCTTGCGCGAGTAGTCGAGATAGAGCATCGATGCGACGGCATCCACCCGCAGGCCGTCGATGTGATACTTGTCGAGCCAGAAAAGCGCGCTGCTGATGAGGAAATTTTTGACCTCGTTGCGGCCGAAATTGAAGATCAGCGTCGACCAGTCTTTGTGTTCGCCCTGGCGCGGGTCTTCATGCTCATACAGAGCCGATCCATCGAACTGGGCCAGGCCGTGCCAGTCTTTCGGGAAGTGCGCCGGCACCCAGTCGAGAATGATGCCGATGCCCTGTTGATGCAGGTAATCGACGAAATACATGAAATCCTTCGGACTGCCGAACCGGCTGGTGGGCGCGAAAAAGCCCGTCACCTGATATCCCCAGGAAATATCGAGCGGGTGTTCGGTTACCGGCAGCAGCTCGACATGCGTGTATCCGGCGCGCTTCACGTAATCGGCAAGCTTGTGGGCGAGCTCCCGGTAGGTCAGGAAGCGGTTGCCTTCCTCGCAGACGCGCATGAACGACCCGAGGTGCACCTCGTAGACAGAAACGGCTTCCTTCCGCCAGTTGCGTTCAGGGCGCCTGTTCATCCAGTCATGATCGTTCCAGCTATAACCATCAATATTATATATTTTGCTCGCGGTTTTGGGCCGCACTTCCGCATACATGGCATAGGGATCGGCCTTCTCAACCAGACTGCCGTTCTTGACCTTGATCTCGAACTTATAATTCTGGCCGGACTGGAGCCCGGGAATGAAAATCTCCCAGATGCCGGAACTGCCCAGAGAGCGCATCAGATGCCGCCGACCATCCCACTGGTTGAAATCACCGATGACGCTGACCCGCCTCGCGTTCGGTGCCCACACAGCGAATCCGACGCCCCCGATCGACTGGTCGTGATACTTCATCACGCGGTCGTGCGCCCCCAGCTTTTCGTAAATCGTGTGGTGATTTCCCTCGTTGTAGAGGTAGAGATCCATGTCTCCGAGCGTCGGCATGAACGCATACGAGTCATGGAACTCGGATGTGGCGCCATTCGGATACTCGGCTGCCAGCCGGTACGGAAACACATCCTGCCGGTCCGCGATCTCGCCTTCAAAAAAGCCCTTGTCGTGCCGCTTTTCCATGGGAAACCGGTCGCCGTTACGGGCGTCGATGATATGCGCCACGACCGCATCGGGCAGGAAAGCCCTCACCACGATGGCCTTTTTCCCCTTGTTCTCGGCGATGTGCATCCCGAGAATCTGGAAGGGATCGTGGTGATCTGTTCTGATGATCGCTTCGATGGCTTCCTTGCTGATGGACATTTGGATGTATCCTCCCGTAACAGGATGATTTTAGAGCGGCGCTATCATACCACACACAGGCGCGCCTGAAATACGGCGTCGTCTGGACTGGTACAGGCGTTCCAGGTCGAGAATCAGACCC
>CAZQYQ010000422.1:0-3124 GCA_964597625.1 uncultured bacterium
CATGATGCCGCATATGCCGAAAAATTTACCTCGATATTTAATGGGCGTGGGAAGTCCCGAGGATCTGCTGTTCGGTGTCGAACGCGGGATCGATATGTTCGACTGCGTCATGCCGACGCGCATCGCCCGGCATGGTGCCGTTTTCACGCCGACCGGCCGTATCGATCTGACCGGCCTTGCATGGCGGAAATCCGATGAGCCGATCGACCCGACCTGCGGCTGCCAGGCCTGCAAGACTTTTTCCAGAGGCTACCTGAGGCACCTGTTCAAGGCGAAGGAAATTCTGGCGCTGCGCATGGCGAGTTTGCACAATATCACGTTTATGATTACCCTGATGGGGAGAATTCGTGCGGCGCTGACCGACGGTCGGTTTCAGCAGTTGAAGAACGAATTTCTCGCAACATACATGGCCAGGGAGGAAAGAGCATGACCAGTCAGACAACCGAAAAAGAACGGATCCGGGAGGCAATGGACAGCTTCAAAACGGGCGATCTCGACCGCGCCGAAGAGCTGTTCCGTGAGTTTCTGCGCATGTCTCCGGACAGCGATCTGGCGGATAATGCTTGCTATAATATTGCCAAGATATCGATGCGGCGGGATCAGCCGATGAAGGCGCTCGAATGGCTCGAGTATCTGCTGATCAATTATCCGGAAAGCGACGCGGCCTATTTCGCTGAGGATGAAAAAGTCGAGCTTCTGCGGCAACTTGGAAAAGGGCCCGCCGAGACTGCCGACGAATGCTATTATCGCGGCAAGATCGCCCTGAGGGATAAAAAGATCGAGGAAGCGGAAAAGATCTTCAACGAGCTGATCGAAACGTATCCGGACAGCGAACTCGTGGATAATGCACACTATAATATAGCGCTTATCTGCAAGCAGCGCGGCCAGCTCGACCTGGTGCGCAGGCATGTGGATATCATCAGATTGCAGTATCCCGACAGCGATGCCGCCATCTATGCCGCGGACCTTCTCGAGTAGATCGTCTCATCCCTGAACTTCATTCAGGATTCTCACGACGTCTCGAAGAGACAACGGACGGTATAAAATCCTGGGCTTCGTTGTGTCGTCGTACAAGAGCGCGCCCGCGGGGATGACCCCGCGGGCGCGCGTTATATCGGAGGGAAGCGGTTACTTGGCGAGGAGAACTTCCATGGTGTAGACACTGTTTCCGTCTTCAGGCACTTTGAACTTTTCAGAGGTGGCTTTGACATAGCCGCGATTCATGTTGACCGCGAGCACTTCAATCTCATATCCGGTGATGACTCCGCTGAAATAGCCCTCGGCGAGATAATTGTTGCCCACGACGTCGACATAGGGAACCAGGTCTTTTCCGCCCTGTTTGATGTAGATGCGGACAACTTCGCCGTTTTCAAGAGTCGAAGGATCGCTCTGGCCAGCCGGTGCAGAGCCACGGACAACGACACGCAGGTCGCGCTTGATCGGTTCGATATTGCTGAAGTCGACATCGATTCCGCCGATGGTTCCGCCGGGCCGCTGGCTGGGAAGGCTGACGGACGGATTGATGACGATCGTGTCATAGCCGCGAATCTTCATTTTCACCGCGACGGTGCCGGCCGTGACGGGGATATTCGCCAGCGTATACACCACGGTTCCCTGGAATGCGGAAGCCGATCCGGTGGCGACGACGCGACTGGCGGACTCTGCCCAGATCACGCCGGCGAAGCTGGTATCGGCAGCACTCAGGATATAGCCGGGAACATTCCTCAGAGTGCCGGAAATGCTGACCCTGATCGGGTTCATCTGAATGACGCCCATGTCATAGACGGATTTGGAGATCAGGATCGACGGTGAAACGAAGGCATCATAGTTTTCACAGTTGATCTTGTAGGTGCGATTGCCGCCTTCAAGACCGGTCCAGCCGTTCTCCTTGAACTCCTGCGCGGTATCGTAGGTCTTGCTGCGCGCCGGATCGATCTGGGTGATCGTGAAGTTCTGCAGCGGCTTCCCGGTGACCAGATCGATCGGGTATCCCCGAAGGCTGCCGCGCACGGATGTCGTATCCTTCGTCATCAGCATGAGCGGTGCCATGACGGTTTCGCCGTTGGTGACCTTCACATGGATGCTGTCGCCGGCGGCAGCTGTGCCAGTGGCTGCTGCGGGTGAATATCCGTACTTGGTGGGTTTGACAAGCCAGTCACCGGCATCCGGATCCATATCGCCAAGGACATAGCGGCCGTCTCCGCCGGTATTGGTGGATCTTGTCCCGTATTTGTCATTGGTCGCGCTTATCAGAACGTCCGCGATGGGAGTATTATTGCTCGATTCGAGCACATACCCCTCGACCGTCCCTGACTTGACGCCAAGGGAGCCTTTTTCGCAGCCGGTGATGATCAGGCTCGAGAGAGCCAGCGCCATCAGCAGGAACCAGCGTGTCTTGGCCGGTTTCAACTCGCTTCCCATACATGTGCCTCCGTTGTTCGCCCCACGACGGGGCTAAATGAAAGTGATCCGGTGAATCTATCGGCTTTCTTCCGCGAATAGTTAAAGGATTTTTATCGGCTTTTCATGTCTATTGGGGCGGCCAAAGATGTTCATTGATCAAAATTCCCCTATGGAGAAGTGTCGGATACTCAGGTGAAAAATTGAGTTAAGAAATGGACGAGTTGCGTCGATACAGAATCAAACCCATCGGCAAACTGTATCGATCCGGGAGGCCGCATCATGATTCCTGCTAAACGATTCCCCTCAGGTATGGGGATCCTCCTGACCTGTTTCCTGCTGATCCTGACTCTGGTCGGCTGTGAAAAAGGAACCCTCGGTCTCAAGGGAGGAAGCGTGTCCGGCGTTGTCCTGGACAGTCGCACCCTCGCCGGAGTCACCGGCGTAAGCGTTACCGGCATATCGGGTGACGGCGACAACAAGGTTACGAAGTTTACCCAGACCGATTCCCGTGGCTCGTATTACTTCAATGACATGCGAACCGGAGAGTGGATTCTGTCTTATGACAAGGTCGGTTATGAGACGATCGCACAGGATGCTTCATCGGCGGTGACCGTCGTTGTGGTGAATAACGAGCATCGCACCGTTCCCGACGTCAGGATGATTCAGGACTATGCCAATCAGTATATTAATGTCCGGGGCATGCTCAAGGATGCCCGGAATG
>CAZQYQ010000423.1:0-3102 GCA_964597625.1 uncultured bacterium
CATCAGGCCATTATGGGCGCTAGCAGCCGAAGGATTTCTCTTCTCAGCGAGCGACGTCGCGGTTGCCATTTCCTCGAGGTCACCGGCCATACCAGGGGAAGAAAGGAAAACCATTGCCGCAAGAAGGAGACACAAGCCCGCGGAAAGCAGTATCCCGGCCTTGGTTCTCGCACGGAGGGCAGGGTTCATCCTCACGACCGGGAATAACGGCATTCTGCTCATTCTATATTCCTCCATATACTCGTGATCGCAGGCAGATCGCACCTCATTGCCAATTTATTCTACAACTTTTATCAACTGAAATCTACTATACGCAATACCTTGTCGGACTGCCGGGCTCGCGGGAAGGAGTGTTCCGAACCGCCTCGATGCCAGGCAATGTCGGATGCATGCAGCAAGAAGGCTGTCTCATCCGCCACGAAGAAGGCCCAGATCCAGAATGCACACATAGTAGCATTTTATGCCGATTGGTAGTATAATCTCTCCCATCGCAGCTCAACCAGTTCACAAGTCGTGGAATGCAATGCGATTCATCTTTATCCCGCAACACTATGTATACGAGGAGTTTTTTATGAGTATTCTGGAGACGAAGCGTTCGGATCGGCAGCAAGGCACGTTGTGGCTGAGAGTCGCCTTGCTGAGCGCCCTGCTGGGAATTTCCGCCATCGGCTTCGGGGAGCCGACGGCGGAACAACCGACATTGTCAGACGAACCGAATGTCTCATCCGAGACCTACAGAGCGGCCGATCTTCCAAAAGGCGATGTGAGGAGCGAAGGCACATACACATTGCCGCCTCTGACGATCGACGCCGAAAAGGCAACCTATCAGGGGTTGATCTCGAGGCCGCAGGATGAAATCTCTCAGGAAGTCATCAAGCACAAACCGACGAGCAATCCGGTAGAGCTGCTCAGATCGTTGAATTCCTCCATCACGACAGGCAACAGCCTCCTCGGGGCCATCTTCACCCCGCAATTGCGCGGTTTCGAAAGCAACCAGACGAAGGTGCTTGTCGATGGCTGCCCAGTCAACACGCCCTGGAACGGCGCGAGTTCTCTTTCCGGATTTCCGCTCCGCCGGCTGCAGAAAGTATCCGTCATTCCGGGAGGATCTTCTTTGATTTACGGGCCGAACACCATGGCAGGTGCGGTAAACCTGACGCTGCCCACCGCGAAAGACCTCGAGGGGCTGACCTTCACTCAGGAAGCCGGCAGCGAGGGCACGCGCCATCAGGAATATCTCTACGGTCTCGTCGACAAGAACAACGAGCATCTCATCGGCATGTTCCTGGATGATTCCAACGGAACCAGAAGATATAAGACGTATGGAACCGGCGAAACCCGGGGGGACAACCAGATGTTCATGTATCGGGGCCGGGTCGAGGCCGGCAAAGGCTGGGTGGTCAAAGCAACGGTCATGGACAGCGACGGGACACTGAGCATCCCCAATTATATGGAACGGTTCGAACCCTGGCGGATGTCCCATCGGGATTTCGTTGTCGAAAAGGATTTCGGCAACGACCGGAATCTCATTTTGAGATATGCCAGTTATATGGATTTCAGCAGCACGCAATATTATTTCGACTACAATCTGACCATGGCTTCCGGCACGGTTAATCCGGCCGAGGACGTCACGGTGCGCATGAAAACATCGGAAGTACTCTATAACTTTCCACTCGGCGGGAACCATCATCTGACCATCGGCGGTCAGAAGCAGGAAATCAAAGATGTCGGCCACACGGTCAAGGCGAATGTCGCCAATACCTGGCTCGAAACAAAAGGGTATTTCATCAGCGACTCCATCAGCGCCACGGACAAGCTGAATCTTCACCTGGTTGCGAGAAGCGACGAGTCATTCGCATCGGACAAGGAAAACACCTGGTCAGCGGCAGCCGATTACAAGATCCTCAGCAAATCGAGCATCGGCATCGGTCTCAGTCACACGCTTCGGTTCCCCAATTTTCAGGAGTTGTACCGCGGCAGCAAGGTTTTCGGCAACGAGAACCTCGAGCCCGAGAAGGCCAACAATCGGGAACTGCGGTTTTCCCACCGGTTCACCGACACCTGGCAGACAACTATCGCTCACTTCTCTTCCGACATCGACAGCAAGATCACATCGGTCATTGCGGCGGCGGATGCAACTGTCCCCGGCGTCGGCACCGTGAAAAAAAAGGATTCATATTATATCAACATCGATGAATCGAAGATTTCCGGTTGGGAACTCGGACTCAACGGAACATTCAACTCGAAGTTCGACGGCTGGCTGAGCTACACCAAACTGGACAAAGCCGAGGATACGAAGAATGATCTGCGGCTCGTTTCGAAGCCGGGATTCAGAATGACCGGCGGCGTGGTGTATCACGCGGAAAAGAACAGCGCCATGCTGACCTGTGAGCACCAGGGCAGGATTCCGGCAACCCAGACCCTGGACTCGGCAGGAAAAGCAACCCCGTATGAAGGAGTCGATTCCTCGACCTGCTTCAATCTCAACCTCCGCCGGCAAGTGACGAAGGATTGCTCCTTCTACCTGAACATCGAAAATCTGACCGACAAGGACGACATTGTTCTGAACCAGGCCTCGGACACGAAGAACAAGACGGGCCTTCTCATGGATCCGATTTACTACATGAGCGGAAGGAAAACCCTTCTGGGTATGGAACTGAAGTTCTGAAGCCCAGGAAGAACGACAATGCCCCCACTTTTTGGGGGCATTTTTTATTCCGGTAAGGAACGCATGTGTGATTTGGCATCGACGGCGTACGCGTCAGGCAGCGTCTGCGTATCAAGAACCAGGAATTCCGTTTCGTGAACCCTGGCGATTCTGATCCATGAACTCTCTGGCTGAGTTCTTTTGTGTCTTGAAGAAATCCGTGAGGGCCTGATCAAGCCGTGGGCCATCCAGAGAGGGATCCGCCAGGACCTTGTCGAGAAACGCCATGTTTTCGGCGTGCTTCCGGGCGAAAAAAGCCTCCGTTTTCTCGTTCTGGCTGGACATCCGCTGCTTCATCATCATCATTTTCTGCCGGGCATTTCCGGTGCCTGAACCGGATGCCTGTTCGTTTGTCATGAAGGCTTCCCGATCCGCAATGAGCTGCTCCCGAAAGG
>CAZQYQ010000424.1:0-3074 GCA_964597625.1 uncultured bacterium
CTTCCATTACCCCGGATTCAGCGGCAGTCTGTATTCGCCGAAAGACTATTACAAATTCAACCCTGCCTTCGTCGATGACAATTCGCGATTGAGCCCGGCCGAGCAGCTGAAGGATTTCATTTCGGCCTGTCATGATCAGGGAATGCTGTTCATCATGGATCTTGTCATCAATCATACGGCGATCGACTGCACGCTGATCGCCGAACATCCGGACTGGTTCAAGCGGGCTGCCGACGGGCATGTCGTGCATCCCGGGGCCTGGGATAACGGCAAATGGATCGAATGGGGTGATCTTGCCGAGGTCGAAAACGCCGGATCTCCTGATCGCGATAATCTGTGGCAGTTCTGGTGGAAAATGATGTCCTCCTACATGGATATGGGCGTTGACGGCTTCAGATGCGACATGGCGTATCAGGTGCCGGATGATCTGTGGCGTTTTCTGATTCAACGCGCGCGGCAGAAGAAAGCCGGCTGCATGTTCCTGGCAGAATCACTCGGGTGCAGTTTCCAGCAGGTTGAAAACCTGGCGAAGCTCGGCTTCGATTACCTGTTTAACTCGATCAAATACTGGGATTACAACCAGCCATGGGGAATGGAACAATACAACAGAACCAGCCCCGTCGTCGCAAGCATCGCGTTCCCCGAATCGCATGACACGAACCGGCTGATGGATGAATTCAACGGCGATGTCCCGGCCGTAAAACGGCAGATCTTGTTTTCCGCGCTCTTCAGCAAGGGATTCATGATGCCGACCGGGTATGAGTTCGGCTTCCGCCGCCACTGCGACGTTGTACGCACTGATCCGTCCTGGTGGGAAAATACCGGAATCGATCTGACGGAATACATTCAGAAGGTGTGCAGGCTGAAAGACACGAGTGAGGTTCTCAACCGAGAAGCCGGTCTCCAGACCGTCGACCAGGAAAACTGGTATAACATCTTCTGCTTCAAACGCTCCGCGTCAGGCGCCAAAACTGTTTTTGCCGCAATCAACAAAGACCGGTTCAACCATCAGAGGCTGTACATCCCGGATCTCGCAAACGTTCTCGGCCACGGCATTCCCCGCGATATCTCACCCGAATATGCGATGAATTCGGTTCCCCGCTGCTTCGAGTACAACCTCCGCCCGTCCGAGGTGAAAGTTCTCACGATCGCCTGAACCAGTTCCTGAGCCAGCATCCGGCGCATGCAGACGAAATGCATGCGCCGGTATTTTTTTGCTCGATCTTCCTGTCGGCGATGTCTGGCGTGCCGGGGGCGCGTTCACAAAAAAACAGCCCGGAAAGACATCGGTGTCTTCCCGGGCTGTTTGTAGAGCTCTATCTCATTAATTGGGCATGGGGGCGTTGTCGGGATCGTAGGGATTGTCGGGATTGGAGTTGTCCGAGCCGCTGCCGCAGCCGGAATCGCTGCCTGAACCTGAGGAGGAACCGGAATCGTCATTGTTCGGATCCGATGGATCGTCCGGGTTTCCCGCCGGCGGCCAGGGAGTGTCTGAGTCCGTCGTGAGCTTGAAATCGTTGGAAGCCATGACGGGGGCAGCAAAAGAAACCGCGCTGCTCATGAGAATAAAAGCGGCCAGGGCTGCGAGAGTAAGCTTGATTCTGAAATTCATTCTGATCGCTCCTTGATGCTTGTGTTCTTATCGCTGAACGATCTTTCTTTACGCAGATTTCATGCCAATGTGAAATATCCAGGACTGATCAGCATTTCAGCGATGAACGCCCATGGAGCCCGCTGATATTTCGGCAAACGGGCGCAGATAAGTTGGCATTCAAAGAAGAATGCTCATTTGAACCGATAGACGGCGATCGGAGTTTTGATCTGGCCGGCTTTGTCTGCTTCGCCGACGCCGATGCCGATGATCTTTCCCTGTTTCGGACTGCCGAAATCCTTATCGTTCACATGACGGGCAACGAAACCGCCGACTTTCTGGGGATCGGATTTCGCCAGAAGCGTCAGATGCGGCTCAAACTCGGCGAAGACGTTGGGGCTGCCGTATTTTGTGATGTATTCGAGCTTCTGCGGATACTGCTTTGCCCATTCGGGAATATAACTGCTCGGGAAGCGGTGATCGCAAAGTTTCTGCACGATGGTATCCGACAGGGTCTGTAAATTTCTGTTCTTTTCGAGGTTGATGAACAGCCAGAAGTCTTTCGTTGCCGAGATGCCGGCGGCCGTTACCGGGAAGGGCTTCACCGTCTCGGCAAGCGATGCGATGATGCCCTGGACCAGGGGCAGTTTTTCTGGTGAATACTGGGTCATATAGAGTGTGCAGTGGACCTGGTAGCCGATTGCGGGATAGGCATCGAGATGCTCTTCTTTTTGTACCGCTTCGCCGGCTTTATGGGCCATCGTTTCGAGATTGTCCGAAACGAGTGCGAACACGTTCAGCTTGAGCGTTTCCGGAATCGGGGCCGGCGAACTCGCCGCCTGAGCGAATGCCGTCGTCGATGCAAGAAACAGAAGAACCGCAACCGACGAGCGGAGGAACCAAGAGAGACGCGGCCTGGAACATAGCATACAATCACCTCAGAAAATGAATATGTGTCGTGACTCAATACCCGGGCGCCGGAGCCGGAACCGGCTGCATCGGCTGCGGCCAGGCGGTCGAGTAGTAATACAACGGTTCCGACCATGACCAGACCGGTGACGGAGCATAATTGAAGTCACCCTGAATCTGGACATACCTTGCATAGACATATCCGCACTTCTGCGGGTTGGCAGCCGACCGGATGTAATACCAGTCGCCATACCTGCCGACGACTGAGACCTGTTCCCCGCGAACCACGTTTCCAACCACATTGCGATCGCGGTTGCCGTGCGCCCCGAAGCTGGGCTGGGAGCGGAGATTCAGATCGGTGACGGGCATGCCGAACGTTCCGGACGGGCGTTCCTGGCGATACACCCAGCTCGAGCCGTCCCAATACGGGGTGAGCCTGCCAGCGGGCGTGGTGTAATAATACCCCGGGGCGGTCGTTCCGGCGGGGTTCCAGGGGCGGTAGGAAGAGTAATACGCGGGATCCTGGGAAGGGAGATATGCAGGGAGATTTCCCGGATGCATCGATGATGGTATA
>CAZQYQ010000425.1:0-3072 GCA_964597625.1 uncultured bacterium
CTTCATGGAAAACACCAGATAGGCAATATTCGACGCCGGATGCGCCCCACCCGTGAAAACCGACTGGAGGATCCTGAGACAGAACAGGTCCTCATCGGCATGGCACACGGTCGATTCGAATTTGAGGGACCACGCGCCGGGCATGTTCGGGGCTTTTTTCATGGACTGCACATACGCGTTGCCGAAGGTATCCATGAGCTGTTCCGCCGTGGCTGGGGCATTCCCGGCCACCACGGCCAACAACCGGCTCCGGATGGCTTTGTTGATGGCCTCAACGCCGGCATTCGACCCGGTCTTGCAGGACAATTCAGGAAAGCGGATGTCGATCTTTGCGGCGATAGCCTTTTTCCCCGCCGATTCCGGAGGAGGGACCGACCGGGTCAGATGTTTCAGAACGGCGGAAATGGAACGGGTGATCTGCAGGGTGGCTTCATCCTGACCGGCTCCCGGAGCGGGAACAGCCCAGCCGGCACCCAGGGCAAGCAGGATGAACACGGACACGAGCAATCCGATCTTGTTTCTCATTTTGTTTCTCATCTTGTTTCTCCATGATCGCCAGGCTCTTGGCGAAAATTTGTCCTGAGCCGCCCTATTGGCCAGGGAACTGGCCGAGATATTCTTCGTAATCTCCGCGGTTGTAGGTGCTCCAGGGGCTCCAATCGGAGCAGTTACCGCTCATAGCGATCATAACGCGGATGTTCACCGCCGGATCGAACAGTTCATCGTTCGAACTCAGACCATATTGTTCCAGGCGTGAGGGTCCGAGATCTCCGAGCATGTTGATCTGGAACAGGCCGTAGGACTGGTCACCGGTATCGCTGTTCCCGTTGAAGGCGTTGGGATCCCCACCTGACTCAGCCATGCCGATGGCCCAGGCCATCCGCAACGCTTCCCCTGTGAGGCCAGCCTGCTGCAGATAGCCGAGAAGGGCATCCCCGCCGCTGCCGCCACCGCCGCCACCTGACGAGCCACCAGGCGACTGATCGGAACCGAGGATCGGCGGCTCAACGCCTTGATGCGACGGAAATCCCGGTGCACTGACATAATAGGAGTGAATGAAGGCGATCTCGGTGCCGTTGAGAATCTGGAACCAGTCGCCCTGCTTGCTGAGAATCTTGACCTTCCCGTTGTTATCCGCCCTGCCGATGATCTTTCCCCAGGGACCGGTGCGAATATTCACATAGGTATCAACCTCGACGACGCCGTCCAAGATCACCTGTGGTGTGGCGGCAGTATCGGTGGAAACCACGGTGTCTGCTGACGCAACGGCATCAGGGACCGCAGTGGCATCGGGGACCACGTCGGTATCAGGGACCACGGCGGTATTGGGGGAAGCTGATTCCACCCCGAGAGTCACGCCGAACCCCTCCGTGCCATCCGGTTCAGAACCCGATGCAACGGGCGTTGAACTGAGCCACGAGGAAGGCACATCTTCGGCGAATACGACAGGACCGCATACCATCATGATCATGAAAACTGGCAACAAGAGAATGCCCAGGATGTGTATCTTCATAGAGATCTTCTCCTTCACGGTTTTCAGTTTCATAGAAAAATACGAAAAACCGCACGTTTTGTGACTGAGGCATGTTGAAAGACATCCCGCGGATCATCTGAACTCATATTGCCCGCCCATCTCCGATGGGATACGGCACCATTATCTTATCCAGGCACCGCAAAGTGTTGAATATACAGAATCTTGCTCATTACGTCATTTTCTATTTCACACACCAGCACATGTATTTCACTACGGCGAACGGGTCTTGTTTGTGACATCGTCTTTCCTGCTCGATCCGTCATAGAGGGGGATTCGGTTCTTCAAGGCTTTACAGCGGGAAATACCGACGGTATGATCTGGAACCATGACATCGCATCTGCAACCGCAAGCTGTCTGCATTTACTGTGCTTCGAGCGCTGACGTCTCTGAGCGCATCCGGGAAGACGGTCGGCGCGTCGGCGTTCTTCTCGCCGAAAATGGCCTCGCCCTCGTCTACGGCGGCACCACCTGTGGCCTGATGAAGGTCACGGCCGACGCTCACAAGGCGGCGGGAGGGCACGTGATCGGCATCGTTCCGCAATTCATGCTGGAACGCGGGATCGACAACTCGGACGGCCAGGATGAAACGGTTATCGTGCCCGATATGGCGGCCCGCAAATCGGCGATGATCGACCGGTCAGGTGCCTTCATCGTGCTCCCCGGGGGGATGGGCACTCTCGATGAGCTGTTCGACACCCTCGTCAACAAACAGCTCGGCCGCCACGCAAAACCCATCGTGCTGATGAATACCGACGGCTATTATGACCCGCTGATCGCTCTTCTGAAGCACGGCATCGAGTGCCGAACGATCAGAGCCGAGCATATGTCGCTGTTCGGCGTAGCCGACACTCCCGAAGAGGCAATACGCCTGCTGGCCTGATCCTCCGAATGCCATCTGCATTCAGAGGGCGGGCACGCGCAGCCGGCTCTCAGAGTCGGCAGAAGGCACCCTGATTCACCCGGGTATTTTTTCAGATACTCGGCGTGTTGGGCCGCTCCTTCAGCGCATGAACAGCATCGTGATACGGTTTCCGCGGGCGTTCCAGAAAAGGCCGTGAGTCAGCGATCTGATGATCGCGAGCCCCCAGCCCTTGCCCTTTGTTGCGCCCCGTAGCATCAGGTTTTCGAGATTTTTTCCGTCGTCGATGCGAAGATCGACCGTCGCGAAGCCCGGGCCCGGGTCTTCAATATTGAACTCGAGCAGATGCGCGGAAAGTCGCGCTACAACGAGAATTTTAGCATTCGCCATTCTGCCGCTGCCGTGTTCGACTGCATTCAGCATGGCTTCATCGAGTGCCAGCCGGACATGAAACAGATTGAATGGTTGACGATCCGGGGCAGCAAGATTGCAAAATTTCACCTGCTCTGCAAGACAGGCAATCGCAGCGCTGATCTCGCCGTGATTGCTTGCAAGAGTCATGGCGATTGTCTGTGTGATCTCCATCGCCGCTCACTCCTCTCAAATCGTGGCACCGGGCCAAGGGGCAGATCCGCTTGAAACAAACCTCACCTGCGCATAGTATACCAGAAGAACACGG
>CAZQYQ010000426.1:0-3069 GCA_964597625.1 uncultured bacterium
TGGGAGGTGTCGCTCTGATCCACTTTTTTCAGTGTCGTCGCACTAGAGCCGGATGAAGCGGAAGAGGCGGATGTTGTCGTGATGCCTGGCGATGGCGAGGAACTCGTGCCTTGGGGAACGCCTCCGGAAAAGATGGAAACATTTCCGTAGCGGAACAGGATGACCCCCTTACAATACGGTCGAACGGCTGCAATTTCGGCCAGAATCGCGGCGTTGCTTTTCGGCACCGGATTGCGATCCGATTCGTATGTTTCCAGCGACATGATTATCGGATATTTTTTGCCGTATTTCATTGCGTAAGACTTCATTTTGTCCAGCGAGAGGTTGTAATCCCCTTTATAGAGCATTGGACTTATATAGTCGCAGTATTTACTCACTCTATCGTATTCCTGGTCACCATCCAATCCGTCGGCCTTGCTGCAAACCGTGAATATCTTTCCCGGGGTGTTTTTCCGAATATCGGCCAGCTTGGCCAGCTTGCTGCTCATTTTATACGTCTCCATATCCATGAGCAGATTGATGCCCATATCGTTGACCGCCTTGATAAAGCTTCCTTCGAAGCCATCCCAGACCCAGGCGTGGATTCTCAAACCGGCAGCGTCGGCACGGGCTTTCCATTTCGGCAGTTCAGTGTATTTGACACCGGCACAGCCGTTTGTCGTTGCTCTGACATAAATATCCGTGATCCCGATCGCTTTCAGCGAATTGAACTCGACAGAGCTGATGGGGCTTGCCATGGGCTCGATATAGTAGCCGACGATGAAGCTGCCCGATTGCCCCGTGAAACCACTGGAAACCTTTTCCGTTGAGGCAGCCGATGCGACGACATCCTGTGAATAGGGGTGCTTCGCGAGAACGTCAAGAAGGCTTTTCGCACAGGCGGTATTGATGCCGGTTATCAGAAGCATTGAAAGAATAAACAGAATTGAAACGCTCATCATCCGACGCATGACGTCCTCCGTACTACTGCGAAATTTCCTTCATACGTTTTATTGGTTTGACACCTCACGGTGGTTACACTTTTCTTGTTTCGCAGACCCAATATTTCCTGAGCCCCTCCATGCAGATTCAGCGGAGCCGGGTCATTTCGCATCTCGGTATTTACAGGTTTCCGAAGATCAAAAATCGAGTATTCCGGCTGAAGCAAGCCACGGCTGCCGATGGAAAGCGGAATACGCATAAGTCTCTATCAATGCACATTGAAACCACGACTGAAAGTGAAATGCATGTGGTCGAAAATGGGTACGGAGATTTCCGGCCGGGGTGTTGGCATGGATGTGGTCCAGACCGAGGGTGCCAGCCTGGGAGGGAAAAACAGCCATTGGTTTGCCGCTCTGAGAGCAGCAGTGATCCTTATCACCCCAGGCTTTCTCTCAACACATCCATGAAAGTTTCTGACGCGGAGAACTTGTTTCGTCCCGGATTCCGGATCAGATAGACCGGCATCCGCACCTTGTCGAACACCCGGACCTTCCGGATATCGGGTCCCTGTACGAACGCAGGAAGCACTGCCACGCCGAGTCCGCGCGCAACGAGGTTCCGTAACATCGCCACGTGATTGACCGGGTTCAGGGTCGTGATGGACGGCCATTTTCTGAACAGGTCGGTCGAGCGCCGAAGGGCCTCCTCCTGCCAGTCTCCGAGGAGGAAGAGCGGGAGGTCCCGGAGAAGGGTGTCGATTCCCTCCTTTCTCCCTTTCGGAGCGAAGAGGACGTTCGGAAAGGACGCGAGGGGAATCTCCTCGAGCGCCCGTGAGACCGGCGGTCGGGCAACCAGGCCGAAATGGTTGTGGTTCTCGAGGACCGCCTTTTCGCTGTCATGGCTTTCCATGAGGGAGAATCGGAAATTCACCTGCGGAAACCGTCGGGCAAACTGGGAAACGATGTCAGGAAGCAGATAGAGAAGGATGCTCTCCAGGACCGCCGGACGCACCGTTCCCTTCAACCCCGCGGACATCTGGGAAATGTCGTCACGGGCATCGGCAAAAAGATTGAAGATCTTCGCGCAATGGGTGAGCAGGCGCTCCCCTTCAGGGGTTAGCGCAATCCGTCGACCCCGCACGAAGAGGACACAGTTCAGGGATGTCTCGAGCTGGCGGATAGCCTGACTCAGCGCGGGCTGGCTGATGGCAACCTCTTCAGCGGCCCGTGAAAAGCTCCCGGCCTTCGCGACGGCGGAGAAGTATTCGAGGAGGCGGATATCCATAAGTATTACTTATACTTTATATCATATTAATCGATTTTACAACTAGTTCCGCGTCCCCTATGTTTGATGAAACGCTCGATGCCTGAAAGGGGACCACATCATGAAAGTACCGACGACACGCTGCAGAATCCGGACCGTTCTCGCCATCCTCCTGGGCTTCCTGTTCGCGGGGTTTCTTCCCCAGGCCTGGGCCTGGGGCGGGACTGGCCATCGTCTGACCGCGCGTCTCGCGGAGCTGAAGCTGGAAGCTCCGGCCCAGGCCGCGGTCAAGCGTCTGCTGGGAGGCGAGTCGATGGCCTCGGCATCTGTATGGGCGGATCTTATCAAGCCCGCCCGGCCCGAAACAGCTCCCTTCCACTACGTCAACTTCCCCCGCCCCACCCTTGAAGAGACATCCCCGTCGCCGAACGTTCCCGAGGGAGATACCATCGTCTCCGCCATCGGACATTTCACGCAGGTGCTCCGCGATCCGACACGTCCGGATGCCGAAAAGGGTGAAGCCCTGCGGTTCCTGATCCATTTCATGGGGGACATCCACCAGCCCATGCACTGTGCTCCCGAGGGGGATTGGGGCGGAAACGCTGTTGCGGTAACGTTTTTCGGGGAGCTCTCGAACCTCCACAAAGTCTGGGACAGCGGCCTGACCGGGAAGACCGGACTTGACGAGGGCACCTATTTCGATGCACTGAAGGCGGAACTCCTCCGGCAGGCACCGGCATCGCAGGACCGGGAATCCATTCTCGGGTGGGCATTGGAATCGAACGGGATCGCCCGCATGAACGCCTATGCCCTTCCCTCCGACAAGGTTCTCGGGGAACGCTACTACGATGCGAACATCGACCTTGTCAATCGACAGCTGGTCCG
>CAZQYQ010000427.1:0-3063 GCA_964597625.1 uncultured bacterium
GATTGTCTCTCTGAGGAGTTTTCGGATAGTCTGCTGGCTTTCGTGTGCCAAATGAGTGATGACGGTTCGCTGGTGATCACTGCCGGCGAGTCGCGTTCCGGAGAAGCCGATGAGCGCTTTGAGAAACTCTACGACGGCTATCTCACGATTGCGTCATGCTCTATTTGGGAAAGAATGAGCCCTACCGACGAAGAGGGGCGACTTTTCCTCAAGTACCTCCCCGAGGTAGGCGTCGACCTCAATATACCGCTGGCTGCTTGGACCAACTACCTCGATTGGCGTCAGAAGCTGGCAGAGCGGAAAGCGAATGAAGGCTATGCCTACCGGGAATTTAAGGTGGCTCGGGGGCGGAACAGCATCGATTTCTACCTCACAAAGCCAAATGTCCGCGAACTCCTGAAAACTCGGCTATCAGGAGAAACCATCAGGGTGTTTGACTCTGACGAAACAACTTCCAGTAGCGAGCCGGAGGGAAGTCGCGGTCTCAAGGAGGCGAATAAGCGTCCTCCCAAGGCCGCGTTCGAGGGTGATTTTCGTTCAGTCTCTTCCTCAGACATGGAACATTCCACTCGCGGGCAGGGACGCTACAATTTGCGCCACGTCGGCAGACCGAAAGGGGACCCCGAGGCGTTGATTGTGCGACTCGTGATCGACCCCAGTGATGAGCGCAAGGGCATTTCCATCAGCGACGTGCCAGGTTGTGGGGTTCTAAAGGCTGCCATGGAGGGCGAACTGGCTGCGGTTGATGTGCAGCGCAATGGCTTGCGGCGTCTTGCAGAGTATCAAGGCCTGAACCCAAACGTCCGCCGATGGTTGTTTAATCCCGTCGCGGCAAAGCCAATAGCGCAAGAGCTGCGGCAATTCTCGCCGGATTCGCAGCTCAACGAAGAGCAATTGGAGTGTGTCCGGAAAGCGTTGGCTCTGGAGGATCTGCTTTTGTTATGGGGGCCGCCGGGAACTGGAAAAACGACCGTTATTGCAGAGATTTCGTCGCAGTATTGTCGCCTCGGCCTTCGGGTCTTAGTTTCATCACAGGCTAATCTGGCCGTCGATCAGGCTCTTGAGCGCCTGCCTCCATTGCCACACATTCGTCCCGCACGAATCAGCACCAGTAAGCAAAAAGACAAGCTCGGAATCGACGTTCGATCCGGGATGCTCTGGTGGCTGAAGGCAGTGGCGAAACAAACGAAACGTGACTTGAAGGGCGAACAGGACCCGCGCTGGCATCAGCTGATGCAAGGGTGGCACGATCACTTGCGCAAGGTTAGTCTTGTTGACTTGTCTGAACCTTGCACCCGCCATTACAAGGCCCGTGCAAACGTCATTGGAGCAACTTGCCTCGAAACAGGTAAGCCGGATTTCTACAATGGAAAGGAGTTCAACGCGAATTTCGACCTTTCGATTGTCGACGAGGTCAGCAAGGCCACTCCACCCGAACTGCTCTTGCCCGCTTTAATCGGCCGGCGCACCATCCTCGTTGGAGACCATCGCCAGTTGCCGCCGGTCTTTCGCGAGTCTACTTTCCCCGAGGCGATCGAGAACGGCGATCTCTCTGAAGAGGAGTTCGATCGGTTTCAAAAGATGGTTACGGCCTCGCTTTTTCAGCAGATGTTCGAAAGGTGCGATCCGAGCATTCGGGTCGGTCTTCGTCAGCAATACCGGATGCATCCGCAAATTATGGCCGCGGTCAATCGGTTCTATGCGGATCAGCCGCTTTCTGCCGGCGGCGGGCATGAAACGCTGGCAAAGCAGAAGGCACACTCTTTCTCGCTGCTGAGGCCGGACGGTAAACCCTGGTTGCAGCCTGGGCAACATCTGGTCTGGATTGACTCGAGCTTTGATGCTGATGGAAAGCCGGTTCAGGACGAGCGAGTTGGTACTTCTCGTCTCAATGAGGCCGAGGCCATGCTCGGAGTGGAGTTGCTTCGTGCGTTGTTGCCGAAAACGGAGTCCATTGGCTTCATCAGCCTCTACCGCGCTCAAATACAGAACATCGAGCGGTTGCTGTCCGAAGAAACAGACCCCGTATTGAGGGCGTTTCTTGATAAGCGGGGCGTCAACACGGTGGACCAATTTCAAGGAAGTGAACGCGAGATCATTATCGTTAGCCTTACACGTACCGATTCCTGTTTAACCGGCGAATTCGTCAAGGACTTCCGGCGGATAAACGTCGCCATCTCGAGAGCCAAGAAACTGCTCATTCTGATCGGGAGAAAGGAGACGTTCGATTCCGGCATGGTGGAAGTTCCTGCCGAGGAAGGCAAGGGCACAGAGGCCAGACCTGTCTACAAGGAGATTCGCGAGATTGCGCAGAAGTCAGGCCTGCACATCAGTCTCCAAACCGTGATGCCAAGTCGTAACAATAAACAAACGGTCCCAGTCTCTGTCGAACAGCACAGACAAAGCGTGACACCGCTCATTAAAGCCCCGACCACGCTTAATGCCGCATTCGAAGGCTGTTTTGATCGGCGTATTCCAACACACAAACAACCGAGATCGCGATGAAGTCAAAACCGATGCCCTTTGCTGCGGAAGTCGTTTGCTCCTTTAAAACCGTGCATACTGCTCCTTTGAGCCCATTTGTCTGGGCACTGCTCAAGACGCTGAAGGTTTTTAGGGCTGGGGAACGGCCGAGTTGGGAGGAGTTGGCCATTAAACTCGCCGTTGGCGAAGCGTCTTTTTTTAGCGAGGGTTGGGCAGAAACACGCAATAACAACCTCGCTGATGACGCCTATTTCAATGGTGCTAATGTTACGGTCGAAGGAGACCAAGCGCTGGAAGATGGTTTCATTCGCATCGGCGAAACTCGGTGCCGCCGAAAAGAGGTTCTCTATTTCCGCTTTAACAATGGAGAGCCTATCAACTGGCGGAAGGATTTTGAGGCGAAGAATCGCTCTAAACTCATCCCCCCAAACTGGGCCAACCATCTGAATGAAGGCCTCATCCGGGATGCGCTTGAAGTGCAAAGGGAATCGCCGGACGAACGCATTGGGGCAGGCGAGAAGATTTTCGATCTGGAAATTCATTGGGAGGAAAGCTCCCGTGTAAAGCTCGACTGAAGCG
>CAZQYQ010000428.1:0-3052 GCA_964597625.1 uncultured bacterium
TGCCATGAGCCCACTTGTGATGCCGTTTTCGGAAGGGCCGGCGAGACTTGTCCGGTTGAGCCAGGTATCCCAGGAACCACCCGTGCTTCGTGCGACCTTCTTTTTGCGCGAACTTTCCAGCCCTCGTCTTCGAACCCTTGGAGACACGCTTGAAGTCAGCTTCGACTCGATGGCTGCAACTATCGCGAGGGCAGACGCTCCGGTATATGCACGTCGAACCGGGCCGCAGCCGTATTCCCTGCTCGAGCCCCCCGGCGGTCGTGGCTCAAAACAGCCTGAAACAGTTATTCCGAACGGGAATTCAACGAAACTGACCGTTGTAACCCCGATCGATCTCAATCTGAAAGGCGTCGAAGCATCGAATCTGCTCAGAGAGCTTGCCAAACAGGCCGGCATGAGTGTGCATTTCCGCGATGCGTTCGATTCGTATATCGATGTGCAGGCTGTCGCATCCAGTCCTCTGGAGGCCATGTCGGCGGTTGTGACGAACCTGGGCGGAACCCTGTCCATCGAGGATGGCGAGATCTGGATTTCGCTTGCAGGGAATCCCCTGCTGGCCTTTTCTGACCAGGATCTGATCGAAGGCGCTGATCTGCGCGGCCTTGTGCTTGGCGATGTTCTTCGGGCGCTTGGCCAGATCGGCGATTTGAACATCGTGCTCGACAAGTCCCTCGCCCAGGTGAAAGATCAGCCGGTTGACGTTCTGCTGCAGAAAATGACCTATCGGCGGGCTTTCGAAACCCTTCTCAGAATGCATGACCTGATGGTTCGGGCGATCGATTCTCATACCCTGCTTGTGCAGACGCAGAGCGCGGCGAGACTGGCCGCCGGCAACGCCGTTCGAGTGCTGCCTCTCCGCAATAATCTGGAAAAGATCAAGGGACTGCTTGAAAAATCATTTACTCCGGCGATTCTCGAACGGGTGAAACTCGATGAGGATCTTGGAAATCTTGTCGTCATCGGCGATCGTGAGGCTGTTGAGCAGGTCCAGAGCTATGTCGAAGCGCTCGAGGGCAAAATATCGCGGGCCGGGGAAAGCCTGAAACGCGTTCTTTACAGGCCCGCGAATACAAAACCGGACGATCTGATGAAGCTTGTCTCGGATTCGCTGGGAGAAAAAGGCGCACCAAGAATGCAGCGCGACGAGAGAACCGACACGATTGTGCTGTCGGGTTCCTCCGATGCCGTTGAACGAGCGCTGACGCTGATGAAAGATTTGGATCGGCCCCCCACCAGACAGGCGATTATCGAAGTGCGTCTGCTCGAAGTGAAGAGGCAGGATCTGTCAAAACTCGGTCTGAAGCTCCAGAATGCATCGGTCGGGGTGGCTGACATTGCGAGGTTGCCTTCGCACGTCGAGCTGCCGGCTGATTTTTCCCTTGATAATGACATCGTGAAAGCAAAGACTCTCGCGAACCCGACACTTCGGTGCATGGACAAGGAAGATGCGACGATCGACATCACCGAGCAGATTCCGGTGAAAAATTCGGTCATCAATTATCTGCCCGTAGGGTCTGTCGGATCGAGTGGCTCCCAGCTGGGCGTGCAGACAACCGACAACTGGACCACGTATGACATCGGCATCAAACTGAACATCAAGCCGCACATCCATGTGGACGATGAGGTGACGCTCGACCTGACCGCTGATTTCACGGAACTCGTCAAAATGGTCGAAGGCCACCCCTGGACGGCAAAGCGGAATGTCAAAACGCGTGTTCGCGTCAAAAACCAGGAAACGGTCGTTATCGGCGGACTCATTCGCCGCAAGAGGGGGGAAGAGCGCAAGCCGATTCCCTTCCTGAGCCGGATTCCGCTCCTCCGCAAGCTGGTGAAGCCGGTTGAGTATCGTGACGTTGAACTCGATGAAACGGAAATGGTCATCCTGCTGAGGCCCCATGTTGTGGGCTCTACGTCATTCAAAGGGGATTCTGCGGAGATCTCAGCACCGCGGCAGGATGTCGGATTGCCGAAGGGGCGGGTGGTGAAGACGGCTCTCGCTTCCGGCAAGGCTGCAAAATGATCCAGATGAACGTGCAGGCACTGAAAGCCCGTTCATGGGTCATCCTGGCGATTTTTCTCGCCGGCGCGATCGTCGGATTCCTCGGGGAAGGCGGATCACTCGAATCAGCCAGCGCTGTTTCCAGAAGCGACATGCTCCACGAATGGGCGCGTGTTCTCAGAATCCTCAAGCCGCTGTTGAATCTCGAGGCGATCAGTTCGTTGAGAATGCCGCCGTATTCAGATATTTCGCCTGAACATGACGAAATGGCCGTTGCGGTTCTCGGGGCCGGCCTCATGCAGGGCTTCACGGACGGCCGCTTCCTGCCTGGACGTCAGATCAGCCGCGGGGAGGGAGTTCTCGGCGCAGGCCGGCTCGAAGAGTTTCTTCGCGGCAGCCTGCGGCGGCGGCCGGAGCGTCGTGATCGGCGTCCGGCGTTTGTCGATATTCCGGACGGACACTGGCTCATGGACTCTCTGTGTCGTCTGAGCGGAATCGGCGCTCTGAGTACGTTCGGCGGAGACCGATTTTTCCCGGACCGGCCGCTGACGGGCGCGGAACTGCGTTCAATAGGAAATGATATAATTCAATATTTCGGACAGGACATCGCGATCATCGAGTCGACGCAGCAGGGACTTTCCGTCACCATCAAAGCCGCCATCGGGGAACTTTCCCTGCGTGATCTCCGCTTCTGCTGGGCCGGTGGAATCTGGCATATGATGCCGGGTTCGATGATCATTCCCTGGGAAGAGCGCAAAGCCGGAGGGCGTCTGCACATCGCCGCGGCGGAGTGGACGGTTGCGCCTGCGGATGTCATCCCGGTTAAAGGCCAGTTCTGGTTTCTTGCCGTTCGACGCAACCCGGTTGCCGCCGTTCAGGGGCGTCGCGCAGTCGCGCCTGTTCCCGCACCTGCATTCTCTCCTTCGACGGCTTCGGATTCTGAAACGGCACATGAACGTCTCGAAGCCCATCTCGATGCATTGTATGCGAAGATGCGGCGCAGTGCGCCTGAAACAGCTGTTCTGCGGGACAATCCGCCATCGGAAGCCTCAA
>CAZQYQ010000429.1:0-3034 GCA_964597625.1 uncultured bacterium
ATTGGCATAGAGGAAAAGCAGGATAAATGCGACCAAAGCGATACCGGTGCTGAGGAATTTCTTTTTCATCGCTCACACCCTCCTTCTCATCCACCAGACGGCGCCACCGAGAAGCATCACGAGCAACGGCGAGACGATGACGCAGATGATGAGAATGCGCTGCGAAGCTTCGGCATCGAGAATGATCTGGGCAAACTCGATCTGCTTGGGCCTGATCGAGATGAGCTGTTCCTGGCCGGCGAGCCAGTTGATCGTGTTCACGACCAGGTCGGCGTTTCCCTGCACCTGCAGCAGCGAATTGGTGGCGAAATCCGCATCGCCGAACACCACAACCCGGCTGCCAGACGCGGTTCCCTTGCCTTCGAGGGCAAGGCCGAGATTCAGAGGTCCGCGGACGTCGGTATTCTGGTCGAACTGGATCTGCCCCTGCAGAACTGCCGAGGGCGGCCGTTTCCCGTAGCAGTTTTCATCGGTTCTCAGGAAGGCAAGCGTGTTCCAGGTGTCGCGAGGTTCGAAGTTCAGCCCCCTGGCGACCTGCATCAGCACGGCGGAGTTGCGCTCCATGAGATCCTTCACGATCGCGTGCGGGCTGTATCTGGGAACGACGATCGAGAGATCCCCCTGCATTCCACGCGGACTGATGATGATTTCAGAGTTGCAGTTGATGCTGAAGGTTTCGCTCATGAACTGCTCGAGTTCGACGGCCTTGTTATCGGGATTCAGAGCGATGAGCAGCGCGCCCCTGCGGTCGTTCAGATACTGTCTGACAGCCTTGATTTCATCGGGGTGAAACCCTTTAGCCGGCGCCAGGATGGCCAGCACGGTCGTATCCGTCGGAATTCCTTCCAGCAGCGATATTTCCGCCGTCTCATAGTTTTCTCTCGCGAGGAACTGCTGGGTGGCGGCAAGTCCGTCGGGTTTATAGGAGGTCAAGCCCGGCTCTTCATGCCCTTTGACAAAAACGATTTTGCGCCGGGAGCCGCTGGTGACGTTGAGAATGGCGGATGTGACCGCCTGTTCGCCCTGGAATTTCGGCGCTTCACGCGTTTGCGCATACGGCTGGGGCCGGAGGAACATCTCGTCGGCCGAGATATCCTTGCGCTGGTTTTCACACTGAATGACAACGGTTCCGGCCGCATGAACGTTCATCGCCTTGGTCGTCATCGGATCGCGGAACGGATCGACCATTTTCACGTTGAGCCGGTCTGTATTGCGGCGGTATTCCCGCAGCAGGTCGTCGATCATGGTGTATTCAAGCGAGCCGAGCGGATAGAAGGCGGTGATTTTGACGTCCTTCTGGAGCCCGCGCAGCGTCTTGATTGTCGAGTCGGAAATCGAGAACAGGCGGTCGCGGGTAAAGTCATATCTGATATGGCGCCTGAATCCGATATAGGAGAGCAGCAGGCCAATGCCGACGATGGCAAGAACCAGCACGACGTCATTCACGATGAGCCACGAGGTGCGGCTGGTGAAGAGATCTTTCATCATGCGCGGCGAGGCAAGGAAGGACGCGCCGATCAGAAGGACGCCCGCGGCGAGAATGCCGAGCGCAACGCTCGTTTTGCTGGGAAACATGAGATACCCGATTCCCGAGGCCAGCAGACAGAGCAGGCCGAGGATGAGAATCAGAACGGGAAGAACGGAAGAAGTGTCACGTCGATGCGTCGTCATGATTTCATCACCTCCAGCGGTCCGATTCGACGACGCGCGTGGCCAGGAACAGCCACAGCACGATAAAGACGATAAAGAAGAGAACGTTGCCGGAATCGACGACGCCCTTGATGAATTCGGAATACCGCTCGAACAGCGACAGTTTGCCGAGAATCTCGCCAAACGCGTTGTCGAGGGCATATTTCGCCCAGCCGAAAATCCAGAAGCAGAGCATGCCGCCGAAGCTGAGCATCGCGGCGATCATCTGATTTTCGCAGAGCGAGCTTGCGAAAATACCCAGAGATATGAACGCGGCGCCGAGCAGAATGAGCCCGATATACCCGCTCATGATGGGTCCCATGTCGAGCTTGTCGGCATAGAACGACATGATCAGCGGATACTGGAACGTCAGGATGATCAGCAGCAGATACAGAATGAAGCTGGCCAGAAACTTGCCGATCACGATTTCCGAGGGCGAGATCGGGGATGTGAGCAGCAGCTCCATCGTTCCGGCACGGCGTTCCTCGCTGATGAGGCGCATGGTGAGCACCGGAGACACGAGCAGAAGCACGAATGCGGCGTTGTAGAGCAGCGGTTCAAGGGTTGCGAGCTTGCTCGAAACGAGGACGACCCAGAACAGATACCCGACGACCAGCAGGAACGACGCGAACACAAGGTAAGCCACGGGCGAGAAGAAGTACGTCTGCAGCTCTTTTCTGGCGATGGCGAAGATTTTCATGCCGCGTTGCCTCCTTCCGGCGATGAGCTTCCGTTGCCGTTTTCTTCACTCCGGGTGAGGCGCAGAAACACCTCTTCGAGCGATGCCCGTGAGGGGGTGATTTCCGTAAAAACATGGCCCCTGCTGACGGTCGACTTGAATACCGCGTCATAGGCAGCCGGCGTCGGCAGAGCCAGGGTGAATTTCACGATGGGCCCGTCGGTCTGCTCGGATTCGATTCTGACGCCGTCAATGGCGGTAAAGCAGGACTTCCAGTCGAGGGAAGCCGGTCGCAGTCCGATGCGGAACGCGGTCGCGGCGCCCCCCTGACGTTCGAGGTTTTCGACGCTGTCTTCGGCGACGATGCGGCCTTCGTTGATGATGACCACGCGTTTGCAGGTCATGCTGACTTCGGAGAGAATGTGGGTCGAGAGAATGACCGTATGATCTTTCGCGAGATCTCTGATCAGATTGCGAATCTCGATGATCTGGTTGGGATCGAGGCCGACGGTCGGCTCATCGAGAATGAGAACCGCCGGGTCATGAACCAGCGCCTGGGCAAGCCCGACGCGCTGTCTGTATCCCTTCGACAGAGTGCCGATAACGCGCTGCTGGTGGTCGACCAGGCCGGCACGCTCGATCACCGCATCGACCCGTTTGTTGCAG
>CAZQYQ010000430.1:0-3023 GCA_964597625.1 uncultured bacterium
CGGCAGAGGCACCGAGATTGTAAACCCGGCCGCCATACTCGAAGGTCATGCGCTCGAGTGCGTCTTTCAACCGTCCGATCAGAAAGACGCCGCCCGCGGCATCGGTATTCGGAAGCAGAATGTAAAAACGATCATGAGCGCGCGATGCCAGGTCGGTGTCGCGAAGCGCTTTCTGAACCGCCTTGGCAACATCGTTGCCGACCTGAAGGGCGAATTCGGGCGCTGTCTGCTCCTGAATTTCCTTGTATTTTTCGAGATCCATGACGACGGTGCAGAGCGGTTGGGCATACCGCACCGATCGGGCGGCTTCCTCTTCAAAATAGCCTTTCCAGATACGATGACTGATCATGCCGGTCGCATCGTCACAGAAAAGATTTCGGTAGAGGCGGTTGCGCTCGATGACAAGAGCGGAAAGCATCGCGATATCCTGCGCGAAGGGGATATCCTCGTTGCGGAACAGCGGGGGGGAGATCCGGTTGATGAAATTGATGACGCCGAGGATCGTCCCGTCTGATGCCTTGATCGGGGCGCAAAGAATGCTGGCGACCTTCTCTTCGCGGGCTTTGAACTCCGTGAATGACCGGAAACGGGGATCTTTGTGCCCTTTGTTCGCGAGAAGCGGGAGCCCGCCTTTGATGACCTGGCCGGCAAGCCCTTCGTTGGGCTTGAGCTTGATGGCGGGATACTTGTCTTCCGCGAGATCATCGAGCAGCGACTGTTCCATTCCGCGCATGCAGGCGACCGTCAGCTCGAGGCTGTCGCGGTTGAGCAGCAGAATCGATGCCCACTGGATATTCATGGTGCGAACGGCTTCGTCAAGAATCGTCTTGAGATTGTTCTGGAAATCGAACGTCGTATTCAGCGACTGGGCCACTTTCAGACATGACCGCGTCAGCTCCAGCTGGTGCTCGATATCGGAACGGGCCGCATCACTCTTCACCGCATCGTCGTTGCGCTGGCGCTGCTTTTTGGAAATCAGGCTGATCTCGCCGTTCCAGATCGAAAAAACGCGCGAAACATCAGAGGCAATTTCGGCAATCTCGTCATCACCGATGTCATTGACCGGATTCGCAACACGCTTTTCCAGGAATGTTTCGAGTTTGCTGCGAATGCGCGCGAGCGGGCGGGTGACGGAGACCGCGACGATCCAGGAGGTCGCAAGACCGAGCAGCAGAAAGGCATTGCCGATGAAAACATACACGGAAAGATTGACCGCGAGCTCCATCCACCGGATATAACAGAAGACACCGATCGGCAGCGCCATGATCAGGAGCGTGGTGATGATGATACGGCCTTTGATGCCGATATTTCTGAACAGTTCCAAGGCTTGCGATACCCTCCGGCTGTGCGATTCTAGGCGAGCCGCCGGCAAATGTCAAACCGGTGTACGGCTGAACAAAGAACATTCGAACGAGGTGAAGGCGGGGGAAAGAAAACCCCCGCCTCAGCGGGTCAGCCTTCCTTTTTTCTTGAAACAGCCTTGCGATAGACATGTTCGGTGCGGGTGACGAAAAGATCGAGATTGAAATTCGCCAGGGCGTGTGCACGGGCGGCCTGGCCAAGCCTGTGCCGCAGAACCGGGTTTATGATCAGCTTTTGAAGTGCATTCGCGAGGGCGACGGCATCGCGGGGGGGGGCAAGGAAGCCCTGCTCGCCATCCTGAATGATTTCCGGAATGACGCCAACGGTCGTTGCAACGACCGGTTTGCCCGTCGCCAGGAATTCGAGGGCGGCACGGCAGTTTGCTTCAGACCCGATGGATGTGATGAGACCGGCATCGCAGCCGTTCATCAGGGCGGGAAGATCATCGCGCCGGGTCATCACGAGTTTCAGCTTGTCGGCGACGCCGTGCCGGTCTGCTTCTGACTGTAACCAGGTGACGGATCTGTTGCTTTCGTAGCCGATACAGACGAGGATGACCTTCATCGGAAGGCGTCGCAGGAGGGCGAGAGCCTCAACGGCATATTCATGGCCTTTGACCGGATCGAGGCGCGCCACCAGACCGATAACGAAACTGCCGGGGTCGATCCTGAGCTCATCGCGGAGTTTTTGCGTTTCCAACGGCTCCGGTCTGTATTCATCCGTGTCGACGGCGCCGTACACGACATCGATCCGTTCGTCGGGAAACTCCAGAATCTGCCTGCAAAGCCTTTTATGAAGCTGAGATCCGACGATCAGATGATCCGTCCAGACGTGATGAACATATCTGTTGATGAAATGCCCTTTCGGCGGGTCGATGTCCGTTCTGACCCGGACGACGACGCTGCCTGGCGTTACCTGACGTGCGACCATCCCCGCCATCCAGGCGCCTTCATTAATATGGCTCGATATTATATCTGGCTGATAGTCGGAAAATATCCGCCGCATCCGCTTGATCGCGCGGAGGTAGAGCGCCGGATTCCGGTGATTCAGCCGGATGGAGTCATCGCAGGGGATCCCCGCGGCGCGTGCCCGGTCGAGAGGTTTTCCGGGCTCGGTCAGAAGCAGGGCTTCGTGACCGTGCTCGATCAGTTTTCTGCAGAGGGTCAGGCAGTAATGGGATGCACCGCTCCAGTTGGGGGAGTTGAGGATGTGAAGCGTTTTCATCGTTCTCGCCCGGACTGCTCGAGAAATTTGCCGTACCCTGCCGCCGTCTGGAATGCATCGCCGAGAGCGGCCAGGTAGCCCTGCCAGCCGTCACGCCAGCCGCCTTTCAGAAAATACCTGCGGAGGAAACGGCTGAGGGGCCTGCCGAACATGAAACGTGCGGTATCGACCAGGCTGGGCCTGCGGCCTTCCCGAACCCAGAAATCAGCCTGAAAAGACGTGTAGAAATTCATTTTGCGAAGATAATCGTTCAGGGTGGGGTAGGGAAAATGATCGAACGGTTCGGCCAGTTTTCCGATGCTGCCGTCAACCTCAAGACTTTCATGGACATGCCGGTTCGGAAATCTTGCCTTGCCGCGCCTGAAAAGCCTCAGCTGAGTATCCGGATACTGGCCGCCATGTTCCAGCCAGCGGCCGAAGAAAAAATTCCGCCTCGG
>CAZQYQ010000431.1:0-3020 GCA_964597625.1 uncultured bacterium
GAGCTCGGCGTCAGTCCAGGCGCGTTCCAGCTTCACGGGTGCGGAGAAACCGCGATCCATGCCGGCAACCCCAGCACGAGCAGCAGAAGCAGATGCGCGCGTACTATTCCTCTCGATATCATACACCTTCTCCAAGATTCTCTATCATGCGTTCTATTTCCTGTCAGAGCAGGGATTATTATATCAACACATATTATATGTTTCGGCAACCATAGGCCTTTCAGCGGCCGAAAGACGGTTCTTCAGAAATCACTCGGACATGCCGCCCATGAGTTCCTGCATATCCGGGCTTTCGATGAGCTCTTTCATTTTGTCGTTGTTCATCAGAAAGTTGTAGTCCCCCTTCTGGATCGCCTCCATGATTTCGGGGTCCTGCATGACATCCTGCATCTGCTGATTCTGGCCCAGCCCCGTCATTTTCTCCATGAACGAGGTATCCATCAGCATGGATTGCACCTGGGAGTTGGCGGTTTTCTGCTGTTCCTGAAGGTTGTCGGAAGAAACGCCTCCCGCTTTTTCCTGCCGCGGCGCACCCTCGCGTATCGCCGGTCCGGACTGGCGGGGCGATGGAACCGGCACCGCGGGACCCTGTTTATGCGGGGAAGAGGCCTTTGGTTCTTCCTGCGCCGCGATGAACGCGACGTTGCCAGCCGGAATTTTCACCTCTCCGAGAGTGGTGGTGCGCAATCGATACACGCCGTCTTTCATTTCAATGAGCTCGCCATGGAGCACGGATGAGTCCTTGAGGGTGACCGTCATCTGCGGTCCGGCGAACAGCCCGGCCGGGATCAGAGATACCGCAAAAGCCGCAGTCAATACAATTCGTCGCATAGCTGACACTTCCTTCCGATCGATGCCGATCTTCTTTCCGAAGTGTATCCCGCGAAGCCAGAGCGAGTCAAATAATCCTGTATTGATGGGCATCCGCGCGGGCGGCACAAAGAAATGTGCGAAGTCATATTGACCCGTATCGACCACTTCCCTATAATGTGGCCTGCCCTATCGAGAATGGTTATTCAACCGAGAGGAGCCTTTCTGGAATGATTCAGCGGAACGAGATGTATAAATGCGAGCATTGCGGGAACATTGTTGAGGTGGTTCACGGAGGTGGTCCCGAGGTCGTCTGCTGCGGCGAACCGATGAAGAAGCTCAATGAGAATACCGTTGACGCATCAAAAGAAAAGCATGTTCCGGTCATTGAACGGCGTGACGGCGGGATTCTCGTGAAAGTCGGCAGCGTCGCCCACCCCATGGAAGAGAAGCATTACATTGAAATGATTCAGCTTCTTGTCAACGGCAAGGTCTGCACGCAGTATCTGAAGCCGGGTGACAAGCCCGAGGCATTTTTCCCCGTCACCGCCGCCAGGGTCGCCGTGCGCGAGTATTGCAACCTGCACGGTCTCTGGAAGAGCGAAGGCTGATCAGCAGCGTTTTCCACCAGGATTCAGACAGTCTTATCGTCAAAAATCCGGAGGGAGGACGCCTTATGCGCGACGTAATTTAGAGAGCCGCGGGGGCGGCTGGCCTTGCGGTCTGCCGCCCCCGCCATGCAAACAAACGAAGCGTGCGTCCCTGATCCGGTTTTATGTCAATACCGCCGGCCCCGATGCGTGGGTCGGCGTTTTTCTTTCTGCACGACCGGGTTCACGGGATCAGCGAGAGGGAACTTGAGATACACCATGGAAGAGCGGTTGGCCGGGTCGGAGCCGTTGAGGGAAAGGGTGCCGCCGGAGGGCAGCCCGTCATCGCGCAGCAACAGCTCTGACATCTGAACCGTCATTTTCCAGGGGCGGCCCCAGGCGTCATATCCTTCGACGGCGAGCGTGCCGTCCATCGGGCCGGATGACGTCATCGACCCGCGCACGACGACCCGGCTGTGGCCGCGGGCTTCGAAGGTGAGATCGCAGTGAACGTGGCCTGCCACGGGGCGGATCCGGCCGTCGAGGCGGGTCTGGAACGCGCCGTATTTGCGGTATTCCCATGACCCGTAGGATCTGTCGCGCACGACCGTCTCATCCGGGCGCGCCTCGAACCGGGGCATGGCCGGGAAGGCAGCGAGGCCGAGAAGGCGGGAGCAGACTTTTCCGCTGTCGATCACGCGGCCCAGCGCCTGGTTGCTGCGGGGTTCTTCTGAAAGGTATCTGATCGCGGCAAGGCTGCGCGCCAGTTTGCGGACAACCTCAGCCTGATCGGGAGTCATCGCCGGAGCCGGGATTTCAGACACGCCGCCCGCAGGGGCAGTCATCGCACCCGGTACAGGCGGCATGATCGGAGCCGGCGCCACGGGCGGCGTGAGATCCGTCGGGATGGCCGGAGGGACGGGAATCGGGTTCACAGCCGGGGTTGTTTCCGGAGCCGGCTGCGCCATCATCGGGGAAACCGGCGGCGGCGGCATCAGAGCTGTCGGCGGCGGCTGAAACCCGAGTGTTGCGGGCTGCGTGGGTGATGCCGCAGACACCGGGGCAGCCGCTCCCGGAAGCGTGGAGATCGGAGGCAGAACCCCTGACGTGGGCATCGGCGAAGGCCCGGGAGGAAGCGGATCATTGCTGAGTAACGGCGCATCGGCAGACGGCTGCACGGGCGCGGAAACCGCCGGGAGCAGCGGCGGCACGAACGCCGGCGTCGTGTCCGCGCCCTGCACCCGGCCCTGCAGGCCGGCCGGCAGAAGCAGACCGCATACCAGAATAGCACGCCATGTGGTTCTTCTCATGTGAATCCCCTTCATCGTGAAATGCTGTAGCTCTGACGATTAAGCATACCTGCCGATTTCCTCTCTGGTCAACCGCGACAAATTTTCCCGGTTCTTTTCGCTCGACACTCCGGCCTGTTTTTCATCACCAGCGATATCCGTCTCTCCCCGCCAGTCGAACCATGAATCCAGACCGCTGCCTATCTGAAAAAGGGCTTGAAAGTCAAACCGTCTTGCGCTATACTTCCGGTGATCCATGGGGCTGTAGCTCAGCTGGGAGAGCGCTACATTCGCATTGTAGAGGCCGTCGGTTCGATCCCGATCAGCTCCA
>CAZQYQ010000432.1:0-3017 GCA_964597625.1 uncultured bacterium
ATATTTGAGCGACACCGAAACCGGCGCACCGATCGGGGGCCGGGTCTTCCCGGCGATAAGGAGCGGGGAAAGCTGGGCGTATCGCCCGTCGCGACCACGCCGGAGCGTCAGACTGAGGGCGTCAGCGATTTCGGCCCCGCTGATCAGAACACGCCCGGCTATTTCCTGCGCCGTCGGTGTCCGCTGCGTGAGCATATCGGCAGCAGCAGAGCCCAGAACCGTGGCGACAATGGTAATACCGGTCTGCCGGTAACCCCAAAGCGAGCCGCCCCAGCGAGCTTTTCCCCATGCCATCGTCAGTAGACCTTTCGTATGACGTCGAACTGGATCGACACGGCGCGCTTCGATCCGCCGGACGGATTGCGTGCAACAACAGGCCGCCATACGGCTTCATACACGCGACCTCGATCGTCGAACGTGCAAAACGGAGATCCTTCGTAAGCCGTCTGGATTTGTTCGCCCGTCGTCAGATCGACCATGCCTGACCAGGTCGCCCGGCTGGTCGAGTCGTGAAACGCGGAGACTTGTCGTATAACCGAGCCGGCCAACGAGATCCGCTCAGCTTGTTGCCGGGCCGGATTCAAGGCGAACTGGATCGAGTTCGGCAGGTCGAGCACGGTCTGAACAGGCGTCGTGTGAATCGTCAAAATCACTGCTGCACCACCAGAATGCCCTTGGCTTCAGCGTCTTCGATGGCCCGATTCAAGAACTTCTCGAAAAAAGAGTTCATAAACTCGTCTGCACCTTCAAGCACGACATTGATCATGCGACCGTTGCCTGCAGGATTTCCAGTCATCTCTTCCATCGTCGGACCAAATACAGAGCCAGTCGCTTTTGCGCTCTGTTTGGAATCGGCAATCGTTTTTGACCTGGCGTTGAGTTTATTGAGATTCTTCATGGAAAACGCATCTTCAGATGCCTTTTTCACAGCTTGAAGATCATTGGCAACAGGCTTGTAATCGATTTTATCGATAGCTGAAAGTATATCTCCGTGTTTTGTCGCCAACGAATCGGTATTGACCTTCCAATTTTCAACGGTGTCATTTATGCCAGTGAAGCTGTTCGCGAACTCATTTCCAGCGTTTGCGATATTTCTTCCCATGCTTGATGCTGAGGTTCCAATATCCGATAACGACCGCCCGAGTTCGCGAGCGGAATCAAGATTTTTGGGGTCGAATCCCAAATAACTTGAGAGATCCGGTATGGTTGCAGCTAGATCTTGAATAAGGCCAAACATCTCATCAATAGCCGTTCCAATCGGTTCCATTACACCGGCGATTGATTCACCTGCAACCAATACGATCGTAGAAAAAGCTTTTGTTATGACAACAACCAACTCTCCGAGCCAATCCCCTATGTTGGCTGTCTGGAACAAACCGATGATGTCGTTCCAGGTCATTGCCGCAGTTTCGCCGATCACGAAAAGGCCGTCGACGATGCCTTTTACGAACTGTTTAGCACTGGTGGTTCCGGCCTGGCCGAATGCCGTATCAAAAATGCTGACGATTCCATCGAATGTTTCGCCGAAAGCATCCCAGAGGATCTTCAACGTTTGCAAACCTACTTCAGCCCATTCAGTGAATATCGAGTAATCGAAGCCTTTGACGAAATCAAACATACTTTTGGCTATTCCATCAAATGCTTCGCCAAACGTTGGTGCGTTTTGAATTGCCTTGCCTATGCGCGCTTCAAATTCAGTGAAGCTTTTATCCACGCTCGTCATGGAATCTGCGAAATTGAATGACGGCTCCTTCATATATTCGAGCTTCGCGGCCATCTGAGCAAGAGCATCACCGGTTGTGGTGCTCTGGTCGACGACCAGGCCCATGCGTTCTAAAACGCCCATTGACCCGGTCTGCATCGCCCGGATCATCAGCGCTGAAGTTTCCTCAAAAGACTGGCCGGTTGCCTCACTCCAGCGTTTGGCATATGTCAGGGCTGTTTCGAGATTTGGGCCAGTCAGGCCCGCTTCGATTGCCTTTGATGCAATGCCCATTGCATCGCCCATTTCGATTGTATTGCCGGTGATTTCCTGAACCGTTCGCAATACGGCTTCACCACTCTGCCCGTATTTGGCGGCAACATTTGAAAAGGCGCTCATCTGCTCGCCGAATTCACCGCCTTTGGCAAGGAATTCGGCAGCGCCTGAGGCAGCGTCAGTCATGGCACCGCCGACAGAAACAATTACGCCGGCGCCCTTTTCAAGAAGTTCCCAGGCTGAATTAAGATGCGTGAGTGTTTCGGCCCAGCTCGAAGTTGATTCCTTGGCGTCATCAGTGGCACCCGTGACAGCTTTGAAGGCCGCGATGGCTTCATCAGAAGTCGCTGAAATTACGATTGAAAATGCTTTTTCAGTCATCGCGCGCCTCCTGCTTCTTCATTGCCAGATAAGCCAACCACAAAGAAAACTCCTCGCAGGGCATCCGCCGCACAACACCCCAGGGAAGCCTGAGATATTTCGCGAGACGGAATTCTGCGAGGAGTTCAGGGTCAGTTTCGAGTCGCCGTCTCAGCGCGTAGGGTTTGCAGAGTCACCGACGAGCGCACGCACAAGGCGCTTGATCTCGTTTCCGTTTTTCTGCATCATTGCTTGGACATCTTCTTCTTCGAGGCGAGGCTCGACCAGGCAGCGAACGATCAGAGCCACTTCAATGCGCTCCGGGTCAACCTCCAACTTGCCATCTTCGCCCAACTTCGTCGCCAGCCGCCTGGCGATCGCCTTATCGGCCTGGGTCGGTGGTCGAAATTTCACTTCACCGCCCCAGACCTTGGAAGGGAACACGATAACTTCGCAATCATTCGAACCAAGAAGTTGTTCTCTTGTCAGAATCATGGTTTACTCCACCGCCTCCAGCGGGCCTGCGCCTTCGAAGCTGAGGGTGTCCTTGATGCCGCCGTCCTGGCTGCAGTCCTCGCCCCAGTCCTTCACCTGAACGGCGCCATACAGGTATTCCGTGTCGTTGCGGTCCTGATACAGCTTTATGATCGCGAACTTGATGTGCATCGCGAGCTTGAAG
>CAZQYQ010000433.1:0-2999 GCA_964597625.1 uncultured bacterium
GGGCAAGGAAGTGCGCCTGAAGGGAGCATATTATGTGACCTGTCAGTCGGTCGTGAAGGATGCGGCCGGCAACATCACCGAGATCCGCTGCACCTATGACCCGGCTTCGCGCGGCGGCCTCACGGCCGACGGCCGCAAAGTCAAGGGGACGTCGCACTGGGTTTCGGCCGCGCATGCGGTAAAGGCCGAAGTGCGTCTGTATGACCAGCTGTTCACCGTGCCGAACCCCGGGGATGACGAGAATATCGACTGGCATACCCAGCTGAATCCGAAGTCGCTCGAGGTGCTGAAAGAATGCTGGGTCGAGCCTTCCCTCGCGAATGCCGTTTCCGGGACCCACTACCAGTTCGAGCGCGTCGGCTACTACTGCGTCGATGCCGACACGAAGCCCGGCGCACCGGTTTTCAACCGCATCGTAACGCTCCGCGATTCATGGGCGAAAGAGCAGAAAAAACAACAGGCTTGATCGATATCTCCTATAGAAGCTGACAAAAAGAGAATCACCCCGGGAAAATCCGGGGTGATTCTTTTTGAGATAATAAGGTGACACAGGATTTGAACCGGAATAGCACCAACAAGAATGAACATTGCAGTATCTGTTCCCATATTCCAGATCACCTGGAAGGTGAACTGCCGCGCGGCACCGACCGGCTTCTTCCGACGAGGTGGGAAAACTCGACATCATCGGCGGCAGCCGGTTGTATGGGGCCGAGCCGATGCGTCGCTGTCCCGAATGAGGCTTGTACTGCCGTTTTATTCATGACCATGATTCAGAAGTCGGTCTCGCGGATAGGAAGCAGGAGAGTGCGCCTCGCTCATGGTGCAGTTGGCTTGTGTGGGAATCTCTCGTATGGTAATACTTGAAAGAGAATGTTTTGCCGAGGAGTTTGAGAAGCGGTGCCGGCCACTGTCAAATCTGCCAGGAAGCGCGTTCTGCCTGCACCGGATTCTCAGGATGCACTGAGAGCCCTGCAGAGCGAGTTCACGCGGTTGCTGATACAGTCCAAAGCCAGCGACAAGCGATTGCAGGAGCTGGAAACCATTCTCGATCTGCTTCCCATCCTTATTACGTTTGTCAGTCCCACTCTGCGTTTTATCTGGGTGAATAAAGCCTATGCCGACTGGTACTGCCTTCCCAGGCAGAATATTATCGGAAAGAGCGTTCGCGATGTCATCGATCAGGCCTCTTTCCGTGGGGCGCGGAAGCACATGCTTGCGACGCTTTCCGGAAAATCGGTGGTATTCGAAAACATTGCTTTCGGGGCAGATAAGAAAATGAAGGCGGTACGGGCTTCCTACATTCCGGCGCGGGCAGCGAACGGCAAGGTCATTGGATTCATTGCCACGGTGGAAGACATCACCGCGCAGAAACTGGCCGAACGGCAGCGGGACCAGGGGCTGGAAGTGCTGACGCAGGCACAGGCGGAAATCAAGGCGCTGCGGGGCATCATTCCCATCTGCTGCAACTGCAAGAAGATCCGTAACGATAAGGGATACTGGCAGCTCCTCGAATCCTATATCCAGGAACATTCCGAAGCTGATTTCACTCATGGCATCTGCCCTGATTGCGCCGAGCAGCTGTACCCGACGCTGAAATGCGCCGTGCGACGCGGAACGTAGCAGCCTGCGCCCGGCCCGAACTGATTCACGAGCAGGTCATCCGGCCCGAGGGAGCAACCAAGATCTTCCCGATGTGCGGCGTGAAAGACTCTCCCCCGTATATGCACGCCGGCCGCTGTCTGACCCTCGAAGACACCGTCGGATTTTTCAATCTGGTGCAGCAGCTCAGGCTGACCGCAAAAGAAAACTCCAGCTCGTCGCGTTCCCGCATCAATTGTAATAACTCAAGCTTTATCAGCCCCCCGGGATGGGGGGTGTTTTTTTGGATATTTACAGGAGAAGGCATCTGTTTTTGCAGAAATTCGTGACGCGAGCAGAGAAATGAGATATTTTAATCGAAGGAAGCTACGAATAACCTGAAAAAATAAAATGACGTTGAGCTGCTGATGGCTCCTCCTGTGGCTCCTCCTGACTCAGGAAGGAAATGACTGCATGCCGTTGATCGTGGGTTTATTGATCGTCATCGGATCGATGCTGACCGGGTATCTCCTGCATGGCGGCACGATCGGGCCGCTTCTCCAGATTTCCGAATTCATCATCATCGGCGGGGCCGCGTTCGGCTCGGTCGTCATCGGAAACGGGTTTGGCGGGGTTCAGAGTGTGCTGAGCGGGATTCGCATGCTCCTCAAACCCCGCATCTTTGATCAGCCGAAGTATCTCGAACAGCTCGAGCTGATGTATGCGATTTTCGATCTGGCGCGGCGCGAAGGCGTTCTCGTTCTCGAACAGCATACCGACAATCCGGCGAACAGCGAGCTGTTCAAACGATTTCCCCGGATTGCCGAAAATCATCACACGATCAGCTTCATCTGCGACTCCCTGCGGATGATCGTAACCGGAGGAGTGAACGACGTGGAGATCGCCCGGTTAATGGAAGAAGATCTCGATGTCATGGAAGAAGAGGCGATGATTCCGTCAGGCATCCTTTCGACGGTCGGTGACAGCATGCCCGGATACGGTATCGTTGCCGCGGTGCTTGGCGTCGTTATCACGATGCAGGCCATCGGCGGCCCGCCGGAACAGATCGGCCACAAAGTCGCGGCGGCGCTTGTGGGCACATTTCTCGGCGTTCTTCTTGCATACGGTATCGTCAACCCCATGGCGAAGTCCCTCGAAAACCAGGTCCGGGACGAGGACGCGTATATGCGGGTCATTCGGTGTGCTCTCGAAGCCTTTTCGCGCGGATACGCGGCGAAAAACTGCATCGAGATCGCCCGGCGTCATATTCCCCCGAGATACAGACCCACTTTCGAGGATACGGAGAAACTGCTCGCGGCGAAGGGAACGGCGGCCACAGCCTGATCGACTGGCAGTCTGAAGGAGTTCAGGATTGGCGAAGAGAAAGCACGGGGCTCACGGCGGCGCATGGAAAGTGGCGT
>CAZQYQ010000434.1:0-2998 GCA_964597625.1 uncultured bacterium
AAGGTCGTCGAGGAAAGTCCGGAGATGGATGACGAGGCCGGTATCGGGCCCGTGAGCGTAGCGACATTTCCGGCGGCGGCGATGGTCATGATGGGTTCCGACGGCGTGGCGGGGGAGACCGTGGCCCCCGTCGCGATGGTGTTCGATGCAACCATGGTTGCCGTGATCGTCTCGCCGATGAAAACCCACCCCGGCGTAAGCGTCAGGCTCGCGACGATCTGCGGCGGGTTCTGAACCTCAAAATACTGCAATCCATAGATGGTTCCAAATGTGCCTGCGTTCGAGTCGAGGTCATTCTCGATGTGAACGCGCCATTTCCGCGGAAGCGTATTCGCATCGGCAGTGGCGAGGATCCATTGATCATCGCAGACTCCTGCGCCGAGAGAGTTGATGGGCGGCGATGTTTTGACGAGAGTGCCGCCCGTTTCCGCGTTGTAGAAACGGATGAGAAATTTGGTGTTGAGAGGAAGATTCAAAAACCGCGCATTGACCGTCTGGCCTTTTGTAAACGTATACTGTTCGGGATTGAACGTCGTATTCGCGGCACAGATACCGCGAACCGCATTGATGATCCAGGCGCCGGTCCCTCCCGAAGCGGCGTACAGGACGTTTGGATGGTTCCCGTCGTGTGCGAGGAATGAGCCGGTGATGGTCACGTTGCCGACGGGAGACTCCGCATCGACGGTCACATTGAATGTGAATGTGGCCGCGGTTCCCCCCGCGAGAGTGTAGGGCAATGCCGAGATCAGCGTCTGGGTGTGTGTGCCGATGTCAAAACTGAGCGATGCCGCCTCGATGACCGCGTCTGCCTGGCCGGCGTTCTTCACACCCATGAGCACGACCAGCCCCGTCTGGTTTCGGTACACGGTTGTGTAGGTTTCACTGATCGCCGGGATGGTCAGCACCGGTGCTGCCTGGAAGAGGCAGGTGTTGCTTGTCGCCGATGCCGACTGAAGCAGCTCCTCTGAATTTGCGTCATTGCCGAAGCCCGATCCTGTCGCGATGAACGTGCCGGCCGCGTCGGCTCTGAAGGTCCAGGAAAACGTCGCCGCGTCGCCGCTGACGACATCCTGCGTATACGACGGATCCGGGGCGTCCGTCAGCGTGGCAATCCCTGTTCCGCCTGTTGCGAGCACGCTCGGTTTGGCGCTCGTGATGTCGGCTCCACCGATATCGTAAAACGTCATGGTCGCATTGAACGACTGTCCCACCGTCACTTTTGACGGCAGCGACAACGCAACCGTCAGACTGGCGGGTTTGACGACTTCGAAGGTGTTTTCACAGGAGACGACCGTATTGAGCGGATTCGTGATCCTGACCGTCCAGGCTCCATAGTTCGAAGCGCTTGTCAGGGCATACTGGTGAACCATGGTCCCTGATGCGTCGCTTGTCAGAGGTGGCGACGTCGAACCCACTTCCGACGGGATCGAGTCAAGCCAGTGGATGACAAATTCCTTGAACGGCGCGAGCGACTCGCCTTTCGCGTAAACCATCAATGCCCCCGTCGTGGGGCGGTTGAAACTGCTCCATTCGATCTGGCATGCCGGGTCTTTGTAGGTCTTGATCTTTTCGGCAAGGATCGTCCAGGTCGCGGGAAATGCCGCGAACTCATCTGATATATCGAGCTCGGGCTGGTTCCCGTCGATTCCCATGACTTTTGCGTCGACCGATGACGTTCCGGTGACGGACAGCGGATTGATATCCACGCCGTAGGTCACGGATGTGGCAAGACCGCCGTAGATTTCGACCGGTTGTGCAACGCTTATGGTCGTTCTCGGATACACGTCATCATAGTTGCCGAGCGTAAAATAGCTCAGGATATCAGATACCTGCCAGCGGGCGACCGCTTCGCCGGTGTTTTTGACCGTGAGCTTCACCGGCGTGTTCACCTGACCGCGATACACCACCGAGGATGCAACGACGGATTGCAGGAAAAATTCGGCCGGACTCTGGATTGTCCAGGAGTCGGTAAAGGTTGCTGAGGCGTCATCGGTCACCGCACCCGAGAGCTTGTTGGTTCCCGAGGCTGTCCCGTTGATGTTCGCGACGCCTGACGGACTTTCCGGGCGCACGAAGACGGAGAAGGTCGCGGTCATGGACCCGAGACCCCCGACCTCGAAGCCGGAGGATGGCGACTGGAGGGTGACCGTGTATGTTCCGATATCGAATGTCATCGTGGCGCCGGTGAAGAGAAACGGGGCTTCACCCGTATTCATCAGGTTGAGCCGGACTTTGGCCGTCTGGCCCTTGTTGACGAAAACCGGCGTGGTGTCGGCCGAAACGATCTGGAGTGCGGCCTTGCTGAGCACCCGCCAGACATGCGGCTGGTCCGCATCGATATCCGAATACGTGAATCCGCCTCCGGTGCCGGTCGCGAGCGCGTGTATCGTGGCGGTTCCGAGCGGCGATGCGGGCCAGACGTCGACGGTGAACGTGGCATAGGTGGCGATGCCGGCCGCTATGGAACCTCCCAGAATCGGCGATGAAAGAAGCTCGGTATAACTCCCGAGCGAGAAGGAAAGCTGCAGGGAACTCAGAGTAATCGCCACGGGCGTGTCGTTTTTGATTCGAACGGATACCGGAATGCCGTTCTGCCCCTGCGATACGCCGTCGGGCGTATTCGCGGTCACCTGCTCGATCTTGAGACTGCCGCAGGAGATGGAGACCTTGTTGAGGGTCGGGGTGTTGCCCGCCGCGGCTTTCTGGAAAACGCAGCGATACTGCAGGTATCGTTTGTCGGGGCTGGCGATCAAGGTGCCCGGGGCCGCGTTGTTCGCGTTGACATCGAGCGCGAGAGGCTGCCAGATATCCCAGCCTGGGTCATTCGGGTTGGGAGTGTCGCCGGTCCGCGTGTAGAAACTGAACCGGCCGCCGCCACTGGTGACGTCATACAGCATTCTGTCCCAGTTCGGGGAGCTGCTGCGGCTGTCGAACACAGCCGAGTCGAAATGTCCCGCAAAACTCCAGCCTGTACCGGCATTTTCAACCGTTCCGACCG
>CAZQYQ010000435.1:0-2938 GCA_964597625.1 uncultured bacterium
AAGACTGCTACGATCCAGCGAATAGCCCACTCTCCGGTCTCCTTGACAGCGATGGCTTTTATGACCTGTACTGCTTTGAGTTCGTAACCCAGTCAAGAGAACTGGCCGGGGACATTGTGTTCCTCGCGCGCAGCCTTGGCTTCATGGCCAATTGCATAGAGAAGTACTCGTCCTGCCAGACCGGTGCGGGCGGATGGTATTTTCGGACGCACATATCCGGTGACCTGTCACAGATTCCCTGTCGCCGCAAGCGCCATGCGCTCAGAGTTCGAGAGCAGAAAAAGAATGTCCTCCGCACTGGCTTTTCCGTTGAATTGCTTCCGGAGAACGACTTCTATGGCTTCGAACTCGACGGCGACCATCTGTATGTGGATGGACACTTCATGGTTCACCACAATACCGGCAAGGGCGTCGTCATCGCAAAGATCGTGCACGATGCAATCTCGCTCTGGAATGGCCGGGTCATCATCCTGGCGCATGTCAAGGAGCTTCTGGAACAGAATGCCGGAAAAATCAAGGCATTCTGTCACGACATTCCCATTGGCATCTATTCCGCCGGGTTGAACAGCCGTGACACGCAGGAAAATGTCATCGTGGCCGGCATCCAGAGCGTGTATGACAAGGCCTGCGAGCTGGGGCCGTTCGACGTGGTCATTATTGACGAAGCACACCTTATTGCTTTTGAGGGAGATGGAATGTACCGCACATTCCTCAATGACATGAAGGTCATCAATCCCGCATTCCGGGTGGTCGGCCTGACAGCCACCCCGTTCCGCATGAAAGGCGGCCTGATCTGCCAGAAGGAAAATTTCCTGAATGAAGTCTGCTACGAAGCCGGCCTCAAGGAAATGATTCAGCAAGGCTATCTGTCGCCGCTGGTCGCCCGGGCCGGACGCGCCGAAGCGAATCTGGACGGACTGCACGTGCGTGGCGGCGAATTCATCGGAGACGAGATCGCCGAGGCCATGGACAAAGAGGAGCTCGTCGATGCGGCCTGCCGGGAAATCATCAGCATGACCCGCGACCGCAAGAGCGTGCTGATTTTTACTTCCAGCGTGGAACATTGCCGGCATGTCGCCGAAAAGATATCCAAGCTATCCGGCGAGGAATGTGCCATGGTCACGGGCAATACGCCGCCCGGAGAACGCGCCGAAACCATTGCCCGATTCAAACGGGAATTCGTGGCCGACGATCTGTTCGGAACGCCGAAGAAACCCCTCAAGTTCCTGGCCAATGTGAATGTGCTGACCACCGGCTTCGACGCGCCGAACACGGACTGCGTCGTCCTGCTGCGCCCGACCAACTCTCCCGGCCTGCTGATCCAGATGGCCGGGCGCGGCACTCGCCTGTCCCCTCAAACACAAAAGGAAAATTGCCTGATTCTGGACTACGGAGGCAACATCCTCCGGCATGGCCCGCTGGACATGATCCGCATCAAGGATAAAACGCCGGGGAACGGCGACGCTCCGGCGAAAAAATGCCCGCAATGCATGGCACTGATCCATGCCGCCTATCAGACCTGCCCGGAGTGCGGATGGAAATTTCCGCCCCCGGAAAAAAACAACATCACCGAGACGGCATCGACGGAAGGAATCATTTCCGGAGAGGTCACCCGCGTCGAGCACGACGTCCAAAGCACACACTACGCTCTACATGAAAAACGAAACGCCGACCCCAATACGCCAAGGACGATGCGGATCGACTACGAAATCGCATTCAATCAATATGTATCGGAATGGGTCTGCCCGGAGCACACCGGCTACGCCAGGGAAAAGTTCGTCAAATGGTGGCTCGCCCGCGCCGCGGAAGGCTGTCCCGTCCCTGATTCAGCCCGGGAAGCTGTCCAGATGGCCAGCGAGGGCTGCCTGGCCGTACCGATCTCCATCACGGTGAAACGTGTCGCGGGAGAGCGGTTCGAGCAGGTGACCAAATGCCGGCTCGGCCCGAAACTCGCCTGGACGCCAAAGCCGCCCCTGATTCCGGAACCGGGCTGGAATGACCTCATCGATGATCCGCCCGATCCGGAACTCGTCAGCGTTGACGACGATGGAGACGACATCCCGTTTTGAACCCCATAAAAGGAACACCAATGACTCCCACGAAGATCTTCCCCCTGCTCTTGATCCTGCTTGACATCGGTGCCGCCCTGGTTTACGCCTGGAACACCGACATCCGCCACGCCATCTACTGGCTCGCGGCGGCTACCCTGACCGCAACCGTAACATTCTAACCAAGGAGACATCATGGAATTCAAATACATACATCAGCCGGAATACAGCCTGCGCTTCAGAGGCTGGCACCGGGCGAACGGCAAAACCTTCCCGGCCACCGGCTTCGATAAGGAATGCGTTTTCGCCATGGTTGACGGTGAAACCGCGGTGTTCGACCGCAGCGATTGCGAGATCGACCAATGGACAGGGCTTCTCGACCAGAACGAAAAAATGGTTTTCACCAACGACATCGTCGAGGTGAGGAATGCCGCCGGGCGTCCGGTCGGGCTGTTCATCGTGCGCTACAACAGCCTGGAAGGACGGCATGTCCTCGACGGTGTGACCCGCGGAGCCCATACAAGCCGCCTCACCGTGCACCAGGACATCCAGGTGGTCGGAAACACCCACGAGAAACACTTCAACGTGAAGGAATACGCCCATGCCTGACGATAACATCCAATGGAACATCTCCGTGCGCAAGACCCGCGAGGAAATCGTCAGCAGCGACAGCCGCTGGTCGCTGATCAGAAACGAAACCTGCCCGGGCGGAACGGAACTGTTCCTTTCCAATCTCGATCTGCTCCTCTCCCCCTGCAGTCATGGCGCAAGCATCTTTGAATGCTTCGAGAAATTCCTTGTGGAATGCGACCGCTATGCCGAAAGACTGGCCAGAGTCCGCTCGATTGCCGAGAAACAGCTCGAAGCCATGCGGAGCAATGCGCTGAAAC
>CAZQYQ010000436.1:0-2925 GCA_964597625.1 uncultured bacterium
GCTCGCGACCATGTGGTCGAGATCACCCTCGGTCCATTCGCGCTCGCGGCCTTTCTTGTCGGCGTGCTTGCCGGTTCGGAATATTTCGCACCAGTTTTTGTTTTCCATGCCGCAATCATAGCGGCATTACGAAATAGTTTCTCCCGAACTATGCATGAATTAGTTCGGGTATTTGCGACATGAATACATACATGAATGATTCGGTAGAAGACATACTAAATAGAACATATGATCAGTTTTAGAGTTAATACCGGAGCAAACTATGATGATACCCGATATTCCAGAATCTCAAGCCGCGCTTGTGCTCGTGAAGGAAATAGGTTTTCCGGCACTTATGTTTTTCGTCTGGTACATCTACCACAAATCAGAGTCCGCAAAATGGGTTACATATCTCGATCAGGTAAGAGACGAAAGCAAAAAGCAGTATGAGCTATTTCAAAACATCATCGCTCAGGGCGAACGCGCGCGCGAACAACAGTTCGTGTTGCTGAAGGAAACGATCGAGACGGTCAACTTTCATTCGAACCTGCTCGGCAGAATCGAGCAAAAAATAGACACCAGCCAGTATTGCCCGATCGTGCGAAAGGAGCAGACCAAGCCATGAACCCGGAGCGACTGCAGATGAAAGGTCTGCTTGCTGAGCACAAAAAGCGGGAAAGCCGACTCGATTCGGAAATCTCCGGCCGGATGATGCTGATCAGAACGATCCTGAATCCGTATGCCGAGGATGTCACGAAGCTCGATACCGAAAGCGGCCTGAACGAGATGACGGCTCTCCACAAGGCCGCGAACGAGTTGCGCGAGATCCGGGCCAAAATCGCCAGACTCGAAAGCGACCTCGAATAATGGCAAAGAAACAAGCCTACTTCGCCGAAGCCGAGCGGCTCTACGTCGTCGAGCAGCTGACCCTTGCCGAGATCGCATCGCGTCTGAAGGTCTGCGAACGCACCCTGATCACCTGGAAAGCCGAAGGTGACTGGGAAACCCGCAAGAAACAGCTTCTCGCGCAGAAACAATCATTCCATGAAGAGCTGTATGTCTTTGCCCGGAAATTGATGAAATCCATCAGCGAGGACATGGACAAGGGCGAGAAGCCCGACGCCGGGCGCATGTATACGTTTTCCCGGCTGCTGCCAGGCCTCACAAAAGTGAAGGAATACGAGGACAAGGTGGACAGCGACAAGCCGAAAGAAAAGGCTCTCGATCCTGAAGAGGCTGTCCGGATCGTCCAGAAGGCGCTGCTCGGCGAATGAACGAGCGTCATTTTCTCCTCTATCAACGCAACTGGTTGAAAGACCGGTCGCGTATCAAACTATGGGAGAAATCACGCCGCATCGGTGCCACCTACACGCAGGCATACGAGGACGTCGAGGACTGCGCAACAAAAAGCGTTCCAGCCGTCTGGTTTTCGAGTGCCGACGAGAGTGCCGCGCGCGAATACATCGAATACTGCAGGCACTGGGCGAAGCTGTTCAATATCGCATCCGTGCAGCTTGGCGAAGAGCTTTTCGACGAGGATAAAGACGTAAAGACCTTCGGGATCGACTTTCCCAAACTCGGACGGCGCATCAACGCGCTCAGCTCGAATCCGAAGACGTTTCGCAGCAAGGGCGGCAAGATCGTCCTGGACGAGTTCGCGCATCACAGCGATCAGAAAACCCTCTGGGCAGCCGCGCGGCCATGCATCACCTGGGGTTTTCCGCTCCGCGTCATTTCAACGCATAACGGAAACTCCAAATTCAACCAGTTCATCAAGGATATCGTCGCGGGCAAGCTCACCTGGTCGCGCCACCGCGTGCCGATTCACGATGCCGTCGCACAGGGGCTCGCCGATCGCATCACGGGCCGAAAGCTCACCGACGAAGAGCGGGCGGCCTGGATCGAGGAAGAGCGCAAGAACTGCGGCGATCCGTTCACCTGGCAGCAGGAGTATCTCTGCATGCCGGTCGACGAGGCGACTGCGTTTCTCACCTACGAGATGATCGAAGCGTGCGAAAGAGCCGACCTGGTGCTTTCCCTCGACGGCGTCGTCGGCGATCTGTATCTGGGCATGGATATCGGCCGCAAGAAAGATCTGAGCGTGATCTGGATACTCGAAAAGATCGGCCCGATGCGGTTCACACGACGCATCGTCGTGATGGAGCGCACGCCGTTTCACATCCAGCAAGAGACGCTGTTCGAGCTTTTGAGACACCCGAAGATGCGCCGCGCCTGCATCGATTCGACCGGCATCGGCGCGATGCTGGCGGAGGAAGCCCAGCGCTTTTTCGGGAAATACCGCGTCGAATCGGTCAACTTTTCCAACTCCATAAAAGAAGACCTGGCATTCGGGCTTCGCAGCAAGTTCGAGGATAAAACCCTCGTCAACCCCGGCGAACAGGCCATACGCGAAGATCTGCACTCGATTCGCAGACTCACGACGACCGCCGGGAACATCAGATTCGACGTCGCATCCGAGGAGACCGACGGCCACGCCGACCGCTTCTGGGCTCTGGCCCTCGCTGTTCATGCCGGCGGAACCGAATCGGGGCCAATCACGATCGTTACGCGCAGGCCTCACCACAGCAAAACCATGTTTAAAGGCTATTAGGTGCCCGCTACGGCGTTCGTCGATATCGATGAGCTCCAATGCCTTTGAGATTTCTTAAACGTTTTTAAACGGGAATGCGGCGTTTTTAAACGGACATTTTTAAAGATCGGGGAAACTTATGAGGAACACCACGCCGGGTATCTGGATAAACGATCGGGAATTCCAACAGTTTTCTAAAAAACCCGCCGAGTTGACGAGCGAGTTCGCGACGCGCCGGCGGGCCGGTGATCTGTTCGGTTACGGTCTGAACCTGCCGAACCCCGACGAGGTGCTGCGCAACCTCGGGCTCGACATCTCGGTATACAGACGGCTTCTGGTCGATGACCAGGTGGGCG
>CAZQYQ010000437.1:0-2904 GCA_964597625.1 uncultured bacterium
AGCAGAGGCTTTCCGCTCGAAGCGACGACATGCATACTGTCGAACCGGTAATCTGAATAGAGGTCGTCGAATGGCTTCAGGTCAGGAGCCGAGCTGCCCATCCGCCGTTCGGTCGCCCGGCACAACCGGCCGTAGAACAGCCTCCGGCCCGTAAGAAACGTGGAGAACTGCGAATCGATGGCCGAAAGCTGTCTGAACGACTCCTGTCGTTGTTCTTCCCAGAGCCCATCCCGGCGTTCCGCCAGATACATCTGAGCGAGCCCGATGGCCATCAGAAGCGGAAAGCCGAACCCGAGCCCGAAGAACAGCAGCAGCTTGCCCCAGACGGGAATCGCGGTTCGTTCCCCCAGGAATGTGCTGCGGTAGCTGATCGAGATCACCTTGATGCTTGCCGCCGCGTATGCTGCCGCGATGATCAGCAGCAGATACCACGAGAAGCCGGGATCAGGCATCGAGGCCAGGATCAGAGTCGTATCGTTGAACCGCTTGAGCAACATGAGCCTGTCGCCTCTGAAAAGCCGGTCATCCGCCGCGCTCATCAGCTGCTGCTTCAGTTCCAGAAGGGGAATCCGGTCGTTCGATCCCGGAATCGCAATATCCGCATCCTCATCGAGGGCAATGGCGGTGTTGAGCAGGTGGAGCCGCTGCCTTGCCCGATCCAGGGCGAATCGTTTCGGCAGCTTCTGCTGGTGGATGAACGCGAGGATGCCGGCAATGCGCTGGCCTGTGCTGCCGGTCTGGAACTGGTAATATCCCCAGGTGAAGGAACGGGCGCCGCCGAGTGTGACGACACGGCCTGAACGGCCCTTCATCGCCCGCATGGTCTGCTCGGGTGCGGGAAGAATGGCGCAGAGCCGCTGCGCAATCGACGCGGGCAGTTCGAGTTGCTGTGTCCAGCCGATGCGGATCCGGTCGAGGACTTCCTGCATCTCAGGCGGCGAAGAGTGCCTCTGAATGAGCTTCCCGGAGCCGTCAAACACATGGATATCGATGGAGCCGGCGGGCCAGGTTCCGGAAAACCCGCGAATCACTGCATCGACGGCATCCGGGCGTGCAGCGAGTCCGCGCACTGCGTCAAAGATTTCATCGAGCTCGTGCTGCAGGAATTCTTTCGGATCTGCTTCATCCTGAAGCCGTACCAGGTCGGTTTCCATTGCATTAAAAACGCTGTTCTGGGCGGCGTGGTGGCTTGAGTCAAAGCCGATGCCGAGGGCCGTCATGAGGATCAGGGTGGGGAAGGCCCACCAGATCAGAAGCTTGAAAAACCAGCTCAGCCCGGCTTTGCCGAAGTTCGCCACGGAGGATTCAGACGCCGTCATGAGCCGCCTCCCGGGGGAGCCGATAACGATGCCAGGACCAGAACCGTCTGATCATCGCCGGGATTCCGGCCCCCCTGCCATGCATTGAGCGCTTCCCAGAGTCTGCTTCCCAGCTGCTCCGGGGGTTCATGCCGCATGCCGTCGAGCAAATCGCTGATTCCCCCCGACCCCGCTGCGCATCCAGCCGGATCACGGGCATCGATGAGGCCGTCCGTGCAGATGACAAGCCTGTCGCCGGCAGCCATGCGGATCTGGTGCTCCGGCGTCGCGCGGCCGCTTGAACCGGCACCCAGGCCGTCACCGTCAACACTCAGCAGGCTGGGTTCGGCATCCTGCGTCAGGAAAATCGGATACAGCCGGCCGGTCGCGGCATAGCGCAGAAGCCCCGTGGCCGGATCGTAGATGCCGAGGATCATGCCGATGCGGCTCAGGCGCCTGGCGTGAAGTCTGAAATATCTGTCCAGTTCGCTCAGAACGACCGTCGGGGTGGCATCCGATTCATCCAGGAACAATCGCACGGCTGTTTTCGCCATCGCCATGACAAGCGCGGCACTCACGCCGTGCGCGGCCACATCGCCGACCATGACGGCCACGCGGCCGTCCGGCAACTGTATCGTGTCGAATATTTCGCCGCCGATGTCGGATGCCGAACGGCTCCATCCCTGCGTATGCCAGCCAGGCCCGGCAAGGGGCTTTCCCGAAAGAAGCTGCTCCTGGACGGTCTTTGCCAGGGCGCGCTCCTGAAGGTCCTCCATGATGCCGGTGACGCCGTCGCTGATCTGCTGCAGTTCATCGCCGGAATTCACCGTGACGGGTTCGTCGAGCTGCATGCCGACCAGCCGGTCGATGCCGGCGGTAAGAAGGCGCAGAGGCCCGAGCAGGGAGCCGCCGAACATCCAGGCCAGAAGGAGGGAAAAGCCCGTGCTGGCGACGGCAAGAAGCGTGATGCGTATCGAGACGGCCCGCACCTGATCATCGATCGGCTTGAAGGGTGTCAGGAGAAACAGGTGATAGTCCGGCATGACACGCCCGGCAATTGCCGTTATCAGCGTTCGCTCGCCGTTGATGCTGCCCAGCCGGTGCTGTGTGGCTTCCGTCAGGTCGAGCAGTTCCTGAAGCCGTTCAAGATCAGGCTCCCGCCGGAGTCCGCGTTCCGGAACGGCTGATAGACGGCCGGCCGTGCGTTTCGGCAGAGCGATTAATCGGTGCTGGGTATGCCGTGCCAGGCTGGAGGCCGTGTTTGCGAGATACCGTGCTTCGAGGGCCGGGGTGTCGTGGAGCACGATCATGCTTGCCGTGGCGACACCTTCTGAGCAGCCGATCAATTCCAGGAAAGCCGTAGCGTTGACCCCATTCAGGGTCAGCGATTGAAGGGTGCCGCGCTGCTGAACGAGCCGTTCGACCGCGCGTGCGAGCAGGACGTTGAGCATGTTGCGCGGGCCGGATGTGGGTGCTCCCGCGGCCTCCTCCGAAACGGCGTTGAACTTGTCCATTGCCTGCTGGGCAAGTGCCTGGATGAATTGCGGCTGTTCATCGGCGAAGTTTCCGGTTTCCGTATCGGGGGTGGCGGTCAATTTATAGCGCA
>CAZQYQ010000438.1:0-2902 GCA_964597625.1 uncultured bacterium
GTGCCGTCTGGGATATAGATGTCGTTATTTCTTTGGCCAGCGGATCCGGAATGCGTTCGTCGGGGTCGAGATAAAAGATCCAGTCGCTCGTCAGGTGCTCGAATCCGAAGGATTTGTTGATATTCAGATTCGGATCGTTCGGCCGCGAAAAAAGACGAACGTTTCTGAATGAACGTGCGATTTCCGCGGTGCGATCCGTCGATTCACAATCGACAACGACGATCTCGTCCGCGAACCGCGCTGACGCAATTGCTTCCGACAGCTGCGCTTCCTCGTTGTGGGCAATGATCGAGATCCCGAGGGTGGGCATGTGAAACCGGCTCCTGTCTTCGATGTGTAAGCATTGATTTGGAAATCCGTCGTCGCAGTATCGCAGAATGAATCTTCATGTTCAAGCCAATTGACAGGACGAACAGGAATGGTCTAAGGTTTCGGGGAGAGAAAGAATCATTTGTCAGAGGAACCCATGGAAACCTTCCCGAGCGTGTTACGCGGCTGGGCGATGGATCCGACAGATTTGCCGATCCTGGCCTCCCTGCTCTATCAGATGATGGACATGGATTTTCACAAAGGAACCGATTTCCCGGACTGGGTCGGTCTTTGCCCGATGGATGTCACCGAGCGGAAAATCGTCTGGCTCGGTGAATGGGAGATCCGTGTCAGAGCAGGTCTTGTCGCATTGCTTTCGGATTCCCAGCCGAAAATGTATTTCGATACGATGCCGGAATTCGAGGCGATGTTGGCTTCGCTTCGAACTCCGGGAAACCGCCTGCGGGCCGGCATCCTTCTGATCGAACTCGCCGCTTCCGAGGGCTATTGGCCGGAAGTGACCGGTGACGATTATCTCAAGGGTGTGTATATCAGCCCGGAGATCAGAATAAATATTCTTAACTATACCTGTGACCGCTTGGGTTTTCCGGCATCATACGGATCCGTTCTCCGGGAAGGACTCGAAGAAAGGCTGAGACTGCTGGTAAAACGTACCGGCCTCGTGGAGGCGCGTGAATTCGCAGGCTGGCGGCTGAACTGGCTGACCCATGGAATCTGCACGCCGTTCTGGCGGGGCGGCCTGCGCGGGAGCCTGGGTGGCGGCGCGAGTCATGTTTCGTCAGGAAAGGACCTGATTCCGTGGGCTATCGGGCATCTGGCATCCGGCATCCTCATGTCGCACGATGTCGATATTCCCGGGACCAACATGCCGCTTGGCGCCGGAGGTGGTCTCCTGCTTGCCCCGGGGTTGTCTCACGTCCTTCCCGGGAGCGTTCACCTTCAGCCGGAAACGTTCATTTGTGCCGCGGCGAAATTTCAGTTGTCCATCAGTGAAGTCATGGCTCGTCTTGGCGTGGAAACACTTGCCAGACGCGAAATTGTCGAACTGCTCTGCAGGTCTCGTGATTGTTATGCAAAGGGGATCCGAAGCGGAAAGATCGTGGCGGATGCACCGGATATCCTCTCCTGCGTCGAGGCTGTTTTTGAGGTGCTTATCGAGACGACTCAGACCGAGGGCGGATCGTAACGACTCTCGTATGAAGCCCTTCCTTGTGTTCATCAGACGACCGGAGGTGTCACCATGCTCGAAACTTTGTTGCTGAAGCTGCGAAACGTCCCGCAGAATCCTGAAACCGTTTTCGAACCGTTCTCGCAGGATATGACCCGCCTTCTGGGAGATGATCTTGCCGGTGTGGCCGTGTATGGAAGCGCCGCCTCGGGTGATTATGTCTACGGCCGATCGAATATCAATATGGTCCTGCTTTTCAAGACTGTCACCGTTGGTCATCTGAAACAGATTGCGGTCACGACGGAACGCTGGATGTTGCGCGGATGTGCCGCACCGCTGATTCTCACGGCCGAAGATCTTGAACGATCGCTTGATGTATATCCATTGCTATTTCAGGAGATTCGCGACAACCACAGAATGATCAAAGGCGATGATCCGTTCAAATCGCTTGTCATCGACAAAGCACTGCTCCGCCTCCAGGTCGAACAGATGCTGAAAAGCAAGGTAACCGAGGCCAGAACCGCGTTTCTCGAGTCCGGTGAATCGCTCAAGTCGTTTGAAGCGATGATTGCAAAATCATTCAACAGCCTTTACCCGCTCCTGCGTGGGCTGCTTTCGCTGTCGGCCTGCCAACCGTCTATTCGCAAGGAAGTCGTCGTTGCGATGGCGGAAGAAACGTTCGGCCTCGAAGCCGGGGTGCTTACCGACGCGCTGCGCCATAAAATGGGACTGCTGCGGCTTTCCCAGAAGCATAATCTTCTGGCGTATTTCGAACGCTATCTTGCTGCGGTTGAAAAACTCGCCCAGATCGCCGACCGGCTCGATACTCCCCACGGCTCCTGACACGGTTCAAGACGATTACGAGACCTGAATCTGCCTCATGGCGGCGAATGCCGGAATTTCTTTTGTGTTCATCCGCAGATGACGCCGATTTCACCTCTGCAATCGTCTCAATGCCGGCATGGGGCAATTCAGGGGACGAAATTTCCGGGAACTTTTTTTTCGCACTACAGTCAATGCATGCCGGACGAGGTTGACTCGTCTGTCCACACTCGCTCAGGAGGCACCTGTTCGTGATCGAGATGAAGAATGTCACCAAGTATTACGGAAACTATCGTGCTCTCGACGACGTTTCCTTCTCGGTGCAGGCGGGAGAGGTGCTCGGTCTGCTCGGCCCCAACGGAGCCGGTAAAACGACCGCGATGCGCATTCTCACCTGCTTTCTGCCGGCGTCATCCGGAAGCGTTTCCGTCGACGGGTTCGATGTGTTCGACGACTCGATGGAAGTGCGGCGCCGGCTCGGGTATCTCCCCGAGACTCCGCCCGTGTATCCCGAGATGACCGTCAGATCGTATCTCAAGTTCGTTGCCGATATTCGCGAAGTTCCCGCCAGCGACTGCAACA
>CAZQYQ010000439.1:0-2898 GCA_964597625.1 uncultured bacterium
TGGGGATGGATTCGAACCATCGTAGGCGCAAGCCAACAGATTTACAGTCTGCCCCCTTTAGCCACTCGGGCACCCATCCAGGTAATTGCACAAGCCGACGATGGGAATCGAACCCATAACCTCCTGATTACAAATCAGGTGCTCTGCCAGTTGAGCTACATCGGCATGTTTGAGATTCATTGGTCAAAGAACGTACCGGCAACCCTGCCAGTATTTGGCGATTATAGAGGAAGTCTGATCGAAAGTCAACATCTATTTTTCGCCGGGACCACGGACTGCGAACCCCTTCTGGCGTAAGATTTCAAACAGCGCAACCGCTGTACTGACGGAAACATTGAGCGAGGGCGTCTTTCCCGAGAGCGGAATCGAAACGCGTTCGTCGCACGCGCCACCGATGCGGACCCCGAGTCCGACGTCTTCTCCGCCTGCCACAAGCATCACCCGCCCCGTGTACCGGACCTCGTCATACCGTTTCGGAGCCTCCCCGTCGAGCCCGACAACCCAGAAGCCGCGTTTTTTCGCGTTTTCGAGGGCCACGCCGAGATTGACGACCTTGGCAACAGGCAGGTGGGAAGCCGCGCCCTGGGCTGTACGAATCGCGCCGATCGTCATTGCCGCGGCACGCTCTCTCGGAATGATGATTCCGGCCGCACCGGCGGCCTCAACCGTCCGAACCACCGCACCAAGGTTCCGCGGATCTTCAACGTGGTTCAGCGCCACAAGCACTGCTTCGGGGTTTTTCTCGCAGGCGTCGAGCAGCGCATCGAACTCGACATACTCAAAAGCGCCGGTTTTTGCCGCCACACCCTGGGTATCGTCGCCATGGACACGGCGGAAAGCCGGCACTGGCAGCACCTGGAGCTTCAGCTTCCGGCGGTGAGCTTCTTCGCGGATCTCACGGATCGCCTCGCCATGAGCAGATTCGGCAATCACGATAGCCTCGATCGGGCGGCCTGCCTTCAGAAGCGCCGCCACTTCATGACGGCCGACAACCCACATGGCTTCTTCTTCAACAGGATCCTGAGTTCCCTCATGAGCCGGGCTGCGCTGTGTCGCTTCAAACCGGGGCACATCGCGGTCACCATGCCGGGGCGCATCGGCAGGCCTGGCATCATGGCGGCGTCCGCCGGAGCCGACATGCTTTTTGAAGCCTTCATGCTTTGAGAATCCGGGCTTTTTCGTGTATTCGCCACCTTCTCGGCGCGGGCCGCGATCTTTGCGGTCACCCCCGCCCCGACCACCCCGGCCTTCGCCCCTTCGCGGAGGTTCGTAACCGCCACGACCACCGTGCTGCTCGCGTGGTTCGCTGAACTCGCGCGGTTCACGAGGCTCCCGAGGTTCGCGAGACTCATACTTGTCACGCTTTTCGCGCAGAGGCGGGCCGTCATTTGCGGAATGGCCGCCATGCTTCTTATGCTCTCCCTGCTTCTCGCTCCACCATGCGCTCTTTTTTGGGCCACGCTTTTCCTGCGGGCGGCTGCCGGGGTTACGGGAACCGGAGTTGGACCGTCTGGGACGTTCAGGGCTCATTGTTCTCTCCTTCTTCATCAGCCGGCAATGCCGGATCGGGCGGGGTCACAAGGTCGAACACTCTTTCGAGCCGCTCGTCCTGACCGGTCAGAAACAGATAACCCACCCAGGCCTCGAGCGCTGTGGCCCTGGCATACGTGAGCCGATCCATGCGGGGACCGCGATACGGCATCTTGGCATTGCGCCATTTGCGCAGCAGCTCCTGCTCTTCGGGGGAAACAGTTTCCCAGAGGATCTCGAACATGCGGGCCTGGTTCGGCGCGCAGACAAGCTTTACAACAGAAGAATGCAGATGCCCGGCATCGTCGGTTCCGCTTTCAACATGGCGCAGCCGGTTTCCCAGCTCGAAGACACAGTCTCCGACATAGGCCAGCGTGCGGGCAGGAAGCTTTTCCACACGATGGTGATCCCAGGGCCGGGAGAACGTGAATTTCAGCGGATCGGCCGAATGACCTGCGCCACTCACGCGCGCCGCCAGCGGGCACCTTCACGGGTGTCCTCGATCGTGATGCCCGCGGATTTCAGCCGGTCGCGAATCTGATCCGCGAGATCGTAGCGCTTGCTGGTCTTCATCTCTTTACGCAGGTCGAGAATGATGCCCATGAGCGGATCGATATCGACACCGTCGCCGCTGCCCCCCTGAACCGGAGGCAGAATGCCGAGCACGTCGCCGCTCCAGCCGCGCAGCATCTCGAGCGCCTTGCCGGCTGCCGCTGAAGAAACGCCGCCGGACGCCATGAGGCGGTTCGCGGTCGTCACGAATGTATAGATATGCGCGATGGCACCGGGCGTGTCGAGATCGTCGTCAAGCGCTTCCCCGATGGCTTTTTCAGTTGTTTCGATGGCCGCCAGAAGCTCGGCGTCCTGCGCACCCGTCGCCGGCCCTTGCTTTGCAAGGGCCTCGAGGGCCGCATGGAGCTGACCAAGCCGCTGCAGGCCGGTAGCCGCGGCCCCGATCGCCTCTTCCGTATAGTTGCTGGGAGAGCGATAATGGGTCGAAAGAATGAAAATGCGGATAGCCTCAGGGCTATGGCGCTTGAGCAGGTCTTCGCAGGTGCGGAAGTTGCCGAGCGACTTGCCCATTTTCACGCCGTCGACGGTGACCATGTTGTTGTGAACCCAGTAGCGAGCAAACTGTTTGCCTGTCACGGCTTCACTCTGGGCGATCTCGCACTCGTGGTGCGGAAACATGTTCTCGAGACCGCCACCGTGAATATCGAACGTCTCGCCGAGATACTTGGTGCTCATGACCGAGCACTCGATATGCCAGCCGGGATACCCGGGACCCCAGGGCGAGTTCCATTGCAGGATGTGGATCATGTTGGTACTCCGAATGGGACAAGGGCCAGCTTTCGCCGGCCCTTTGGT
>CAZQYQ010000440.1:0-2862 GCA_964597625.1 uncultured bacterium
AAGCGGCACGAAATCCCTCGAATGGGGCATCGACCGCAAGAAAGCGAAAAACAAGATTTTCCAAACCATCGCCGATGCGTTCAAGGATCTCGATATCGACCGCATTATCGGCGAGATTCTCGATGCACCTCTTTACGGGTATCAGGCGCTCGAAGTGATCTGGAAGGAAAAAGACGGTCTCGTGCTTCCCGTCGATGTGATCGGCAAGCCTCAGAGCTGGTTTACGTTCGATCCCGAAAACGAATTGCGGTTCAAATCGGTCACCGACCCGATCGGCGAAAAGCTGCCTCCGTGGAAGTTTCTTCTCGCGACCCACGAAGCCACGTATGAAAACCCCTATGGGTTCCCGGTTCTGAGCCGGTGCTTCTGGCCGGTCGCATTCAAGAAGGGCGGGTTGAAGTTCTGGGTCACGTTCACCGAGAAATATGGCGGAGCCTTCGCGATCGGGAAGCATCCGCGCGGGCTCGGACAATCCGAAGTCGATGCTCTTGCCTCGATGCTCGAAGCGATGATCCAAAGCGCGATTGCCGTGATTCCCGACGATTCCTCGGTCGAGATCAAGGAAGCCGGCGGCAAGGCCGCTTCGGCCGATATCTACGAGCGACTTCTCATCTACTGCGATCACCAGATCTCAAAGGGCATCGTCGGCCAGACCCTGACGACGGAGGTCACCGGCACCGGCTCTTATGCGGCCTCAAAGACCCACAACGAAGTGCGCGGCGAGATCGTGAGCGCCGATACGAAGCTGGTCGTAAAGACGCTCAATACCCTTGTTCGCTGGACCTGCGAACTCAACTTCGGCACCGCGATCGAGCGCCCGGTTTTCAAGATGTGGCGCGAAGAGGACGTCGACGAAGCCCAGGCCAACCGTGACAAGACCCTTGCGGATACCGGCCAGATACGCTTCAAGAAGCAATACTGGATGCGCGAATACAGTTTCGAGGAAGGCGACATCGAGGAAGTCGTTCCGGCAAGCCAAGGCGCGACGGTCCCGCCGGCTGATTTCACCGAGGGCAATGCGCAGAAACCGGAGTTTCCCGATCAGACCGCTATTGACGAAGCCGGGGCGAAAGTTTCAGCCCCATCGGCGCTGCAATCTGCAATGGAAGCGATGCTTCGACCGTATATCGAGCTGATCGGGAACGGCGCGAGCTACGAGGTCGTGATGGAAAAGCTCGCCACGACCTACCCGCAGATGAAGCCCGACCAGCTTGCGACGCTGCTCGAACGTGCGATCTTCGCCGCCGAGACGTGGGGGCGCATCCATGCCCAAAGCTGATCCCGAGATCCTGCTTCGGGCGATGCAGCTTCCGCCCGAGGAGGCGATCGAGTTCTTCAAGTCGAAGGGCTACGAGATCACTTGGAGCTGGGACGACATGGCGCAGGAGGCTCACACCAGGGCTTTCACCGTCGCCAAGGCGACCAGCCTGGACATTCTGAAAGACATTCGTGGCGGGCTTGATAAGGCGCTCGAAGAGGGAACGACCTTCAGGGATTTCCAGAAGGATCTCGAGCCACGCCTGCGCGCCAAAGGCTGGTGGGGCGTTCAGGAAGGTATCGATGCGGACGGGAATCCGACGAGTGTGCAACTCGGCTCGCCCTGGCGTCTCAAGACCATTTTCCAGACGAACATGCAGACCGCCTACATGGCGGGCCGGGAACGGCAGATGCGGGCGGTCTCCCAGGACCGGCCCTTCTGGAGATACATCGCCATCATGGATGGGAAAACACGCCAGGCGCACCGGGAGCTTCACGGGAAGATTTTCCGGTTTGACGACCCGTTCTGGGATCATTTCTACCCGCCGAACGGCTTCAACTGCCGCTGCCGAGTCGCCACCCTGTCACCGCGCGAGATCGAGCGGGACGGGCTGAAGGTGCTCAATTCGGCAGGTCGGATGGTCGAGCAGGAGGTCGCCGACCCGAATACCGGCCGGGCATTCAAGACGACCTCGTATCGGAGCCCCGACACCCTGCGGCTGCTGCATCCCGACGAGGGATTCGACATCAACCCCGCCCGTGTACAGGAGCGGCTCGAAGCCATCGAACGCCAGAAACTGAAAGAGACCGAGAAGGCGGTCGGCGCGAAGCTGCCAGAAATCCGGTCTGAAACGGTCGTAAAACCGATGGTAAACGGTTTTTCAACGGTCGATAAAACGCGCGGCCTGGTCGACGACGAAGAGGCGAAGACCGAGATCCGCGATTTGACCGGACAGGCGAAAGAGCTCGGCGTCAAAGCCGATTTCGGCGAACACCCGACGAACGTGAAGCCCGCCCGGCTCGTGATGGACGCCCTGGCCGAAGAGGCCAACGCCGGCCGAGAACTTCCGCCGACCGTCATCATCGGCGAAAGACCTGACAAACCATGGGGTAAAGGCGTCTTGGCCTCGTTCAGAGGTAACGACGACAACCCGACGATTTTCATCAATCCAGATATCCCCTGGGAAAATCTCAGGACGTTGATGAAGGAGCATGGAAAATACTGGTCGACAACAAGCGAAAAGCATTTCATTCGCCATGAGCTGGGACACTGGCAGCAATGGGAAAATGCCACCCGGAGACAGTGGCAGCTCGGAACTGAGAATCTCCCGCCAAGGGCTGTTGCCGAAACCATGGGGAAGGTCAGCATCCGCTCGCTTTATGATCGCGGGGAGTATGTGGCAGAAGTATACGCGATGCTTGTCGACGGCCAGCCCGTAGCCGATGAAGTGTTATACTGGTATGAGATTTTCGGAGGTGTGAAGCCGTGACTTGCCCCATGCCGAGTTGCCCGTTCTGCAAGCACCTTGATTTCGACAGTCTGAATGAATACGGATTTCACCATCGCTGCAAGGCTTTTCAGAAGATCCCGATGGAAATCCTTCA
>CAZQYQ010000441.1:0-2820 GCA_964597625.1 uncultured bacterium
ACATCCGCGAGGCATTCAAAGGCGATGAGTATCAGATTCTTCTCGCGGCGAACAAGTTCCAGACGGGGTTCGATCAGCCGTTGCTCTGCGGCATGTATGTGGACAAGCGTCTGGCCGGGATTCAGGCCGTGCAGACGCTTTCCCGACTGAACCGCGCCCACCCCGGCAAGGACACCACCTACGTTTTGGACTTCGTGAACGAAGCCAAGGACATCCTCACCGCCTTCCGGATGTATCACACCACCGCCGAACTCGCCGCCGCCACTGACCCGAACCTCGTTTTCAACCTGCGGGCCAAGCTGGATGCCGCCGGCCATTACGACGAGTTCGAGGTGGACCGGGTCGTGGAAGCGGAACTGAAGGGGGCCAGACAGAGCGAACTCGTCGCGGCGATCACGCCCGTCGCAGATCGGCTGATGAAGCGCTACAAGGCCGCGCAGACCGCCCTGAACATCGCGAAGGCGATCTCGGATGACAAGGGCGAGCAGGCGGCCCAGGACGAGATGAACGCCCTGGTTCTTTTCAAGACCGACATGGGTTCATATATTCGACTCTACACATTCCTGTCGCAGATATTCGATTACGGCAATACTGCGCTGGAGAAACGCTCGATCTTCTTCCGGCGCCTGATGCCTTTGCTGGAATTCGGGCGCGAGCGCGAGGGGATCGACCTTTCGAAGGTGGTGATGACCCATCATCATCTGAAGAAGATCGCCCAGCCCGACATGATTCTCGGCAAGGGCGAAAAGCCGGTGCTGTATCCGGTCACCGAGCTAGGGAGCGGGAAGGTCCAGGAGAAGGAACGGGCGTATCTGGCCGAGATCATCGAGAAGGTGAACGACCTTTTCGAGGGCGACCTGACGGACCAGGACAAGCTTGTCTACGTGAACAATGTCATCAAGGGCAAGCTGATGGAGTCGGAGATCCTGCGCCAGCAGGCCGTGAGCAACACCAAGGAACAGTTTGCGAACTCCCCCGACCTGAAGACCGAGCTGATGAACGCCATCATGGCCGCCCTGGACGCGCATAACCTCATGAGCACCCAGGCCCTGAACTCGCCGAAGATCCAGAATGGCATGAAGGACATCCTGCTCAACCACGCAAGGCTGTGGGAAAGTCTGCGTGAATCGACGGACACCAGTCAGGGTAAATAAGAACAGATTGGCAGGCGAAAAACGTCTCGGTCGGCTTTGAGTTGCATCGCAATGAAATTCTAATAATCCGTGGCCCTTGAATGGGGGGCATTTCCACCCGCTTCCGGATTCTTCCGGAAACGGGCTAACGGAAAAAAAGCGAAGTGAAGGTCAGATATTCAGGAAGGGCCGAAGGGCAAGAAGAAGGACGAGAGAATCAGGTGATCCTTGTCCGGAAACCTTGATCATGCCTTTTTCGCTGACCCAGTCACGAATCGTGAAGTCCGCGGTTCCCGTGCGGTCACAGCCTTTCCAGGTGTGGTAACGATCCTGTTCGATATTGATCCCGCCGACATTCGCAGAGACCGAAACCCCGCGCAGTTCAAACTTCGGGCCTTTCATATCATGGCTTTTCAAACTAGCCCAGATGTCTGTGACAATCTTCATTCCACCGGCATCGGAGACTGTTTCATCTTTTGTCAGGACGGCGTTGATCTTCTCTCCAGCGAGAGTTCCGGTGATATGGTAGATCGTTCCGGTCTGGACCTTCATGCCGTCGATATTCGAGATCAGATCTTCGGGGATGATCTTCAGATCGATCTTTTTCCCGACCGCCAGGCCGGTGACAAAAAAGGTCGGATTTCCTTCGACAGAGATTCCGCCAACGACAACGACACTCGATTTTTGCTCGAGAGAGAGGCTCAGCGATCCTCCTGGGAGAGAACCCTGGATCTGACGATACAATCCACCCTTGGCGTTTCCGATCACCTTGAAGGATGTCGTAATGGTTGGAAACGCGGCCTCCTGATGAGTGGAAGCTGTGTTCAAGCGAGGGAGCGCATCCGAGGCCGATACGGTTTGCAAGCAACCAGCTGCCAGACCTGCTGCCAGTATCATGTGCTTCCAATTCAAATGCATTGCTTTCCTCCTGACAAATTTAGCTTTCGCGTGATTATAAAATAGTTTTCACCGCTATCTTGGTGAGGAATTTCCGCTTCCCATTTATCCTTGCTTGAGAGCAACAGGAGAGATCTCCCTCTCTGATAACAATTATCAATATGGAATGGTTACAAAAATGGATGTTCAGATCACGGACGCGAACAAGGACGAGAGAATCAGGTGATCAGGGAGAGTTCCTGCATCACCCATGGTTGAAAGGAAGAAATATTCTCTGTACCATAGTTGCATGTCAAGAATACAGCAGTTTCGCAACGGGAGATATCGGCTCTATCGGTGGGGTGCTCTGGCGGCCTTTTTCAGCTTTTTTCTGGCAGCGGTTCCGCTGCCTGCTTGCAAGCCGGCTGTGGTGCAGAATGAATATTTCGGCACCGTTACCGGATTTCCTTCTGATGAGATCACGGCGCTGGCATGTGATCACCAGGGCATCGTGTATGTGGGAACCAAAGACACGGGCCTGGTGATCATTCCTCCTCGATCCCACCAATGGTCGCATATCGTCGATGAATCGCACTCGCTCTCGTTCAATGCCATTCATTCCCTGCGACTGGACCGCAAAACACACCTGCTGGTCGGAACCGCCGGCGGCCTCAATGACATCGATCTTTCCGACTTCCGCCCGAGTTCGAAACTGTTCGCCGAAGATGGCCTGAAAGACAATATCGTGATGTCCGTTGTCCGCGATCCCAACGGCTCGACCTTGTGGGCCGGCACGACCATGGGCCTGGTC
>CAZQYQ010000442.1:0-2819 GCA_964597625.1 uncultured bacterium
TATCCCGCCGAATACACGGTGGCAGCAGTCCTCAGAATACCCTTTTCATCATCCTCCCTCCGCTTCAGGGAATGGGTAACGACTCCCGTTTTCCCCGCCAGAGAAATACTTTCCCGTATATATCCGGATAAGACGGGATGAGCGCCGAGTTCAACGAAGACATCTGTTTCCCTCTTGATCAACTCTTGAACTGCCAACGCAAAAAGCACAGGCTTTCTGGCATTCTCCGCCCAATAATCCCCGTGGATCAGGGTGCCCGAAATCTCTTCTCCCGTGACGGTTGAAATAACGGGAACCTTTCCCTTGACCGGCTGGATATCACTCAGGCTCTCTCGCAATTCGTCGCGGATGGAATCCATACATGGGCTATGATAGGGAACCTCGACGTGAAGGAAACGATGAAAAATCTGTTCCCGTTCCAATTTTTGGGCAATCTCCTCCAGTGGCTGGATATCACCGGCAAGAGTCAGAGCATCTGAGGAGTTTACGGCCGCTATGGATACCCGTTCCTGAAACCCCTCGAGATAGCCGGCTATCGCAATTTCAGACAAACCGACAGCCAGCATTCCTCCTGAACCTGCCTTCGTCTGCTGGAGACGACTCCTGTGAAAGCAGACTTTGACGGCATCAGGAAGACTCAAAATACCGGCTGAAACGTATCCGGCGACTTCTCCCACACTGTGCCCAACAATCACGTCCGGTATGATTCCCCAGGATTGCAGAAGGGTGCTTAACGCTGCCTGAACGGCAAAAATACAGGGCTGGGCAATCTGCGTTTCATGAATTCTCGATTCATCCTCGCCGGCCAGAAGTTCTTTCTGCAGATTCCAGGCTGTGGTATGCCGGGAAAACAGATGGCTGCATTCCTCGATGACGCGACGAAAAACCGGCTCTCTGTCGAAAAGCCTCTTTCCCATGCCTGACCATTGCTGGCCCATTCCTGAAAAAATGAAGGCCAGCTTCACGCCGGTCCTGGGAAGAATCCGACCAGAAATAATATCTGGCTTTATTTCTCCGGCGAGAAAGGCCTGCAGGCACGCTGACAGCTCTCCCTTCGTGGAGGCGACGAGAGATAATCTGCAGGGGTGATGCCCCTTGTGAAGCGCAGAAGAATACCCGATATCCGTGATTGCGTCGTTGCTGCTTCGGGCATCAGCGTTGAGAAATTCGTCATAGCCGGCGGCCAATGCTTTCAAAGCCTCTTCACTTCGGGCTGAAACAGGGATGAGGATGGGCTTTCCCACGGGGTTTTCCGGAGCGTGAACCGGATTTCTGGTGTTGCTGTCTTCGGGAATTTCCTGTTTGAACTCTTTCAATACAACGTGCGCATTGGTTCCTCCGAAGCCGAAGGAATTCACTCCGACAACTTTGGGATTCTTCCCAGTATCGGGCCATTCTTCCAGGGTTGTTGGAACCCTGATCTTCAACTCCTCGAAGGGGATCTGCGGATTGGGGCGATGAAAATGCAGATTCGGAGGAATCTTTCCCTTCTTGAGCATCAAGGCGGCTTTCACAAGCCCAACCACACCGGCGGTCGATTCGGTATGTCCCACATTGCTCTTGGCTGAACCGATGATGAGGGGATTGGCCATTGAACGGTTCTGAGAAAGCACCGACCCGATAGAACGGGCTTCAATCGGGTCTCCTACCGGTGTACCGGTTCCGTGTGCCTCGACATACTGGACTTCGCTCGGCAATATTCCGGCATTTCTCAGGGCTTCCCTGATGACGTTTTTTTGGGCATTCTCATCGGGAACCGTCAGGCCACGGCTTTTTCCATCCTGATTCACCGCGCTTCCACAGATCAACGCATAGATCTGGTTTTTATCCGCTATGGCGCAGGATCGTCTTTTTATCACCACGGCTCCTGCGCCCTCGGATCTCACATAGCCGTTTGCTTCAGCGTCGAAACTTTTACAGGCCCCGTCGGGCGAGAGAAAGGACCCTTTGCACATGCTCATGGTGGAGTCGGGCCGCAAAAGAACCTGCACGCCGCCGGCGATTCCGATATTCGTTTCGCCCGCCCAGATGCTTTGGCAGGCGAGATGGACAGCCACGAGAGAGGATGAGCATGCGGTATCCAGGGAAATACTCGGCCCCTTGAAATCAAAAACATACGATACTCTGTTGGCGATGAGTGAAATCCCCATTCCTGTCGAGGAGTATGGTCCAATCAGGGAATGGTCGTTTCGATCTGAATTCATATTTTCATATTCGTGCAGGGAGGCACCCACGAATACTCCGGTTTTCGTTCCCGACAACTTTTCGGGTGCCAGACCGCCGTCTTCCAAAGCTTCCCAGACAACCTCCAGGATGAGCCTTTGCTGGGGATCCATGAACCCCGCTTCATAGGGCGATATGCCAAAGAATTCAGGGTCGAAATCCCCGACATTATCGATGAATCCTCCTTTTCTGGTATAAACCTTGCCGATTTTCCTCCTGTCCGGGTCGTGAAATGATTTCAGATCCCACCGATCCGGTGGGACTTCGGTAATCAGGTTCCTTCCCTCGCACAGTGCCTTCCAAAACACCTCCGGACGATTCATTCCGCCCGGCAGGCGGAGGCCTATGCCGACAATCGCCAATGGTTCCGTTCTTTTGTTCATTCCGTTCCCCCCTGTTGCAGTCCACGGATGTCGCGTAGGGAAGTCACCGCGATCTCCGAACATGGAACATATCGGAGCAGTGCAGGTGCTTAAAACGAAAAAACCCGCTTGTTAGGCGGGTTTTCGATGGCCTCCGGGGCTACCGGAGTCGTTCTCGGTGGAGCTGATCGGGATCGAACCGACGGCCTCTACAATGCGAATGTAGCGCTCTCC
>CAZQYQ010000443.1:0-2813 GCA_964597625.1 uncultured bacterium
GCTCGACTCGCTCGGCGTGATCGCCCTTGTTTCGCAGCTGTGCGAAGAGTTCAGGGTGCCGATGCGCGAACTCAAGATCGAAGCTGTGCAGGATTTCGGGGGACTGTTTGATCTTCTCATTGCCAGCGGCGGTGTGGCGGCCGGCGAGTCGGTGATCGACGATGCCGAGAATGAGGGGCGGCTTCCGCCGTTGCTCGACTACAGCGCCGATGCGGTGAAAGCTCGGCAGCGCTTTCTGCAGAAACGCACGGGAGCGCGGGTGCGGTGCATTCCTCGACCGGAAGATGCCCGCTCGCTGAGCGGCAATATCGAAGGGTTTATCGGCTTCGGCGAGATTCCGCTCGGGCTGATCGGGCCCCTCAAGGTCATGGGCGACCACGCGCGCGGCGACTTCTACATTCCGCTTGCAACGACGGAGGGTGCCCTCGTTTCCTCCGTCGCACGCGGGGCTCAGTTGATCACGCTTTCCGGCGGCGCGCGCGTCAAGGTGCTTGCGGACAGCCTGGTGCGGGCGCCGATTTTCGTGTTCGAAACGCTGTTCGACATGATGGCGTTCAACCAGTGGATCGAACAGCATTACAACGACCTGAAGGCGGCGGCCGAGTCGACGACGAGCCATGGCCGGCTCGAGGGAATCGAGCCGTTCCCGATGGGCTCGACGCTGTGTCTGCGATTCGTATACTCGACTGGTGATGCGTCCGGCCAGAATATGACGACCATCGCCACGCATGAGGCCATAACGTGGATCAGATCGCATTATCAGGGGCCGATGGCCGACTGGTTCCTCGAGTCGAACCTGTCGGGCGACAAGAAAATCAACGGCGTCAACTTCACCCGCAACCGCGGAAAGCGGGTTATCGCGGAAGTCGATATTCCTCTGGCGCTGGTCGAGAAGCATCTCCACACCTCGGCTGAGCGCATGGTGCGACTGGGCCAGCTTTCCATGATGACCGCGCTGCATGCGCACGCATTCGGATCGCAGGCTCATTTTGCAAATGTATTGGCAGCTATATTCATTGCGGCGGGCCAGGATCCGGCGTGCGTTGCCGAGTCGGCTGTCGGTGTGACCAACCTGGAGATGCGCCGTGACCGGCTGGCCGTATCAGTGACCATGCCCGGGCTGATGGTCGGCACGGTTGGCGGGGGAACGCGGCTCCCGACGCAGCAGGCGTGCCTGCAGATTCTGGAATGCGACGGGCCCCGGAAATCCCGCAAGCTTGCCGAAATCGTTGCTGTGGCGGTTCTTGCCGGGGAGATCTCGCTGATCGCCGCGATGGCGGCGGATGAATTCGCCGGCGCTCATGCCAAATACGGCCGCGGCGGCGGTATGGCGGAAAAGGGCAAGGGAAATGTCTGACGGCGCACTGCGGGTCGTATTCGTCACCTCGGACGTCACGTATGTCCGGGACAATTATCATGCGCTGATCAGGCGGGTTTGCGACAGAAAACTGCTTCCGGAGGGTGTCGAGCCCGTCGGACTGGTTCTGCTGACCGTCAGCCGTGCCGTGCTGCTGAAAAATATTCTCGGCCTGCCGCTCGTGGGAGCCCCGCAGTTCGCTTTCACGCTTGCGAGGAATCTGATGCGGGCCGGCATGCTGGATCCGAGGTCTGCCGTCGCGGAGACGGCAGGAATGCCGATTCTCAGATGCCGGAGCGTCAATGAGCCGTCAGCCGTTGAATGGCTTCGGGAGCGCCGGGCCGACCTGATCGTGAACATGCGTACGCGAAATATCTATAAAGATATTGTTCTCGGGCTTCCGAAGATCGGATGCATCAATATTCATCACGGCATTCTGCCTGAGAATCGCGGCACGATGTGCGATCTGTGGGCCTGGGCCGAGGGCCGCCCGGTCGGGTTCACGATTCACTGGATGAATGCGAAGATCGATGACGGCGACATCCTTGTCCGGCGCGAGGTGGATGTCCGCGGTCTGCGCTGTTACCTCGACATTCCGCAGGCCTCGAGCCGGATCGAAGCCGAGGCGCTGATCGACGTTCTGGGAAAGGTGCGGCGCGAGGGCCGGTGGGTGGGCATTCCCAACCGCACGGAAACGATTGACTACAGGCGTAATCCGACTCCATCGCAGATTGTCGAGCTGCGCCGGAGGGGATTACGCCTCTGATGAGGAGGAAGGACCAGGATGAGCGTCTTCAATAACGGGAGCATCACCCTACCGGAAGGAAAAGGGCTTGCGTTCGGCGAGTTCGGAAAAGGCACCCCGCTGCTGCTTCTGCACGGGAATCCCGGAGATCGCGAAGATTGGGCCGATGTGACGAAACTCCTTGGCGGGCGCGGTTTCCGCTGTCTGTCCGTGGATCGTCCGGGACATGGAAAGAGCTCCGCTCTTCCCGGGGAAGCCGGCAAGGCCGCCGATGCGTATGCGGCGCTTCTCCGGTCGGGGGCAGGCGGAAAAGCCGTCGTTATCGGATACTCCATGGGAGCCCATTTCGCCCTCGATCTGGCGGAACGGTATCCGGAGCTGGTTTCCGGAGTCGGGCTTGTCGCGCCATATCTGATACCGCGCGATGAGAATGAGAAACCGTCAGGCCTGCCGGGACTGCTGGACATTCCCGTTCTGGGCTCCGTGCTCGGACTGGCAATGCCGATGCTCGCGGGTGGAAAGATCCGGCAGCATCTGGAAGCCACGTTCAGGCCGGCAAGCGCTTCTCCGGTTCTTCTGAATGGGCTGGCCGCGGCGTTTTCGACACTGCCAGCCTTGACGAAGAATTTTTCGATAAAAGGCAGCCAGTGGGTTTCTTTCTCCTTGTTCAGGAAATAGGTCAGGGCGACGATGAGCAGGAAGGTGCCGCCG
>CAZQYQ010000444.1:0-2769 GCA_964597625.1 uncultured bacterium
GAAGAAGGACGGGATTTCTCTCTCGTTCGTCGTTGCGAGATGCGCGGTGCCGCCATCGGAGAAGAGCGACGGAAAAAAGGACGGAGAGTTTCAGGAACAGCTTCTGAGCGGCATCGGAAGAGTGTTTGCCGTGCATCAAAGGCCGACGGATCTTACGGCGCGGCTCAGCGGCTCAAAAGCCGTGATTCTGCTGAGCGAAGCGAACCGCGAAGGAGCCGGCGCGTTCCAGCGGCGGGTTCGCAAGGATCTGGACAAACTTCTGGTGGAGTTTCGGGAGTCGCACGGTGTCGATATAGACATGTTTTTTTCGGTGTATGTCTTTCCCGATGATTCACAGGAGCGCGAAGCCATGCTGTCGCTTCTTGACGCATGCTGACGTTGCTGGATTCAAAGCGGTTTCAGGCGGCAGCGGCGGTATTCGCCGTCGGCGTGCTGTTGTACCTGCCGACGCTTCAGCCCGGGATCGGCTGGTTCAACGCCCCTGAGCTCGTCTGCGCGGCGCTGACGCAGGATGTGCCGCATGCCCCGGGATACCCGCTTTTCACCCGGCTTGCCGGGCTTGCGATCGATGCATGTCCCTGGGGCGATCCGGCCTGGCGGGTGAATCTGCTTTCGGCGTTTCTGGGGGCAGGGGCGGCGGCCGTGTGGGCTGCATGGCTGACAGGCTGGGGGATGCGCCGGCGTATTGCGATAAGCATCGGCGTGTGGCTGCTGGCCGTGCCGGTATTCTGGGAACAATCGACTTCGGCTGAAGTCTATTCCCTGGAATGCCTGCTTTTCGCCTGTTTCATGCTCGTTGCGCAATCGCTGAGGACAGGCGAGATCGGAATGGGTTCCGGGCTGCTGCTCGGGCTGAATTTTGCCCTCGGAGCGGGGCACCGGCCGACATTCGCGCTTCTTTCCATCGCCGCGCTTCTCACGCTCCGGGGTACGGGGCTCCGCCGGCGGATCAGCCGGAAGACGGTCGCGGGAACTGCGTTCGGGCTGTTGATCGGTGCGATACCCAGTATGGATCTTTATCTGCGGCTTCAGAACGAGAACCGGGTATTGATTGACCCCCTCATTGGCCGCGGCCCGGAAGGTTTCTGGAAATTTTTCACGGGAGCCGATTACCGTGCCGCGCTCGGGGTGTTCGGGTTTGATGAACTGGCCCAGAGAGCTGTCGGCTGGCTGACGGTTGTCTCCGGGGCGGGCATCTGGGTGCCGGTTCTTGCGCTCGTGGGGCTGATTCCCGGAAGCGATGCGTCGAAGTCTGGGCGCACCGGGCCTGTTTCAGCGGCCTGCCTGTGGATCCTTGCGGTCAATACCGGATTTGTCCTCAATTACAATGCCTTCGAGGCCCATACGATGCTTCTTCCGTCATTGATGGCCATCGGCGGCCTGGCCGCGGTCCTTCTGGCCCGTTCGTTCAGATTTCCAGCCGCCGCGACGGGCGTTGCCCTTTTTCTTGCCGCCGGGATCGCGATTCCGGTCGCCGCAACGCGAATTGAACCGAGATCCCGCGATTCAGAGATTTTTACGCGAAGGCTGGCGACCGTGCTGCCGCGGGGTTCCGTTCTGATGATGAACAACGATATCGAGTTCCGGCCGTTTTATTATCTCAGACTGACAAAAAAATTCAGACCGGATATCGACATCTGCCTCGTCGATGCGCTGACCGCATCAGATGTGGCTGATCTGGAACCGGCGGCCTCCAAAGGCTCCCTTTTTGGTTCGCTCGTCTATCCCGCGAGTGCCGCTGAACTTCTCGGCGCAAGAGATGTCGTCGAGCCTTGGGGGTATGTGTGGCGGATACGAAAGCCGGTTTCGGCAGATCGCATGGACGATCCACCGGAAGATTGGCACCGAATCGATATCGGGAATGATACTAATATCTATATAGATGATATGATACAATCTATTCCGCTCGGCGGACTTGCCGGAAGAACGGCTTCCGATGTCATCCTTGCCGGGGACGTGATCGTGTACCGATACGCCGTTCCGGTCGTGTCGACATTCACGCCATTCATTCTGAAAACCGAGCTTCTCGATGAAACCGGCAGAGGATTCCAGGACGCCGGGATGAAAACGGGGCACGACATCCACTTTGTCGGGCCCCTCGGATATCCTGATCCCGCACGACCGGATCCCGCATCTGCATCATCCGGCATGGCAAAAAAATATGCCGTGGTGCAGCGCACGATTGTCGTGCCCGAAATGAAATCCTGTATGCGCGTGAAGCTTTCGATCGGCATCGTCGACCTGGCTGAATCTTCCCTTTCGTCCTGGGTGGCCGGCGCCATTCGGGAGTGTAATCCGTTGAATCGCGAAGGGGCGACGGAGCTTTTCCGATTGCGGAACGGCATGGGAGGCAAACCTCTCTTTCCATCCGGAACCGCCGGTGGAATCGACCAGGCATCGGTTTCCCGGGTGATTTTTCCGGCAGCCTTCAGGGCAGGCCCAATCATTCCTTGATTTCCCTCCCCGGCCCGACTATAATGCATCGGCCTCGAATCTCTTTGTCCGGGGAGTCTTTTTGCCGCACGCATTTTTGATCGAAGCCGGTTTCTGGGGACTGCCGTACGGATCGCTTGCCCGTGATCTGCGCGACGTTCCTGGTTTGGTGCTGGCCGTTTTCGCACGTGAACGGCTGCAGGCCGGTCGCGCCAGATTATGGATCAGCTCAAATCGAATCGGCATTCTCGTAGACGGGATTCCCGAGATTCAGCCCGATCTGATGACCGAGATCCGCGGGCCGAAGGCCGCCGTCGCCTATGATTTCAACCGTCT
>CAZQYQ010000445.1:0-2760 GCA_964597625.1 uncultured bacterium
GATGCTGGAATTGAGCTTCATCTGGGCTTGGCTAAGCGCTGTTCTGGAAGCAGCCGCGGATCTCGGCTATGCTCCCCGCGTTCTCCGCATCGGCATTGCCGACGGGTTCGTCCCGCATGGGAAGCAGTCGGAACTGCGTGCCATGCTCGGGCTCGATGCGTCCGGAATCAGCCGCCGCATTCAGGAATGGGTGCCGGCAAAACGCACGTTGAAGGTGGTTTCCTGATCATGAAAGGCCCGGCCTGATGCGGCCGTTGTTTCGTTTCCTGATTTCGCTCAGGACGGCGATCGCCCTGATCGGTCTGCTGTGCCTGCTTTCCATGCTTGGCACGCTCATTCCGCAGGGACGTGAAGCCGGCGACTATCTGACTGCATACCCGCGGGCCGGCCAGACGATTCTTGATCTGGGACTCGACGATCTCTACCATGGCCGCCCCTTTTCCGCGTTACTCGCATTGCTGGCCATCTCTTCCGTGATCTGTACGGTCACGAGGCTGAAACTGACACGGGCGAGGCTGGGCTTCAGGCTTGCTCTTGCGATGCCGGCCGAGATCGCGTCGATGCCTGTCAGGAGCGATTGGCCCTCGGAAAAGCCGCTTCCCCGGGGTGGCGACTGGCAGAGACGGAAATTTGACGATGATGGCGAACTGCTGCTGCGGGTGCACGGACGGGCATCTCTCATCGGTGGAGTCCTGATCCATGTCGGTTTTGTTGCCATTCTCGCCGGCGGCCTGTGGGGCACCGTTTCAGGAGTTGAAATGGCGATCCGGGGGATGGCCGGTGAAACCGCCGTCGTCCCGCCGGTCGATGCGATCCGCGTCGCCGCCGCGGCTGACCGTCTGCGCCGCGCTGCCCGTGCGATACAGATGCAGAATCCGCATGATCCGCGGCTCGAAACGATCAGGCGCGATGTCGAAACAATGGACACCGCATTCCAGGCCGGGATGGCCGCCCCTGCCTGCCGTGTGAAATTCGAGGATCTCTGGGTCGATTATCATGAGGCCTCGAAGGCCGGCGCGGAACCGCTCGTCAAGAGCTGGAACTCCAGGGTGACGGTGACCGGAACCGGCCATGAGCCGGCCAGCGGCGTCGTCAGGGTCAATCAGCCGCTGACCTGGGGCGATTTCACGTTTTACCAGGCCGACTGGTCGAAGAAGTATCAGAAGGTCGATATTCAGGTTCTCAGGGCCATCGCAAGCGATTCTGGTGCCGATCTTGTCGGAACAATGACCCTCGAAATCGGAAAGCCGTTCAAACCCGGCTGGAGTAACTACACGTATGTCCTGATCGACTTCATGTCCGACTTCAGGATCATGGGTGAGCAGTTCGTGAGCGTTTCTGATGAATTGAGAAATCCCGGCGGCCGCATCGTCGCCTACGGCGCCGACGGCAAGGTGGCGGGCCGGGCCTGGGCCTTTTCCCGCGAAATGGCCGAGTTGTCGGGGCATACCAGCAACCTGCCGTATCGGTTCGAGGTCGTCGCGGCCGACCCGGTCTATGAAAGCGGATTCCAGGTCAGCCATGACCCCGGAGTCCCGGTTGTCTGGGCTGGCTGCCTGCTGATGACGCTGGGCCTGTTCCTGACATTTTATATCGCATACTATGAAGAATGGCTGTGGAGGAGGCCCGATGGGCAAATCACAGCTGCCGTAACCGGGAATCGGCCGGCCATCGTGCTGAAAACCCTTCTTGAAAGCCTTCTCGCCGCCCCGGCAATGCCGGCGCCGGCCACCGAACCACCACCGGAGGAACGGGCTTGAATCTCGAAACCGGCTGTTTCACTCTGGCCATGTGCCTGTATATGATCGCATTCATCGGTCATGCCGCCGCCGCCACGCTCGACCGGCAGAACTGGTATTCGATGGCACGAACCGCGGCGATCAGCGCTGCCGGCATTGCCACCCTTGCTCTCGGCATGCGATGGCAGTCGGCCGGGCACCCGCCGCTCTCGAACATGTATGAGTCGCTGGTGACTCTTTCGACGCTTCTCGCCTGGGTTTCAATCCTGTTCACCCGGAAAACGCCGCTCGCGCTTGCCGAAGCAGGCTCAGCCGTGCTGGCAGTTCTGATGATCGGCATTGCGTCCGTGTTTGCCCGCGACAGCCGGCCGTTGATCCCGGCGCTGCAATCCTATTGGCTGTATCTGCACGTTGCGGTGGCGTTCCTGGGCGAAGCCTGCTTCGCTCTGGCGTTCGTGCTCAGTTACCTGTTCTGCCTGCGCCGGCTCATCGAGGGCCGCACCGGCCGCACGTCCCCGGATGAACCGCCGCCCGCTGAAGGCGGCGAAAAAATGCTGTGCGGCATCGTCATTACAGGCCTGCCAGGCGCTTTCCTCGTGGTCATGACCTGGCTGGCCTGGCGTTACCTCGAACGCGGCACGCCCGGAGAGGAAGGCCGCAATCTGATGCTCTGGGTCGTTCTTCCCGTGGTTCTCTGCTTCGGCATCCTCCTGTTCAGCGCGTATCTGTATCGCGGCATCGTCGGTCGTACGGCCGAACGCTGGCTGCCCTCCGCGGCGACCCTCGACGAACTGATTTACCGCGCGGTTGCCCTCGGCTACCCGTTGTTCACGGTCGGCGCGATCATTTTCGGCATGGTATGGGCCAACAAGGCCTGGGGCCGCTACTGGGGCTGGGATCCCAAGGAAACATGGGCGCTGATCACGTTCCTGGTCTACTCGCTGTATCTGCACGTCCGCCTGACGCGCGGCTGGCGCGGCACCTGGACGGCGATTCTTTCGATAGCCGGGTTCTTGGTGAC
>CAZQYQ010000446.1:0-2753 GCA_964597625.1 uncultured bacterium
GCTCAGCTTCGATGGCAGGCTCAGACATCCGTCATCGGTCGGGCCTGCCTGCCGGAAACGTTCACCCCCGAAGCCCTGAGACATCTTCATTCCCTGGTCAGCCCCGACTCTGGTTCAGGTGACGATCCCGTTGCCCGGGGTATCCGTCTCGGACTCCTGCAGAAAGCCGCCAGCGAAGACCTGCTTCAGTTCGTATCCCCGAGAGATTCCGGCCCGGATTGGAACCCCATGCCATGGTGATCCGCCGGCGATGAATGCGCGTTCGTTGCTGTATCCCGCGTGGCGGGGACTTTTGCGCAGCATACACAAGCGGGGGACACGGTTCGCTGTATTTCTTGCCTCGGGTGGTCTTCTCACGGCCCTGGGGGTGTATTACGCCCTTTTCAGATTTCTGGCGTATGTCGGAAAAGCCCCGATGCTCGGTGCCGTTGTCGGTCCCATGATCGGCGGCCTTCTGGTCTCGAAACTGCTCGAAATGCTGTATCTTGCCCTCTTCATCATGATCGTTTTCAGCAGCGTGATTGCGTCATTTTCTTCATTTTATCTGGACGACGAGATCAGGCTGCTCATGTCTTCTCCCATTCCGGCCGCGCGTATTTTCTGGTCGAGGTTCATGCTGATGGTGGGCGAAAGCAGCTGGATGGCCGCCGCCTTCTTTATCCCTGTCTTCATGGCTTTCGCCACCGCGGCGCATGCGCCGACCTGGGCATACCTCGTGTATCCGGGCTATATCGCCCTGTTTCTGCTCGCCCCGAACCTTGTCGGCGCCCTGTTCGCTCTCTCGCTTGCAACCCTGTTTCCGATCCGGCAGATGCGCAAGGTTTTCCAGTTTCTGTCCGTGATGGTCCTGGCAAGCATGGTCTTTTTCTTCAGATATATGGAGCCCGAAAAGCTGTTGAATCCGAGCTACTTCGGCAGCGTCTCGAATTACATCCTGAACCTTCAAAACCCTCTCACAAAAATCGGCCCGAGTGCCTGGATGCACGCGGCGACCCAGACGCTGTTCAATGGCGATCCGGTGGTCAGCCTTCTCAAGCTGCTTCCCCTCCTGGGGGTTTTACTTCTGGGCTTCGGCGTCATGCACCTGCTGGCGAAGTCTTTTTACAGGCGCAGCTGGCAGGGATCCCTCGAAGCCGTGGAAAATCAGGTTCTCGGCCTGGAGTGGGTGCGCCGGCTCATCATCCTGCCGTTCCGCTTCGCTTCGCCGGAGTTCCGCGTCGTCGCGGAGAAGGAAGTCACGGTCTTCTTCCGCGACCCGGCCGTTTTTTCCCAGGTCTTCATGATGATCGCGATCGTCTTCGTCTATGGCTACAATCTCACGATTCTCCCCCTGAAGGACCTTCCGTCGCTCTACTCGGGTGAGATCAACGATACGATGGTCTTTTTCAACGGCCCGTTCATTGGATTCATTCTTGCGGCTATTTCAATGCGGTTCGTGTACCCATCCATCAGCATGGAAGGCAGAGCCTTCTGGGCCGTCAAAGCATCGCCCGTTCCCCCCAGCAGGCTGCTGCGCGTGAAATTCATCCTGTATCTCGTTCCCATGCTGGGCCTGGGTCTTTTGCTGTGTGGTATATCCAATAGAATATTTTCTGTAACCAGCCCGTATCTCTTCTGGATAAGCTTTATTAACGTAACCCTGATGACCATCGTCATCACGAGTCTCGCCATCGGACTCGGCACGGTCTACGCCAGGTTCGACGCCGACAATCCCCTCAAGATCACCGGCTCTTTCGGCGGATTCGTCTTCATGATAAGCTGCGCACTCTACGTGGTAAATCTCCTGGCTCTCGAAGCATACCCGATGTTCAGGTTATATTTTCATCGATATTATCCCGTCACCAGCCGGGGGGGCTGGGTATTCATCATCCTCTCATTCGTGCTGCTGCTCATCTGCAGCGCAGTCTGGACCATTGCGCCCCTGAAGCGCGCACGGGACACCATTGAACGCTATGAACCAGAATGAACCGGCGATCTCCCTTTCGGGAATTGGGAAAAAATACGGTCACTTCGAAGCGCTGAAGCCAACAACCCTCGACATCATGCCCGGCGAGTTTTTCGGTTTTCTGGGTCCGAACGGGGCCGGAAAAACGACGCTGATTCGTATCATCACAGGGATCATCATGCCAACCAGCGGATCCGTGCGCATCTCCGGCCACGACATCGCGGCCCAGCCGGACGTGGCGAAAAGGCGCATCGGCTATATTCCCGACCGGCCGTATCTGTATGAGAAACTGACGCCGCTGGAATATTTCGATTTCATCGCGGGTCTGTATTCCCTGTCCGACGACGGCTGGAAAAAGCGCGGCGAAGACCTGCTGAAGCTCTTCAAACTCTGGGAATGGCGCGACGAGCTCATAGAGAGTTTCTCGCACGGCATGAAGCAGAAAGTGGCGATGTGTTCGGCTTTTCTGCACGATCCCGATATCCTCGTCGTGGACGAACCGATGGTCGGGCTCGATCCGAAAAGCGTCAAGCTCGTGAAAGACGTATTCACGGATCAGGTGAGGCAGGGAAAAACGATCTTTCTCACGACTCACACCCTCTCCGTCGCCCAGGATCTGTGCTCGAGAATCGGCATCATCAACCGCGGCAGCGTCATTGCTCTCGGCACTCTCGAAGCGCTGCGCACGCAATCCGGCTCCGACAGAACCGACCTGGAATCGGTTTTCCTCAAACTGACGGAAGAAGCCGCAGATGAAACACCCGTCGGACATCCGGCCATCGCGGTCTGAAATGACACGCCGCACCGG
>CAZQYQ010000447.1:0-2751 GCA_964597625.1 uncultured bacterium
GAGCCTTGGCGGTGTGCGACCGGCATACGCCAGGTCTTTCGCCCGATTTGAGCGGTCAGGTCCGATATCTCCGAACGGCTCGAAGGTGATCCGGGCGTTCGATACCGAGGCCGCGGCTTCGAGCGCCATGCAGGTCAGCCGCTCAGCGTGGGCGATATCGCTCTGCCATGGCGTGGAAATGGCGAAACTGACGGCGCAGAGGTCCGGCATTCTGAGGACGGTTTTCCAGACGCGCCGGAAGGAATCGGCAAGCCGATCATCGGGAACACCGGCGAAAAAATCGAGGTCAATCGATACAATGACGTTTCCCGCCCCCCGTTTCAACCAGGGTTCCCCTGATAATCCCTGCAGGTCCGTCACGCGCAGACACGATTTCAGAGAACCGCAGGCTCGCGGCTCCACCTCTTCAAACGCATCCAGCCTGCCATGAGCGGTTTCTGTCAGCTCGGCTATCCGTTTCGGATCGAGCTGTTCGCCGGCAACCCAGACAACCCGTGTGATCCTCTCGGGCATCAGCGGCTCAAGCCAGTTGTAGCATTGAATGAAGCCGCACCGCCGCCAGTCGTCGAGAAGCCGGTCGCGTGTTCCATCGGATTCAGAGATGCGAAGCGCCTTTCGCGTAGTATCTGACCTGTAGATTGCCGTCGCGTCATCATGTGCATCGAACAGCAGAAACGTGCACGAGGCACCAGCTGGAAACTCCCTGACGATGAAGGGAAACGTTCCGCCGTGAGAGTCTCCGATATATATCGGAATATATGAATATCCCGCCGCATGAAACGGCCAGCACAGGACGAACGCGAGGGCAAGAACCATCATCCTGAAAACAGCCCGATGTCTGCCCATTTGACGTTCCTCTTCTCAAAAAAGCCCTCTGAATTCAAGGAAAAGATTATACACGAGTCAGGCGCCGTTCACTCAGGCAGGCCTGACATCTGCTTCGCATCCGGGCATGTCATTTTTTCCGTTCGGGGGATGGTCGAAAGCCGAATAATTTCGTATCATGCATGCCATGAATCATGTTCAGCTCCTGGCTCTTGCACCGCATGCACTCTTCGTCGCGCTCACCCTGATTTCGTTTTTCCTTCTGACGAGGCAGCAGCTCAGATTCGGTTTGCTGATCTCCCTGTCCGTCTTGCTGGCCGGTGGCATCGGAACGGCACTGTATTTCGGGGAAAACAGTTTTCACATCATGCGCTTCGTTGCGTATCTGTTTTTTGCCTATCTTCCGGCGACAGCCGCGATCGGGGCCTTATCCCTCTTCCGCAGCCGGGAATGGGTGCGTGCATTCAGTGCGATCCTTGTCGCCACCGGACTCTGGGGAATCGCATACCAGGCATTCTGTATCGAGCCGAATCAATTGTCTGTCAGACGCCTGAAAATCGCCTCTCCGAAAATCCGGTCGAAAATCAGGGTCGCCTTCATGAGCGACATTCAAAGCGACGAATTTGGCGAGAACGAGCGCCGGGTCTGGAGTTCTCTGCTGGCTGAAAAACCCGATCTCGTCCTTCTTGGCGGCGATTATACACACGACTGGACGGAAGAAGCCCGGCAGAAGGTGCGGCTCGCCACCCGCGAGTATCTCCTGAAAATCGGTTTCAAGGCCCCCCTCGGTGTGGTGGCGATTCGCGGGAACGTCGACTCTCTCGCCTGGACGGAAATGTTTTCCGGAACGGGGATAGAGGCGCTTTCCAGCCGAACGGAGCTTCGCTTTGAAGGCGGTCTTTCCGTGACGCTTCTCGAAACGAAAGAATCCTTCAACGACAAGCTGAAAATTCCCCCGTCCGATGGGTTTCACCTCGTTCTCGGTCACAGTCCCGACTATGCGCTGGGCCAGGTTTCCGCTGATCTGATGATCGCGGGTCACACACACGGCGGGCAGGTGCGCTTTCCCTGGTTCGGCCCTCTTGTCACAAGCAGCAAACTCCCCCGCATGGTCTGCGACGGCGAATCGAAGTTTCCCGACGGCCGCCGCCTCTTCGTCACCCGCGGCGCCGGGATGGAGCGCAAAAATGCACCACGCATGCGGTTCCTCTGCCCGCCCGAAATCGTTGTCTTCGATCTTGTGCCCTCAGGTTCCACCGGCCCGGCTTCCTGATCTCCGGCTTATCTTCTGAAGCTCATCAGGGAGGCGGTGAAGATCCGTTTCCCGATTGGGGACCGACGAAAGGGGCTTGATAAGGCGGGGAACTTGAACAGATGACACGGTGCGGGTAGAATAGATCGAGAGGATAAACAAAGAGGATGGCTTATTGCTGATGCGAGAATGCCGGAGTTCGCGCTTACGGGCGAGGCTTCTTTTTCAGTCTTTGGTTTTTGTCTTTTTCGGGCTGTGCGTTCTTTTCGGTGCCGAGAGCGCTGTTTCGGATTTGATTTCCAGCCATGATTCGGCAGCGTTGCGGGAGGCGCTCGACCAGGATGGCGAGCGCATTCGCATGATCGATGAGGAGGGCTGCTCCCTGCTGCATCGGGCCGCTGAAGATGGATGGCTTGAAGGAATCAGGATTCTCGTCGAGCGAGGCGCAAAGCTCGATGCGCAGAATATTCTTCATTTCAGGCCTCTTCACATGGCTGCAGCAGCAGGGAAAACGGCAGCGATCGATCTGCTCGTCTCGCTTGGCGCGCCTGCAACAACGCATGACGGGCGGGGCACGTCAGCCCTGCACATCGCGGCGGTACGAGGCAAGCTCGAGGCATGCCGCAAACTCGTCGAACTGGGCGCAGAGGTGAACGCTGCCAACACCCGTGGGG
>CAZQYQ010000448.1:0-2750 GCA_964597625.1 uncultured bacterium
GATCTGATCCAGGCCCTCGACAAGGTTCTCGCCGCCAAACCGGCTTCAAAAGAGCAGGTTACCGGCATCTGAAGCCGCGAACCAACGCGGGTGCATATGCTTGAATAAACAATAGAATATATTGTTTGCAGTATTACCATGACGGCTTCGTTCGTGGCGGGTCTCCCCCGCGATGAACGAAGCTTTCTTTTTTCCGGCAGAATCACCTCTCCTGGCCGTGCGTTACGACGTTGATGGTGGCTCTCCCAAGGGCCCTTGGTGTGCCATCCGGCTTGCTGGAGTTCAGGGCCCGCGTTTTCAGTGTTCCCGTTTCCTTGTTCTGATGTTTGCGTGGGGTAAAAAAGCAGAACCCCGTCGGTACACACCGGCGGGGTTCTGTTGAAAGGGCTGTTCAGCAGATCATTCTGAGGCGTTGACCAGTTTGAGCATGGGCATGAAGACGGCGAGAACGATGCCGCCGATGACGACGCCCATGAACACGATGACGATAGGTTCGATGACGGACGTGAGGCCCTTGACCGCGTTGTCGACTTCGGTATCGTAGAAGTCGGCGATCTTGCTGAGCATCTTGTCGAGTTCGCCTGTCTCCTCGCCGACGGCGATCATCTGCACGACCATCGGGGGAAACACGGACGAGTTTTTGAGCGGCTCGGCGATGGATTCACCTTCGCGGATCGACACGCGGGTCTTGTCGACGGCATCGGCGATGACGACGTTCCCTGCTGTTTGAGCAGTGACTTCGAGGGCCTGAAGAATCGGAACGCCCGACGCGATAAGTGTGCCGAGGGTTCGAGTGAACTTGGCGACGGCGACTTTGCGCATCATCATTCCGATGGCGGGCATTTTCAGAATGTTGGTGTCGAAGATGCGTTGTCCGGTTTTCGTCGTAAAGAAGCTGTAGATCAGGAATGGAACGCCGAGCAGGGCCGGAAGGACGATGAACCACCAGGCGACCATGAAGTCTGAAGTCGCGAGCAGAATCTGCGTTGCCATCGGCAGTTCAACTTTCATGCCCATGAAGATTTCCTTGAACTGAGGCAGAACGAACATGACCAGTGCGACAACGACGAGGCCGGCGATCGCAAAGACGACGACAGGGTAGGTGAGTGCGCCCTTGACCTTTGATTTCAGATTTTCAGAACTTTCAAGATAATCGGCGAGACGATTCAGAATCTGATCGAGAATACCGCCGACTTCACCGGCTTTCACAAGGTTGCAGAACAGGTCTGAAAAAACTTTCGGATGCTTTTCGAGCGCCTTCGAGAAGGTCGCGCCGCCTTCGACATCGGAACGGATCGTGGTGATAATCTTCTTGAAGGTCGGATTCTCGGACTGCTGCTGCAGAATCGTCAGGCAGCGCACCAGCGGAACGCCTGAACCGATCATGGTCGCAAACTGGCGGGCGAAAATACAGACTTCCTGCGAGCCGACGCCGCGTTCGAGGAAGCTGAGGTTGATGCCGCCTCCTCCCTTTTTTTCCGCGATGTTCGTCACAAAGTAGCCCTTTTCGCGCAGTTTCGCGATGCAGACTTCCTTGCTTTCCGCGTCCATTTCAGCCGTGACGATTTTGCCGTCCCAGTTTCGAGCTTTGTATGTAAAGGTAGCCATGGTGCCCCCCTTTTATCGTGACAGTCTTCCCACCTGGAGAAGATCGCAGGAATTGTGCCATGGAATCCGGCAGGCGTCAATTCCCGTTCTCGTCTCTTCTGTGCGGATGAAACGTGCGAATTTCCGCACACTGTACCGGCGTTTGAGATTTCAGATAGGGTATCGGTAAAAAGATGAATTTCGATTATCCGGGAGCACCGGGAGCCCTTGCGGAGAAACACGGAGGGTCCGGCGAGCGCGGAGCATTCCCGGAGATCTTTTCCAAGAAGGGGTTTTGCGCCGATTCTGTGTCAGCCGGGGTCTCTGTGGTTCAGCGGTTGTGAATGCTATGGATGATGTTTTCTCATGCTCTTCTCGCGACGGAAGCATAGACACGGGGGTGGGGAGTGAGCTACCATATACCGCACGTGCGCCGTTCAGGCGCGTTTCCGGTTTTTGCTTCGCATCAGATGAGCCGGAGAAGAACCCGGCGGATGTGAAAGAGCTGATGAAAAAAACTCTCGTCTTTGCGGAAAAACCTTCGGTCGGGCGTGATATCGCCCGCATTCTCGGCGCGACGCGTCAGGGAAAGGGGTTTCTCGAAGGATCGCAGTATCTTGTCACCTGGGGCGTCGGCCATCTGGTCTGCCTCGGTGAGCCTGACATCCAGAACCCGGAATGGAAAAAGTGGTCGCTGGCGATGTTGCCGATGCTTCCGGCTGAGTGGAAGCTGATCGCCATTCCCCAGACGAGAGACCAGTATGATATTGTGTGTGATATATTGAGCCGGGATGATATCGGCGACGTGGTGAATGCCGCTGACGCCGGCCGCGAGGGCGAACTCATCTTCCGGCTGGTCTACTCCCTGACCGGCTGTACGAAGCCGGTGCGCCGCCTCTGGATCTCGAGCATGACCGATGAAGCCATAAAGCAGGGGTTTGCCGATCTCAAACCCGGCGCGGAGTATGACAATCTTGCCGCCGCGGCCGAGTGCCGGAGCCGCGCGGACTGGCTCGTTGGAATGAATTTCACGAGGGCCTACACGAAGAAGTTCAACGCAGAATCGGTGCTGTCTGTGGGCAGGGTTCAGACGCCCACCCTGGCGATGGTGGTGCGCAGACATCATGAGATCACGAAGTTCAAGCCGGTCGATTACTGGGAAA
>CAZQYQ010000449.1:0-2721 GCA_964597625.1 uncultured bacterium
TTTCTGCACCCGACAATCAATCTCGACCAGCCGGGAGAGGGCTGCGATCTCGACTTCGTACCCAACACGTCCCGCGAGGCGAAGATCGGCTGCGCCATCGTCAACTCGTTTGGTTTCGGCGGCCAGAACGCCTGCCTGATATTCAAGAACGCATAATATAAACGATACCAAAAGCCGGGGCGACATTCCGTCGCTCCGGCTTTTGTCGATATGAAACCAGATAGTTGCATGGATGGGCGGGGAGCTTTATAATCGGAAGTGAGAGAAGTCCTGTAGTTGTATCGAAAGCCGCAGAAAAGACAGAGAGGAGCTGCACATATGGAAGTATTACGAGTTGCGTCATCTTCAAACCCCAAATCCGTTGCCGGTGCCATTGCCGCTGTACTGGAACACGATTCACGTGTAGAACTGCTTGCCGTAGGGGCCGGAGCCGTTAATCAGACGGTCAAGGCGATTGCGGTAACCCGTGGCTACGTTGCCCCCAAGGGCATCGAACTGATCACACTCATTGCATTTGCCAAAATCGAAATTGACGGTAACGAGAAAACCGCGATCAAATTCATCGTCGAAGCGCGCTGATACGGCGCTTTTCGTGCGACTGGCCCGGTGCCTGCGCGGTTTTGCCGCTGTGGGCGCCGGGTTACTCCTTTTTTCACTGAATCCCGCTTTGCCCGCGAATGCCCAGGATTCCGGCGAGGTCTCGTCCAGTAGGGTGCCCGAACTTCAGAAAAAGCTCCAGCTCGATCCCGATGATGCCGAAGCCCTGCTTCAGCTCGCCCTCGAGTATTCCCTGCAGAAACAGTATGCAAAAGCGGTTGATATCTATTTTAAACTCCTGAAGCTCGATCCGAATAATTTTCACGCATATAACAACCTCGGAATTCTGTACAAGAAAACCGGCCAGTATGCCGATGCTCTGCACTGTTATGAACAGGCCAGACGTCTCCAGCCTGACTCATATTGGGTCCCATATAATATGGGCCTCGCATATGAATCGATGGGCCGCATGCAGGAAGCCCGCGAATCGTATGGAAAAGCCCTTTCGCTGAATCCCGATTTCAGCCAGGCTCTGCAGCGGCTTCGCGAACTGTCTGAAGATCCGACCCATGCCGCGCCCCTTCCACCGCCGCCCGGAGCTCAGATTCTCGTCGCCGACGCCCCGACCGGGACACCGAAGAGCATGACGGCGCCGAAATCGGGCGATGCCAAGACCGGAACATCGGAAAAAACGGACAAGAATCCGGCGTCCGTGAAGCCGGAAAAGACGCAACAGCCGCAACAGCCTGAAAAACCGGCAAAAACGGAGAGGAACGCCCCGGCGGCACCCATGATCAGAACGCTGCGGACCGGTCCTGCGGCCACGCTGTACAACGAAGCCATGGATGCCTTCGAGAAGGAAGAACTCGCCAAAGCCGTGGAAATCTATGTCAGATGCGTGATCATGGAGCGCGAGCTCCTGTCTGAACCTGAAAACGGGCTCATTCAGAAGGGGCTTGAACTGCTCAATGACCGCCCCAACAGCATGAAAGACGGCCTGTTTTACCGGGGATTCCTGCTCTCCATTTCCAGAAGCCTCGATAAGGCGATTCCCGACCTGAAGACCTATATCGACAAGAATCCGAAGGGGCCTTTCATCGAAGAGGCGAAAAAAGTCATAACGCGCTACGAGAGCGATATGGCCGCTGCCGAACTCCTGAAAAAACAGCAGGCTTCCGCGGCGACGATCCTCGAGGCCGCAACGGTCTCCCAGAAGGCTGCGGCCCCGGGCAGCTTCACGCCGCGCGTCGATGACCTGACGCTCAAGATGTACAGCATCGATCAGATTCTCGACGAGGCGAACCGGCTTTCCCGGGACAACCGGACACGTGACGCGATCGCCGTGCTGCGGACCGGCCTCGACAAAGAGCCGGACAATCTCCGCCTCCTGATGGCGATCGGCAATGCCTATGTCGATCTGATGCTGCTCAAAGGCGATAAGGACGCCGGGCTCATGGCGCGGGATATTTTCGAAAAAATCACGCGCATCGCCCCGCCCGATTCCAAGGAAGCCGGCATCGCCGCCGGCATGATCAAGGAACTTGCCTCCCGCCTGAAATAAGCGCGGAACCGGCAAGCCACATCGGTGCAATCTTACCAGCGGATGGTGGCACCGATCTGGAGCCGGTCATCCCAGCCGAACTCGCGGTATGTGCGGAGGTTTTTCGTGTAAGCAAGTTCGAGCACGCCTTTCGGGGAAGGGGCGAGGCGGATCCCCATGATCATGTCGAGCGTGTCCTTGTCCTGGCCGCTCTGAACCTCGCCCGCGAATTCCCCGATCAGGGAAGCGTGCGGCGTGGCTTCGTAGCTGAGTCCGGCCCGGTAGATGAACCGGTTGTCGTTCGATTGGGAGTCGAGGATCGCTCCCAGTTCGAGATTCGCCGTGGCAAAATCCGTTTCTTTCGTCGTCACGCAGCCGAACAGCTTCAGTTCATCCGCGTGTTTCGAGCCGGCCGGCCGCATGGCGTCGGTATTCCCGGTTGTCGCTTCGACGACGGCGCCGTAGGCAAATCGGTAGTAGCTCTTGTCCGGGAGGTAGGTCGCCTTCCAGCCGAGCTTGATGTCACCGATACCTTCGCCATCCTCGGAGGGTCTGTTGAGCGTGCGCGGCGCTGAAAGCTCGTATCGCTGCATCGGAACCATGACCGACCATTCCGCCCAGTCGCCGAGCCAGTTGGCGGCAAG
>CAZQYQ010000450.1:0-2711 GCA_964597625.1 uncultured bacterium
AGTCTCTCCAGGAGAGGAGCGAAACCAGCCCCACCCAGCTCGAGGGGACCGGCTTCATCGAGGATCATCGGCCCTCGGCGATGACGCACCACCGAGTCGACGATGCACTCCGCGAAGGAATATCCTTCCCGAAACATGTGAAAGGGCCCCACCTCGATCCAGGTTTGCCAACCGCCGTGTCCTTCCCCGGCAACCCTGGCCCAGGGGCAGGATTCACCGGTAGAAAGGCGCTCCAGGTCATACCCGATCAGTCTGGAACCCTCGAATCTTTTGCCCGAGAGGAATCCATCGCCCCATTGCCAATGCTGGTACCATTGGCGCAGAAAAGTGGTTTTGCCCGAGTCGACCGAACCGACGAGCAGAGTCAGCAAGGGCCAGGCGCTCGGATCCCGATCAGCGGGGGGAACCAGATTATCCCGGGCAATGGTTGTCACCGGCGAGATTGCTGGCTTCATATTTCAGCGGAGTTTCCCCTGTTCATTGCGGTCTCCCTTCCAAGGCAAATCATCGGAAGAACTCAATAGTATCACACAATATATAAAGATCGCATGCATCATTCCTTGTCAAAATCAAGGCGGGTGAGTTCACCATGCGGCATGAGCAGATAACATGCTGAAACGTCGCAGATGGGTGTTCCCGGCACGGCTGAAGCCGGTTGAGCAAGTTAAAATTTCTCCCCCGCGAGGATGCGTTTGATCATGGCCCGGTCCTGCCGTTGCTGATCAGGCGGACGCTCGGCAGTTGAAGCAACCTTTTCGAGAAGCCGAACGGCTTCATCCCGACGTTCCATTGCTGCCAGGGTCACAGCTGCCATTCGGACAAGATACAGGGGTGGATCGGAAAAATCACATGCTCTGAGAAAGGCATCCAGGGCGCGTTCAAGATGACGTTCGGGGCCGTGCCGCCCATTGTGATTCAGACAGAAGAGGCCGATCTGCTGCCAAAGTTCGATCCGATTAGGAATCTGCTGAACAGCCTTTTCGAGAATCTGGAGCGCCTCGTCATGCCGACCCTGGTATTCGTCGAGCAGGAACGACCGCAGCAGATACGCATCGACAAACGTGGGGTCAAGGGCCGGAATCAGTTCCAGAGCAAAATTCACCCGATGCCAGAGCTCGCGATGCGAATCCGCATCCATCTGGATCCATAACAGATTGGCGGCCAGTTCGGCAAACCCGAGCTGGCGCAGAACCAGGACAAACCCCGGGGAAATTGCCGGATCCTGCGCCTCGTGCTCGTTGTGCGCATGATGTTCGTGCTCTTCGTTCTCTTCGCCATGGGTTGCTGAAGCCTGCTTTCCCACGACATCCCCGGCATTCGCCAATACCGTGTTCATACTATGATGATGATCATGTTCGTGGTGTTCCGCTGCCGCCGCTGAAGCCGGGCCCAAAACTTCATTTTCCTGATCGAAGTATGCGGCGGCACGCCGCTGGATGAGTTCCAGCCCTTGCGTCATGGAGACGGCATTCATTTCTATATTATATTTTTCAATATACATATTTCGCGAAGCCGCCGTCAAGCTTATCGAGATTATGAATAGAAACAGATATTTATTTGCAGGCATTTCACAAATCCTTCTTTTTCAGCGCCCACGAGCCGACAACCAGAAGGAAGAGGAGGTAACATCCGGCATATGAGGCCGCCCAGAGGGCAAAAGACGGTGAAATGGCAAGATCTTTCAGAATCTTGTATTTGATATTGAAATAACCAAAATTGGGGATGATCCAGTAGACGACGTCCGTCAGATACGACAGCAGGGGGGTGTCGGCTTCGCGGACGAGGTGTTGAACGTGCTCCGCCATGTTGCCGAGCAGGACGCAGAAGATCGACAGGGAAAAGCAGACGATCAGCGAGTCGGCCAGCGAAAACAGCAGAACCATTCCCGTCATGATCGCGAACTCGAAGAGCATGAAGAGAGCCACCCATTGAAAGCCGGACCAGAGAACGCCGAACTTCACGTATAACAGGCCGGTCAGAATGCAAAGCATGATGATGACGTTGACGACGGCCGCCAGCAGCGTTCCCAGAAACTTTCCGGTATAGAGCTCCCACCTGCCCATCGGGAGGGTGAGAACGGCGTATATCGTCTTGCGCTGAATCTCGTCACGCAGGGTCGTCGATCCAATGAACAGGGCAATCAGAAAGCCGAACAGGGAGATGATCGACAGGCCGACATCCTGGATCATGCGATATTCCAGTGAGGGAGTCGTCGAGAAATGGCCGAAGAGGTTGAACAAACCGAGCGAGATACAGACGAACACCAGGTGAACCGTCAGCATTTTGTGCCGCGCGACATCCAGAAAGGTATCCCACATGATCAGTCTGATGCGTGACAGCATGTTACGCGTTTCCTCCCGCGAGTTCGGAACGTTGTCCGGACAAGACCCGGACAAACAGCTGATCGAGCGAAAGCGTGACCGGAGCCACTTCATTGATCGTTCCATCGGCCTTCAGAACTGCCTGTATCAGTTCATTCACCCCGGCGGCGTTTTCCAGCAGGAACTCCACCCCCCCGGGATCTTTCATCCGGTGCGGAATTGAAGACCGGCCTGCGGCGAATCGCGATGCGGCTCCGGCGTCGGAAAACACTGCGGCAATGCGGGTCTGAGAGGTTCGCAGAAGGTTCCCGAGCGAGTCGCTGAGAATGATCCGTCCCTGGTTCATGATGCAGACCCGTTCGCAGACATCAGCAAGAATGCCGACGGCAT
>CAZQYQ010000451.1:0-2708 GCA_964597625.1 uncultured bacterium
ATCGGCGGCATTCTCGGAGGTGCCGATGCCGATGAACGGCGCATTCTTTCCGAATACGGCCGTCAGATCGGCCTGCTGTTTCAAATAGTAGATGATATATTGGATGTCGAAGGTGCCGCCGCGGAACTCGGAAAAACTCCCGGGAGCGATGAACGGCGGGGCAAATCCACCTATCCGGCGCTTCTGGGGCTGACCGGCGCAAAGCAGGAAGCGGCGCGGGCCCGGGATGCCGCCATGGCGACGGCAGGAAAACTCGCGCGGCCGATTCCGGAACTGTCCGCTCTTGCTGAGTGGCTTTTTTCGCGCCACGTCTGATATCCCGTATTGAAAAGGAACCGGTGAATCCATGAACACCCAGCTTTTCCCGATCGTCGTTGCCGGAGGTTCGGGAATGCGCATGAAAAGCGAAACGCCGAAGCAGTTTCTTGAATTGTGCGCGAAGCCCGTGCTCCAATGGAGCCTGGAATGTTTCGATGCGATTCCGGAGACGGTCGAACTGATCGTCGTCCTGCCTGAAGCCTGGATTGAAGAGGGCAGGAGAATCCTTTCGGGATGGAAACCGAAACATCCTGTAAAGTATATTATCGGGGGCGCCAGACGGCAGGATTCGGTTGAGGCCGGCGTGCTGAGCATTGCGGATCAGAACGGATGGGTTGCCGTTCACGACGGTGCGCGGCCGGCGATAACGGCGGAACTCGTGCGGACCTGTTTTCATCTCGCGCTCGAAAAAGGCAATGCATCCTGTGCGCTGCCCGCATCGGATACCCTGGTCGAGTCCAGCAATGGCGTCGTCACCGGAACCATTGACCGCGGGCGCATCTATGCGATGCAGACGCCGCAGATTTTTCCGGTCGGGCTGCTTCGGCAAGCTCTGGCCCTGGCCCGCACCCAGGGAATCGACGCCACGGACGACGCAGGGCTTGTCCGGCGGCTCGGGGTCCCCGTTTACCTGGCTCCCGGCTCACCGCTGAATCTGAAAATTACCCGTCAGGAAGACTTGCGCCTTCTTTCCGCCGTGCTGTGAACGGCTTTCTGAAACCCGTCAGCATGGATTGCCTCATCCCCGGTGGAATTGACTCAGGGGCTTGTTGGCGCTAGACTTGTCGCGAGCAGAGGATATCCGAATATGAAAAGAACCTTGATTACGCAGGCGCCGGCCAAGATCAACATCGGTCTCTGGGTGAAGGGAAAGCGCGCTGACGGCTATCACGAACTGGCCAGCCTGATGCAGACGATCTCGCTTTCCGACACGATCGCCATCAAGGAAACACGGGAAGAAGGGCTTCGGATCGAATGTGATCATCCCGCGGTCCCGACCGGCCCTGAAAACCTCGTCTACAAAGCAGCCATGCTGCTGCTGCAGCGCCTTGAAATAGCCCCCCGGCTGCTGATTCAGATCGAAAAACGCATTCCCGTCGCGGCCGGTCTTGCCGGCGGCAGCACTGACGCCGCCGCCGTGATGGTTGCGCTGGCGAGGTTTTATGACGCATCGCTGCCCCTCGTCGAACTGATGGAAATGAGCCAGACAATCGGATCGGACGTGCCTTTCGTCATGCATGGCGGGCTGGCTCTGGCGACGGGACGTGGCGAAAATCTGACGTTTTATGATCCTCCGAAGCCGTCATTTGTCGTTGTCATCGCCGTTCCAAAGAATGTGCAGGTTTCGACGAAGTGGGCGTATGAAAATTACCAGCCGGGCGATAATACGCGCAAGGAAGAGATCTTTGCGACGCTTCTTCCCGCATACAGAGACCGGAACATCCATATCCTCAGGAGCCAGGTTTTCAACGACCTGGAATCCGTTACATTGCACCGGCACCCCGATGTCGCGAATATCAAGGAGACGCTTGCGGCGACCGGCAAGGGAGTCGTTCTCATGTCCGGAAGCGGCCCGTCGGTCTTCGGCCTTTTTGATGAGCGCCGGGATGCGATGGCGGCGATCAGCGGACTCGATCCGGCCGGCGTTGACGTTTTCATCGAGCACACGATGCGGCCCCAGCCCCGTTGACGAGGAGAGTTCGAACCATGTCCAGAAAGCTGGCCCTTCTCGGGTCTACCGGTTCAATCGGTCAGAGCACGCTCGATGTCGTGCGTGCCCATTCTGGCCGGCTTTCCGTTGTCTCTCTGGCGGCCGCCAGACAGTGGGAGCGTCTTGCGGAGCAGGTTCGCGAATTCCGGCCGAAGCTCGTCGCGATGTATGATCAGGAAGCGGCGGCAAGACTGCGTGAAGCGGTTCGCGGGATCGATGTGGCGGTCCGGGACGGGATGCCGGGACTTCTCGAGGTTTCTTCCCTGGCCGATGCCGATACGCTCGTTTCGGCGCTCGTCGGGGCAATCGGGCTCCGCCCCGTGATGGCGGCGATCGATTCGGGCAAGACCATCTGCCTCGCAAACAAGGAGACGCTCGTCGTGGGCGGTGCGCTTGTCACGACGGAAGCCCGCCGGAAGAACGTGCCGCTGATTCCGATTGATTCAGAGCATTCGGCTATCTTCCAGTGCCTGGCCGATGGGCACAAGGATGGAAGCCAGATCAAACGGCTCGTCTTAACGGCGTCCGGCGGCCCGTTCCGCATGCTCGGCAGCGACCGGCTCGCGCAGGTAACGCCGGGCGAGGCGCTGAAACACCCGAACTGGGAGATGGGCGGCAAGATCACGATCGACTCTGCGACGCTGATGAACAAAGGACTTGAAGTCATCGAGGCTCACTG
>CAZQYQ010000452.1:0-2702 GCA_964597625.1 uncultured bacterium
CTTTCCACCCGGAATTATAGGCTGTTTTCCCTTTGGCAGCGGGGAAACGGTCTCCCATCCCTGATTGGCCCATGGCTCAACCGTGCCACTGGCCTGGTTTCCGCCGCCGCCCGTCAGCAGATCGAGCAGCGAGTGGTCCCACGACCGGCCCTTAAACACAATACTATCGAATATACTTCCTGTGAAGGCACCGGCCAGAAAGATGAACAGTCCCAGCAGCAGCCGCTGCCGATGGCGCTGCCGGCGTTTCTGCGGGGCATCGCAGGCAGGGCAGTTGACGGATTTGGGTTGAAGCTCCTGACCGCATCGATAACAATACATAGACTCTCCTGATGGTTATAAACCGGAATGCATGATACTTCAGAGAAACCCACCCCCACAAGTAGCCCTCGAATCGGGAGATGATCTCCAGGAAAACGTCCGGGAGGCCGATAGGATTCTGTATTTCAAACGAGGAACATCATCAATGAACGAAAACCTGCGCCAGAAGATCGGTCAGTTGTTTGTAATCGGGTATCAGGGTCTCGAACCCTCGAAAGAGGTTCTTTCCTTTGTCGAGGAGTGGGGGATCGGCGGAGTGATCGTCTTCGCCAGAAATCTCGAGAATCCCTCCACTCTGCCGGGAGTGTTGCAGCGGTTTGAAACTTCCGCCGGTACGCGCATGTTCACGGCTATCGACCAGGAAGGCGGCCTTGTCATGCGCATTTTGCGTCAAGGAAGCCTTTTCCCCGGTGCCATGGCGTTATCGGCAACGGGCGACCCTGTTCTTGCGCGCCGCATCGGAACGGCGATCGGCGCTGAAATGCGCGCTCTGGGCCTTACATGGAATCTCGCTCCGGTACTTGATATCAACCATCCGGGCAATCCCGGCATCGGCGCCCGGTCTTTCGGTGATACGCCCGAGACCGTGATCAAATATGCCCTGCCATTCGCCGCCGGCCTGCGCGAAGGCGGAGTCCTCGCCTGCGCAAAGCATTTTCCGGGCAAGGGTCATGCCAGAGTCGATTCACACCTGACCCTGCCGGTCATCCCTTATGACAGATCCCGCCTGATGTCGTTCGAACTTGCCCCGTTCAAGGCAGCAATCGATGCAGGAATCGATGCCGTCATGACGGCGCACGTCTTTTTCCCCGCATTCGAACCCTCCCCCAACCTTCCGGCAACGATGTCAGAAGCGGTTCTCACAGGTCTTCTGCGCCGCGAGCTCGGGTTCAAGGGACTTCTGATCACCGATGACCTGGAAATGGGTGCAATCACCGAGGCGTTCGGCGTCGCAGATGCTGCCCGGCGCTCGTTCCTGGCCGGTGCCGATCTGCTGCTCATCTGCCATGATCTGGGGCGGCAGCGAGAGGCGGCCGAAGCCCTGCTGCGTGAAGTCGAATCCTCTCCGGCAGCCAGAGTCAGGCTGGAAGAGAGTCTCGAACGCATCGGCGCGGCACGCTCACGTCTCGAGACATCCACGCCGCCCGCTTCCCTTGAAAATCTCGCCAGGTCTCATGCGGCGGTCATCCGGGAGGCGCATGACAGAGCGGTTCTTTTCGACCGGGCCGCTCCGGGCGATCTGCCGATTCCGCCGGAAACCCCGCTGGTCATAGCCTGTCCGCATATCGCCTCCCTGGTGCAGGTTGAAGAGGAGCATCTCGACGCCGGTCCGGCACATCAGCTCCAGCAAACCTTCACCCATGCGCGATGCATCCTGTATCAGCCCAAAGCCGGGCGTGAAGCGATCATCGCGCCCGTTCGCGAAGCGCTGTCAGCCGCCGGGCCGACGGCGAGACTGCTTCTGCTCTCTTACAATGCACACCTTTTTCCCGACCAGGAGCAGGCACTCAAGGCGCTGGCGGCAGATCGTCCCGGAACGGTTCTTGCCGCGCTGCGGAATCCGTATGATCTCGCGGTCATCCCCGAAGCTTCGACGGCTGTTGCGACGTTCGGATTCAGGTCTCCCGACATCCAAAGCCTGATATCCGTGCTCTCGGGAAAAATCACTCCAAGCAGCGGCGACTGGCCTGTCAGGCTCCGATAACATTTCTGGAACTCCTTCGGCTGGGACTTCCATGTGCCGATAGATATCGAAGAAATATTTCGGTACGATGGAGGCATCAGCCATGCTTGAACTTGAAATCAAGATTCTTCTTCTCACCATGGTGTATTTCGCAGGTTGGTTCATGTTCGAAAAAGTATTCTCAGCCGCTTGGGATCACTGGACCGTTCAGCCCGTGACCGGTCCCCGCACCACACCCCGCAGCCGAGTTTCTTCGATCGCCTCGGTCGCACCGCTCGACCAGACCTTCCGCTATATCCGCGGCCTGAAAAATGCGGACTGGCGCGTTCGCCGCATTTCCTGCATCCAGCTCGGAGACAAGCGCGGAACGGCTGTCGTACAGGCTCTGATCGAAGCCCTCAATGACCCGAAGGAAGAAGTCAGCATGGCTGCCGGCGAAGCCCTTGCCAAGATTGGCGATCCCGTTGCCATCAGTGCGATGCAAGAGCATCTCCGCAAGCTGGACAACCGGCTTGAAGGGACCTGGGAGCAATACAAAGCCGCCTGATAAAGAATGTCGAATATTTTCAAGAAAAAGCCTGAAGCCGTCGCTCCACATCCAGCGGCGGCTTCTTCCGATGGACAGAATTCCGAACGCAATGCCGAGACATCCCGGCAAAATCAGAGATTGTATCGACATCAGTTAGTAATGGGGATA
>CAZQYQ010000453.1:0-2698 GCA_964597625.1 uncultured bacterium
TTTCCTCGATGATGGAAATCTTCGAGGCGATCTCGTTCATCGCGGCGACGGTTTCTGCGACGGCTTTGCCGCCTTCGCGGGCGTCTTCCGCGGCCTTCCTGGCTATTTTCTCGGTCTGCTGAGCGTTATCGGCATTCTGCTGAATGTTTGAACTCATTTCCTCCATGGAGGACGAGGCTTCTTCAGCGGCCGCCGCCTGCTGGTTGGCGCCGGAAGACAGCTGCTCGGCGCTGGAAGCCAGTTCGCTGCTGCCGGATGCGACGTTGTTGGCGGCGCTCTGGATGTCATTGGCCACGAGCGTCAGCTTGGCAACCATCGCCTTGAGCGCTCTCATGAGCTCGTCCTGTGCCGACCGTTCATCGATCGTCAGGGCCAGGTCGCCCTCGGAGATGCTTTTCGCGACGACGGTGATATGGCGCATCGAGGCGATCAGGAGATTGAGATTCTCCTTGATCATATGGAAGTCGCCTGCGTATGCATCGGTAATGGCGGGCGGGAGGTCGCCCTTGCTGATGCGGTCGACATACTCGGCGGCGACGTTGAGCGGATTGATCACGGAGTCGAGCGTCATGTTGACGCCCTCGATGACTTTACGATAATCGCCCCGGTGTCTGGTCACATCGGCGCGGGTTGCGAGCTTGCCTTCCGAGGCGGCCTTGCTGAGCATATTGGCATCCGCCACCAGGGCCGTAAGATTCTCCATGACCGCGATGAATGCCGGGACCAGGGTATCATGTTCGGACCTTCGCCCGGCGCCGTTCCCGATTTTCTTGTAATTCTCGAGATCCGACAGGTCGCCCATGGCGAGCTTGTTCGTGGTTTCGATGATATGGAGAACCCGCCCCTGGGCAGCATTCACATCCTGGGCCGTCTTAGCGAAAATGCCCTGGTAGGAGCCTTCAACCTTCGTGCTGTAGTCGTTGACAGCCATTCTCTGCAGGACCTGGCTGGCTTCGACCAGTCCGCCCATGCCGTCGATGCAGTTGTTGATATTGACTTTGATCTCGTTGAAGTCGCCATTGTAGGTGTCGGTGATCCTCTTGGGGATATCGCCCTTGCTGAGGCGGTCGATATACTCGGCAGCGACGTTGAGGGGCCCGATCACGGCATCGAGGATCTTGTTCATGCCTGCCAGCAGCGGCCTGAACTCGGAATCGATGATTTCCACCTTGCCTCGGGCCGAAAGGTTGCCGGATATGGCTGCTTCCGTAAGGCGGTTCATTTCACCCAGGAAGGTTCTGAGAATTCCATTGACGTTCGACCCGATGAGATATCCGAAAAGCAGGGCGAGAAGGAAACCGGCCAGCATGCCGATGGCATTGGTCCGGGATACGAATTTCTCGTCATCTCTGGCCTGGGACAACGCCTGAGTGGTCAGCGCCGCGTTCAGCTTCACCAGCTTTTCGAGACTCCCGAGAGCAAGGGCCTGTTTTTCATGGCAGGGGCCCATGGCCTGCTGGAACATCCGGGTGAAAAGAGCTTTTGCCTGCTGAGTCGTTTGTTCCAGCTTGCCGAGTTCAGAACCGATCTTTGCCGTGTATCCCTGAAGCTCGCTATTCATTGCTCTGGCCGCCGTTTCGGAATCACCCCGGGCGACCGCTTCCCTGATCTTGCCGATGCTTGCATGGAGCTGCGCGTGAAGCGGCTTGAGTTCACTGGCGACCCTCATCAGTTCCTGATTTCCGGATGTGAAGGCTGAAAGCCATTTTTCGAAAGGGCATGCCGAAATATCTTCGCCGCCATCGAATCGGACTCCGCCGTGGACGAATTGGGCAACATCATTCGCAAGCTTGAAATGATCACTGCGGTATCTGTTCAGATCGCGTTCGAGAGTGGTCGGGTCGAAGATCGATGTGGCTGCGAGCTCGTCGGATGTCTGAAAGAACGTATCGTTTTCCTTTTTCCATGCATCGACGTTGGCAAGGAAGGCTTTCCATTCCTCGGTTTCTTCACGGGTTTTGGGAAGGCCTTCAAATATTTTCAGAGCTTCGGCGTAGTGGGCGCGCGCGATTTTGACGATTTCGATCTGCTGCTGATGGGCATTCTGATCGATCATGGGACTGAGAAGCGTGCGTTGGGCTCCCTTGAGTCGTTCGAGCTGCAGGGAAAGATCCAGAAGGCTGTCCACGCTGGCCATCTTGTTTGTTCCGACGTCATTCAGATGGGCTGAAAGGGTCTGTACGCCCCAGAAGCCGGTCCAGCCCACAAACAGGGTGATCACGGCCACAACGGAAAAACCGGTCATGAGTTTGCTGGTAATCGTCAATTTATCGAGCATACAAACCTCCGAAAGAATGAATATATTATATGTACATGCTCAGAGAAACACTGTTGTCAGAGTGTCATGAAATGATTGAAGCCTTCGCAAATTGATGCCGTTCGCGAGTAATGCGATGTACATCTTATTATCAAAACAAGTTCCGGAGCTTATCGGTTGCCCAGTTTATGCTTTCAAAAAATTTCACTGCTTTCTGAAAATGATTATATCCCATCACAACAGCTTCCCACCGATAATAAACATATACTTACGTAAAGATATCTGTATGCACACCTGTTGAATACCGAAACTGATCCCGCTTCAGCAGTGCCATGAACGCCTTGTCGGAACTGATGATGGATCAACGGAGCAATCAGGGGAAACGGCCTTTGGTATACGTCTGAAAAGAAATCACCGCCGGGGGAGGCCCGGCGGTGATTT
>CAZQYQ010000454.1:0-2686 GCA_964597625.1 uncultured bacterium
AGGGATTCGGCCATTTTATCGTTTTTGCGACCCGGTTTTATGAAATTTCCGGCACAAATTGCGCCCAATTTCCTCCTGTGAATAACTGGTGAACAAAATTTTTCAGGTTGTCCTAGGCAGAACAGTTGGGATGCTCTAAAACATGTGCACATTAGACCGGGCTGCGATGGCTACCGGAATGGGTGATAATAGGCAGCTCGGGATTGCAAACCTCGGCTTCACTTAATCAGTTGATAATCAAAAGGATGCGTTATGCTCTTTTTTATTATTTTTTTCAATTGAGGCCGGTGTTTTTTTATGGTGAGGTTCTCGCCGTCATCCGGTGGCGGGGAACATCTCGAAAAGCGGCCTGACAATAACGTCAAAAAGCCGCGTGAATAATTTGCCCCAAGGCGGGGCGGAGAGTCAAATATGCAAACATCAGTTGAAGGCATTTGGGGCAAGGCGCAAGAGCGCCTCCGTACCATGCTAAACACTGATCTTTATAATCTGTGGTTCGCCCCCTTGCGCGCCCTCAAACAGGAGGGCGACGTCGTCACGTTGGATGTCGCCAACGATTTCTGCGAACTCTGGCTTAAGGATAACTATCTGGATGTGCTTCAGAACGCCCTGTCGCATGAATCCGGCCAACAGATTAAGGTCAATTTTCATGTTTCCGCTGCGGTTCCGCCGCCTCCGGCCCCCGCGCCGGAAGTTCAACCCAAAAAAGCCAAAACTGGCGGAGCAACTCTGGATTGCTCTTCCCCGGCCGATCTGGGCTTCAATCCCAAATACACTTTCGACACCTTTGTCGTCGGCAGCACCAACAGTTTCTCCCATGCCGCCGCCATGGCCGTCGCCCAATCCCCGGGCAAATCCTACAACCCCCTGTTCTTATACGCCGGTGTGGGCCTGGGCAAAACCCATCTCCTGCACGCCATTGGCCAGTACGTCCTGGGCCAGAAAAAAGGCGCACGCGTCGCTTATTTGTCGTCCGAAAAATTCACCAACGAATACATCGACGCCATTCAAAACAGCCAATTGGTCAAGTTTCGCAAAAAATACCGCCAGACCGATCTGCTGCTCATTGACGACGTTCAATTCCTGGCCGGCAAGGAACGCATTCAGGAGGAGTTTTTCCACACCTTCAATGCCCTGCACGAGAGCCACAAGCAAATCGTTCTCACCTGCGACCGCCCCCCGGCGGAAATGCAGAACCTTGAGCAACGCCTCATGTCCCGCCTCGAATGGGGGCTGGTGACTGATGTGCAGCCCCCGGATGTCGAAACCCGCGTGGCCATTCTCCGCAAAAAAGAGGCCCTCCTGGGCGTCCAATTGCCCGACGCGATCATTCTTTTCATTGCGAACCGGATCCGCACCAACATTCGCCGGCTGGAAGGGGCCCTTATTCGCCTGACGTCCTACATTACGCTGACCAATAAGAAGCCCACGCTCGAACTGGCGGAGGACCTGCTGCGCGAGCTGTTGCACGAGGAGGACCATTTCACCATCAACATCTCCTTGATCCAGAAACGTGTTGCCGAGCATTTCGACATTCGCCTGACCGACATGGTCAGCAAACGCCGGCCCGAAAACATCGCCTTTCCACGCCAGGTTGCCATGTTTCTCTCCCGCCAGATGACGGATAATTCCCTGAGCGCCATTGGCGAGGCATTCGGAGGACGCGATCACGGTACGGTCCTTCACGCCTGCAAGCTGGTCAAAGACCGCATGGAAGTGGACGAAAACGTTCGCCAGGCCGTCAATTACCTCGAAAAACAATTGACCCGCTGATTTTTTCTGGAGCCGGAGGGATCTTGGGCATCCAGCCCCTCTCCGGCTCTGCTTTTCCCCGTTCCCCAGGACAGGGAAAAACCGGAGCTTCCGGGCGCAGGACAGGATTCAGGAGGATGGAGAGCGGCAAAAAGCGGGAAGAGAAGCAAATGGAAGATGCCGGCCCTGCGGATGACTTTGCCAGACATTTTATGCACGCATTGATTAAGAAAAGCCCCATGAAAAGATACTCAACAATATTTTTTCAAACCGTGTTTCTTCAATCAGTCGTTGTTCTCATCGGCATGGGGGCGATTGCCTTCCTGCTTTGGGAGCCGCGCGTCGAGGGCGTAAATGCAAACAAAACGCTTTTCGAGATCTACTTCAAAGATCCGTTTGTGGCATATGCGTATATCGGGTCCATTCCGTTTTTCGTGGCGCTCCATCACGCATTCAAGGTGTTGGGATACGTTCGACAAAACAAGACATTCTCGCAGGCGACCCTGAATTCTTTGCGGATTATAAAATATTGCGCACTGGCCCTTATCGGTATTGTTGCGGTAAGCGTATTTTTCATGATCGGTGGCGACCGGGAAGACAGGCCGGCCGGGCTTTTCATGCGCATCCTCGTTGCCGGTCCTTCCATCATCGTCGCCACCACAGCGGCAGTGTTTGAACGGATCTTGCGGAATTCCGTGGATATAAAGTCGTAAAACGACTGAGGGGTCAAACCGTAATATTACACTTCTGTTTTTTGTTGTTTTGTCAAGCTGATACATCTTGTTATTCAGGCTGTGGCCAGCCCCCTCGTCTGAGTCCATCCGCTGCATGCCGGTCTCCCATTCGCGCCCCGATGGTAGGGCGGGCACTCCGCTGCACGCCAGTCCCTCATCCTGTCCATCCTTTTCATCCATGTTGATGATTCTCTCTCCTG
>CAZQYQ010000455.1:0-2664 GCA_964597625.1 uncultured bacterium
CGCGCAGATATCCGGCCGTTGCCTGAGAGTCGGCTCCGCGGACGAAGGCGAGGGGCCATGATGCGGGATTGTCTGCGGGAGATCTGTACAGGACGGCTGCAAGGGAAGGCTCGACGCCGAGGTCATGAAGAGCGTCCAGGAGCCGGTGACATGCGGCGCTGCGCGTCGCGCTGCCTGTGACGGGATCCGAAGCCCAAAACGAACTTGTCAGCTGTTCCGAAAGAGCTTCAAGACGATCTTCGAGGAGATGAATGGAGGGATTGGTGACTCTCAGCTTTACAAACATGTTTGCATGGGATTCGGCCACGTCGGCCGCCGACCGGTTGAGCGCACTGGTGAAACGATCATCCGCTGCCGAGAACAGGGAAAGAAATGGCAGGGCTGCCCAGACCAGGCCGAGAATGAACACAACCGCGGGAGCGATTCCCCGGCCGGTTTTCCTGCCATCCTGCGGGGGGAGGAAAGGGCGATGCTGCGTGGGTTCCGGCTGCTTTCGGGTTCGGGGGGCAACCGAAGGCAGCGGCGGAGACGTGTGCGTTGATATAATATTTATAGATATTGATGCTGCCGTGTCTTCGTGCCCCGGGATCGGAGTCGCACAGGTGGCGTATCTGCCGGAAAACGCCACCAGATCAGAAGCGATGGCTATCGGATGATCCGGAACCAGTTTCGTCAGGGCCTCGATTTCCGCGGCACGCGAGATCGGAGGGCCGAGGAGCGCAAAATCGAGGCGCGACGTCTGATGGCCGATCGAGCCGCTCAGAAGGCGGCCGCCGGCAATGCCGATCCCTGACTGATAGGGGAAAAGCCTGGCCGTTTTCCGCTCCGTATTTATTCGCTCAAGGGCTTCCAGCATTCCCAGACCGGCGCGGATCGCCCGCTCCACGGGTGGTTCGGCACCCGGAGTATCGATGAAAACGGCCTGGATCGCATCGCCGATGAACTTGTCGATACGTCCGCCCGCCGCGGCAATGATTGGGGACATCTCGTCGAAATGCCGGTTCAGCAGGGCAGTCATGTGTGCGGGTTCCTGGGTTTCGCAGAGCGGGGTGAATCCGCGGATATCGGATATCAGGATGACCCCGTCAAACGAGGTTGCGCCCATGGCCATTCCGGGATCCTCGGCGGTTTCAAGAGCCGCAATCGCGTGATCGGATACGAGCGCCGCGAGCCGCTGCCGCTCGCGCAGTCCCTTGACCATGGTGCCGAACGCCTCCGTCAGTCGTCCCAGTTCGTCGGGGCGTGAATCCGTGATGGAGGTCGTTAAATCGCCGTGGCCGACGTTCTCGAGCGCACCACGAAGGCTTTGAATCGGGCTCAGTATCCGACGAGCCGTCATTTTTCCCGCGAGGAGAACGATCAGCATGCAGACCATGGCCAGAAACGACAGCAGAATCAGGTTCCGGCGTTCCTGAATCACGATTTCCCCGAAATCAGCGCTTGCCGCCAGCACGATATCCTTGAACCCACGTGACGGCATCGCGACAACTGCGTGCATGGCCGTATTCTCGATGACGGGGCCATTGCGCTGCGCCGCCTGGCGGGCAACCCTTCGAAGACCCAGGACCGTTGAGGCGGGGTCGTGCCTGCTGCCGGGCGTGATCTGAGTCATCCTGCCGTGCTGACTCCGGAATGCCCCCAGCAGGCTTCCCGGAAGCTGCGCCCTGGCGTCTTCCATGCCGTTCAGAATGATTTTCCGGGCGAGATCATCCGCATTCCAGCCGATGATGACCCCATACGTGTCGGCTCCATCGATGGCGACAAAGTCGTACAGCATGTTCACGGAAGAACGTTTGATCTGGTAATCGAAAGGAATCGACCTTGTCTCCTCCATTTCGATGTGAAGCTTGTTTCCGGTTGCGCCTTCGTAGCCGGCGATGAAAGCTCTGTCTTCCCCGCTCATCGGATCAGGACCGACGGAGGCGGGGCCCGCCTTCTGAACACGGCGAAGCCGGAGCGCCTGTACCAGGCCGGTTCTGCAAAATCGCATCACGCCATCGAGATCGCTACTTGTATACCTTTTGCTATGTAATATCCGGATCCGGCCCTGGCTGTCGGTAATCGCGGCGAAGGCAAGCTGATTTCTGCCGGATTCGTCACAAAACTGGTTTCTGACGAATGTCAGGATGTCAGCCGCTTCCATTCCTCCGGATCGCAGCCGCTCACGGAGTTCCGGGTTCTGCAGCAGTCTCAGGAACGAAGCCTGGAAATTTCCCGAAAGACGTTCTCTGGCAGAGTCTATGCCTTCGAGAATCCGTTTCAGGTTATTCGAGACGACATTTCGTGCGGAATTGCCTGATTCGTTCATGAAGGCAAGGCTGCCGATGATCAGGAGGCTGACCGGCAGGAGCGCGGAAACGGCGAACAGGACTGAAAATCGTATTCCAAGCGGGATGACGGGCCAGGTACCGAGAAGGAGACCGCGGGTCACCAGGAGCAGAACGCCTCCGCAGATCAGGAGATTCAGCAGAAACAGGGGGATCGGAACGGCTTTTCCCACGGAGTCGGGGACCATGAGAACGGCCATGTGCGTGCTTTCTGGAATGAGCTGCGAAAAAAGCCGGCCTCCAGCCAGGTTCAGTTTCCAGGGGGTTCCGTTCAGCTCCCATTGGCGCAGCCGGGAATACGGTCGAAGCGCTTTTCGCCAGTCCTGAAAGCCGGTCG
>CAZQYQ010000456.1:0-2655 GCA_964597625.1 uncultured bacterium
TCCGAACACAGGGGCATCTCTGTTCTTCCGCCGGTCCGCATAAAGAATCTGGCTCTGACGGTTGAACCGATCAAATAAGGAAAAGCTGGCATGACAGTCAAGGCCTGGTTCAAGGATCGTCTGAATGATCCGTGGCTTCGTAAGGCGCGGCAGGAGCAGTTTCGCTCCCGTGCCGCCTATAAGCTTGAAGAAATAAACCGGAAATACAAGCTGTTGAAGCCTGGCATGAAAATTCTCGATCTGGGAGCAGCGCCCGGAAGCTGGTCACAGATGGCTCTTCACTGCATGAACGGAAAAGGCCTCGTCGTGGCGATCGACCTCCTGCCTGTCGAGCCGATCGAAGGAGCCGTGATCATCCGGGGCGATATCCGCGCGGATGAGTCGCAGAAGCTGATCGGCGAAGCCTTCAAAGGGAAATTCGATGTTATACTGAGCGATATGGCACCGGACACGACGGGCATTCACCATGCCGATACGTCGAACTCCGCAGCGCTGGTCACTCTCGCTCTCGAACTCTGCGGAAAATGGCTGAAACCCGGTGGGAGCTTTGTCGCCAAGGTTTTTGAAGGCTCCGAATATAAAGACCTGCATGCCCATGCAAAAAAGCTTTTTGAGTTCGCCAAATCTGTCAATCCCGAGGCATCCCTTGCGAGAAGCCGTGAAGTGTATCTTGTCGGGACAGGCTATAAGAACGTTTCCACAAAGTGAGAATCTCGCCCGCGGGCGATGGGAGATTGAGGAGGATATTTTGAAAAAGTTCGTATCCGTGTTTCTATGCTGTTTGTGCGTCGTCAGTTACATATGCCCGGCTTTTGCCAAAGATAAGGGCAAGACCAAAACATCCTGGCCCACCAGGGATGCAAACGTCTGCCAGAATTCCGCGAACAAAAATACGACCGCCGGCCAGGTTCCGGAAACAAAAAACCCGAATCTCTGCACACAGGGGCAGCCCAACCAGCAGACCCAGGACCCCACCCTTTGCGGTCAGGATCAGCAGGGGCCCATGACTCAGAATCCCCAGCTCTGCCAGGCAGGCCAGGGACCAATGACGCGCAACCCGAAGCTCTGCGCTTCAGGCACCATGCCCATGCAGACTCAGGACCCCCGGTCCTGCGGCCAGTTCCAGCAGAGGCCCATGACTCAGAATCCCCAGCTCTGCCAGCAGATTCGGCAAACCCAGGATTCAAACGTCTGCACACAGGGTCAGCAGGTTCCTCAGACACGAAATCCCCGCTTCTGCGGCCAGCTTCCCCAAGGGCCGCAGGTTCAGCAGACGGAGGATCCGCGCATGTGTCAGCCCGACAAAGTCAAGGGACAGGGCCCCATGACGAAGAACCCGCATCTTTGCCCTGGAACTGCAAAAACGCAGCCGGATACCACGCAAAACCAAGGCAACGCAGACAAGCAACGCGGGAAAAAGCAGGGCAAAGGCAAAAACAAGTAAGCGCGTTTCGAAGAGCCGCTTAACCATGCAATCTTCAGCCGCGATCAACAAAGAATACATCCCGACCGTCCCCGCTTGTCCGACATGGCTTGCGGGGGCGGCCCTGGTTTTTCTTTTTTTGCGACCTGTCGCGGGGCTTTCTGGCGGCTTCTCATTCGTTCTGCCAGCCGTCTGGGAACACGTCGCCCTTCTCCTGCTGGCATTTGCCGCATGCATGGCCACCGCCTCATGGAAGGGCCTCGCCGGAATCCTGGTCTCGACAATCTGTCTGAACTTGTTATCCGCCGCGATATCACTCCCCATAGGGATTCCATGGCTGTTTTTACTCATGGTCGTCGAAGCGGCAGTTCCGGAACTGGTCCCGCCGGCCTGGTGCTTCTTCTGGGCCGCCCTGCCCGCATTTTCCGCAGGTCTCGCCGGAGAGCCGCTTTCACCGGCTCTGCTGCTGATCGCCTCAGCCCTGTGCGGAGCAATGGTATGGAGAACCACCCTCGACCGCTGGCGCTTTCCCCCGCAAAAAGCCTTAAGCGGCTGGTTTCTTCTGGTCGGCCTCGCATGCGGTGCCACTCTGATTCTGGTGAGACCGCCCCTGCCCGAACCGTTAAATCTCCGGGCAACACGGGTCATTTTCGATGAGCGCGCCGGTTCGGGCGAATCCGCGCTCGGCTCGGAACCGACACGAAACGGGCATCAAATACTATACAATATACTATCAGAAGCGGGAATCGAGGTTTCACAGATACCCGGCACTCCAGCTCCCTCCTCATTCGCATCGAAGACGGTCAGAATCGTCATTCTGCCCAATCGGCCGATTTCCGCGAAACTTTCCGAAGAATGGCTGGAAAGACTTCGGACTGGCGAGGGGTTCTTGTTCATCCTCGACCACACGGACATGGATGGTGCGGCAAGCCGTCTTTCCGCGGTCTTTACCCGGCTTGGCATCGCGGACGCCTTCACGACCGTCGCCTGGCCCGGTCAGTTACTCCCCGGATCCGGCATTTCAGGTGTCCTGGGAAACATGACCGGCCACCCGGGCACGGGCGGCTCGCTCGAACCCCCGATGCTCTGGTTTCCCGCCGCTATATCCTCTGTCGGGCCACACCCTCTGGTGTGGGTCGATCAGGCATCAACCATCTTCTCAGGATCTCCTTCAGCGGATCTCAACACCCAGATGGATCAGCAGTCGATCCGAATCCCGGGCGTCAATCCCG
>CAZQYQ010000457.1:0-2635 GCA_964597625.1 uncultured bacterium
GCCGCGGAACGGCTGATGCAGGAAATAACCGCCCGCCGGACCTGACAGGTCCGAAAAAGGGACATTGATGATGCCGGTGATGGAATTGTGCCGCCGGCCGGTTTATACTTTATCGCATGGCTGACGGTCTGAACTTTCAGGAAAAGAAAGAATCCAAGCTTCCCGACATCCTCGCTTTTCTGGCGAGCCTTGGGGTGGGCGCCGTCGCCTATTTCGTTTTTACCAACAAGATTCCCAAATTGTATACCGGGTATTATAATTATTTTTATCTATTGGCGGTCGTCGGATTTCTCGGCTTCCTCGGGGAAAAGATCGCCACGACGTTTCTGGCCTTTTTTCTGCCGCTGCTGGTCGCCGGGGCGACATTCGCGCTCAAATACAAGCCTGAAAAATTCCCGATCGAAGACTGGTGGGAAGTCTATTCGATGCTCGTGCTGTTCAGCTCGGGGTTCCTGTATTACCTGTTTTTCAAGTGGGAGGCCACGAAGAAACTCAAGGACGGCGCCGGTGCCGGCGAGCTGAAGGGCCGCGTCGATCCGAATGCGGCATCCCGATACCGTGAGGAGCTGGCCCGCAAGGAGGCTGCCAAAGAGCCGAATCTGGGGGACCTCTCCGGAAAGGGCGGCAAAGAGGAAAAGAAACTCAAGGGCGCGAAAGAGAAGGAAAAGGATGCCGGGCCGGTCGATCCGAACGAGACGCCGGAGCAGCGCATGGAGCGCGAAATGCGCCAGATCAAGGAAGACTTCAGCAAAAAGTCGATGAAGCTTTCCACGACGCTGTTGCGCATCAAGAACCTTTCGAAAAGCCTCGATCGCGATGAGATCTTTTCCACGATGCTTGAAATCGTCAGCAAAGGGCTCGATGCGGACCGCGTCCAGCTGCTCCTGAACGATGAAAACGAGGGAAAGCTCCGGATCGTCAGGGCCGAAGGCATGACCGCCAAGGAATACAAGGATATCGTCGTTCCTCACGAAGAGAACAGTATCATTGCCTTCCTCGGGCGCAGCAGCGGAAGCGGGGAGAAGACGCAGGGCGGCGCGCTCGGCGTCAAGGAGTGCGAGGTCGATCCCAAAACCCGCGGCATGGTCGGGCAGGGAACGGTCAAAACGGTTCTTGCCGCGCCGATCTACGTCGAGAACAAGGTGTTCGGCGTGCTGAACGTGGAAAAAATGAAAAATCCCGATTATACCCGGGATGATCAGAACCTCATTGCCACCTGCGCCGATGTTGCCGGCCTGGTCATGAAAAACGCGAAGCTGTACTCGGCGACGATGGACGACCTGGTCTCGACGAAAAAAATCAGCGAAGAACAGCTGAAGAAAAATGAAGAGCTGAAGGGAAGCCTTTCCCGCATCGTTTCGCCGAGCGTCGCCGAGATGATCATGCGGAACCCCTCGGGCCTCAAACTGGGCGGCAGCAAATGTGAATGCACCATGTTCTTTTCGGATATCCGCGGGTTTACCAAGATGTCCGAAAAGATGGACCCGACCGCAATCGTCGAACAGCTCAACGTGTATTTCACCCGCATGACCGATATCCTGATGGAGCTGGATGGAACCCTCGACAAATACGTCGGCGACGAAATGATGGCATTGTTCGGTGCGCCGGTGGCGCGGCCCGATGATCCGATCCGGGCTGTGCTGTGCGGCGTGAAGATGCTGATGGCGCTCGAAGAACTCCAGAAAGTCTGGGAGAGGGAAGGCAAGCCGATCATCAAAATCGGTCTCGGCATCAATACGGGCGAAGTCACGGCAGGCTACATGGGCTCTGAAAAACAGCTTTCGTATACCGTCATCGGGGACAACGTCAACCTGGCGGCCCGCGTCATGGCCAATGCAAAACCGATGCAGCTGCTGATCACCAAAGTCGTGTATGAGCGCGTGCAGGAGTATTTCGTCCTTACGCCGCTCGAACCGATCATGGTCAAGGGCAAATCGATGCCGATCGAAATCTACCTGGTGGAAGGCGTGAAGCCCGGCGTGGACATCGGAGCCGTGATAGGCAAGAACGTCGGCACCATCACGCTGGCCGGCGCTGGTCACGCGGCCGTGGCTTCCCCCGCGGCCTCGGCCCGGCCCGGGATGCTCCCGCCCGAGATGGCCGGCGATCAGCTCAAACAGAACGTCCAGGTCGATGACAAACCCAAAGTCATCGAGTGTCACAACTGTGGCACCGAAAACGATATGCAGACAAAGTTCTGCACGAAATGCGGCATGCCGATTTTCTGATGTTCGAATTGACTCAGGGATCATTTTCTTCGTGCCGATAGGGCTTCTACAAATTTTGTGTAGAGGTCGATATGAAGAAATGGGCTGTGGTTGGTTTGATGATGGGAGCCAGCATTCTGGCATGCGGCGATCAGGTCTTCGCTGACGGTGTGTCTGCCGGAAAGAATACGAAAAGCCAGAAAGCGGTGCGCCATGTGGCCGCACGGGCCCCTGCTGCCGGAGCGAACATTCCGAAAGATGTTTCCGAAAGCCATTGGGCCAGGGAGGCTGTCGACAAACTCATCGCGCGGGGAATTATCAAGCTTGGTCCCGACGCGAGGTTCAATGGCAGCAAGCAGATGACTCGGTACGATATGGCGGTCATGCTGTCGAGAACCCTTGACGAGATTGATGCCGGTCATTCCGGG
>CAZQYQ010000458.1:0-2634 GCA_964597625.1 uncultured bacterium
GTCATGTCGGGAATAACGATGTGACAAGGTTGCAGCCGGTGTAAATACTGAGTTGATGAAATCAAAAAAATCTGAACCGAAAAAGCCGCCTGTCGCAAAAAGCGTTTCTCTCAAACGCGCTCTTACCCGTAGCAAAAAGATTAAAAAAACGGTCCGACAGGCTGCAACCGATCTTTCCCTGGTGAATGAAGCGCTCAATCAGGAAGAAGAGGCAAACACGTCCGAGCATACGATCCAACTCGCCATTACTCAGAACGAAGTTGTCGAGCATAACGTGGCGCAGGCCGCTGAGGATCTGAAACAGGTCAATGCCGAACTCGCCACGGAGTTGGCCGAACGTGTGGTCATTGAATCTGAACTGGCCGATACAAAGATCGAACTGGCCGACGCGCTCGATCATCTGTCAAAATCCCGGGTCAACGAAAAAGAGGCGCGACAGATTGCGCTTCAAGATCCACTCACGGGACTTCCGAACCGGATCCAGTTTGATCAGCGTCTCGAACAGGGGTTGAGTCAGGCGAAACGCCGCGGCGGTGGGCTTGCCATCCTGTTTATTGACATCGACAATTTCAAGAACATCAACGACACCTACGGTCATGATATGGGGGACAAGGTGCTGATAATCGTGGCGAATAGACTTCAGTCTTTCGTCCGCGCGGAAGACACGATCAGCCGGTGGGGAGGCGATGAGTTTGTTTGTCTGTTGCTTGAAGTCAGACAGGAAACCGGCGTGATCGAGCTTGCCGAGAAAATGGTTAATCGACTTGCCGAACCGTGCAAATTCGGCGGGACGGTTCTTTCCATAAAAGCCAGCATCGGCATTGCCATCCATCCAGCAGATGGAGAAACGGCTGAAATCCTTTTCAAGAACGCCGATACCGCCATGTATTCAGCCAAGTCATCCCAGAAGAGCGTGATGATGTTTCGAGAAACCGGTTCAGCCGATAACGGGCTCCTTTTATCGAGAAAATAGGGTCAGAAAGGTCTGAGCCTGCTTTCTCTTGAGAACTTTACTCCTGTTCTTCTGAAGTCGTTGCAACCCGGTTCACTCCACGGTCGAATTGATCAGGTATCATTTCATTTTGATGGAACAGGCTCACGCCGTCTTGGCCCCGGTGATTCAACCTGATGAAATCATGGAGGATTTTTTTCTGGCCTGAAAACTGCTTATCGCTGGGTCAGGGTAATCACAATAAGGAGCAAAAAACATGACACACTTTAAAATGAATCGTTTGACACCTGGAGCGGTATTTCTGTTGCTGTTTTCGTTCTCCACCGGCTGCGGAGATTCCGGTGGCAGCGGAGATTCGGATTCGGCAACGGATTCGGATTCGGCAACGGACACGAGCACAGAAGCGGACACGGAATCCGACACCGACACAGTTCCAGTTCCAGATACGGATACGGACACGAACTCCGAAACCGAAACTGTTGCAGACACCGACACCGACGGTCAAGAGCCGGTGTCCCTTGGCGCTTCTGCTGCTTTTGCTGTTCTGGCCTCGGCGGAGATCACCAATATTCCGACTTCGGTAATTACCGGAGATGTCGGTTTGACCCCGGATGCCGGAGCGGGCATCAGAGGATTCTCCTCACCGGCCACCTGTCCGGAAGTCACGGGCACGATCTACGTCGTCGATGCGACCGGGCCCTCGTGCGCGGCTATCGATCCGATTCTCCTCGCGGATGCCAAAGCCGATGCCGATATCGCGTTCGTTGATGCCCGGAACGCCCTTCGTGGAACACCCATATCACTTTCCGGCGATCTGAACGGGCTGACGCTGTCTCCGGGGCTCTATGAATCCGGAACCTCGATCGAGATATCCGCGGGCGGCATACTGTATCTGGATGCGCAGGGCGACGGAAACGCTGTGTTCATCCTCAGAAGCGAAACTTCGATCACGACCGAAGCGGGAAGCGAAGTCGTCCTGGCCGGTGGCGCAAAAGCCGCCAATGTGTACTGGACGGCGGGCAGCGCGGTGACGCTCGGAACGAACTCCATCATGAAGGGAACGCTGATCGCCGGAACTTCCATGTCTCTTCTGACCGGCGCGAATCTGGAAGGCAGGGTATTGAATCGGGGGGCAGCGGCCGAAGCCATTTCCCTGGACTCCTGCACGATCACCGTGCCTTTACCGTAACCCCCGTCTCTTCTCGACAGAGCAGCCGCAGCGTTCTTTGTAGACGACGACGGTGTTGTTCGCAGCGGGCCTCGTCGTGCGCTTGTCCGGTCGGGATTTCTGCAACACACATATGTTTTCTTTGCAATATATGACACACTGTTCCGCAATTTCGCACCGCGGGTGCGAAATTGACATCTTCTCTGAAATTGAATTGAAACAGGCGGCTCAGCCACACGACAATAGGAAAAACCGTTCGCGCTGTCCAGTGTGAACTTCGCGCTCAGATGAAGGAGGTCCGGCCGATGACATCCAAGGGGTTGAACGACGAATACGCTGCGCTGCTGCGCGATCTCTCTTCCCTCGTCGAGGCGGACGGCGCGCTGTTCGCCGCATCGGGGCAGGCCGATCAGCGCCGCGTCGCGCTGTACTGGCAGATGGGGCGTCGCATCGTCAATGTGGTACAGCGTGGAAAAGAACGGGGCGCTTACGGGCAGCAGGTGCTGCAGCGGTT
>CAZQYQ010000459.1:0-2632 GCA_964597625.1 uncultured bacterium
ACATCTTGTTTTCAGCACCCTGCACACGAACAGCGCGGCCGGCGCCATGACGCGACTGATCGACATGGGAACGGAGCCCTTTCTCGTCGCCAGCTCGATCATCGGCGTCATGGCCCAGCGCCTGTGCCGGCTGATCTGCGAGAACTGCAAGAAGGAGTTCATCCCCTCCGCCGGGATCATCAAGCACAGCAAGCTCCTGTACCAGTCCGGCAAGACGCATGTGTATTCCGGTGAAGGCTGCGATCTGTGCAACAAGACCGGGTACAAAGGCCGCACCACCATCAATGAACTGCTCATTCCCAACGAACGCATCAAGGAACTGATCGTCGAGAAATCCCCGACCAGCGTCATCAAAAACGAGGCGATGAAAATGGGAATGCGGACCCTGCGCCAGGACGGGCTTTCGAAAGTTCTTCGCGGCATGACGACACTCGAGGAAGTTATCCGGGTTTCGGCGGACGACGAAATTTGAGGACCGGCCCCATGGCCGCAAAAAAAGACACCCTTCAGACAGCGCTTTCCTCCCTTCTTCCGGTCGAAGACCGCCCGCTTTTCGATCAACTCTGGAAGACCGTCGAAAAGCGCCCGCTCCTGCTGAGGCGTTCACGCCCCCACAAAACGCTCGCCGTTTCCGTGACCGGGCCCGCCTGCGAGCTTCGCTGTGCGCATTGCAACGGGCATTATCTCGAAGCGATGCGGCCGATTTCCGACCTCAGCCAGCAGGATTATAAAACGTTCCGGTCCTTTCTGATCAGCGGGGGAAGTGACTGCACCGGGCGTGTTCCTCTTTCCGGCCATATTGACGCCATCCTGGACATGCCGCCGGATGTCGGGCTGAATCTTCACGTCGGCGTGCAGGGTGCCGAATCCCTTCTTCCGCTCAAGGGCCGTCCCGTCACGATTTCATACGATCTCGCCGGTGATTCCGAAACACTCAGGGAAGTTTACGGACTCTCCCGACCGGTTTCCGAGGTCGAGGCCTATTATCTCGAACTGTCGGAACACTTTCGCGTGATTCCGCATCTGACCCTTGGCCTTCGTGGGGGTGTCATATCCGGTGAGTCCCATGTGATCGATTTTCTCTCCAGCCATGCCCCGAAAGCCCTGACATTTCTCGTGTTCCGCCCGACATCGGGCACTCCTTTTGCCGGAAGGCCCGCCCCGGATCTTCACGAGGCGATCGGCATCATCGCGAAGGCTTCCGAACTGCTTTCCTGCCCTCTTCATCTTGGCTGCATGCGTCCGACCGGCATCTACCGGCGGCGGCTCGACATTCTCGCCTGGGTTGCCGGAGCGCGGGTCATCGTGATGCCGGAGCACGAGTTCGTCCGGATCCTGTCGGTTCACGGCATTCCGATCGAAGAGCAGTCGGAATGCTGCTCGCTCGATCATGTCTGACAAGCCGATGAATCCGGAAAAAATCAGGGTAAGCTACGGCACGGCGCTTGTGCTTGGCCTCAAACATGGGATGCAGGATGCTCCGCCCACGACGGCCTATCTGCTCTGGGATACGGGTTGTCACGGGGCATGCAGCTTTTGCCCGCGCGCCAACGGGAACCAGGAGAGCCAACGCCTCTCCCGGATCACCTGGCCGGAATTTCCCACTTCCGTTGTCATCGAAGCACTGGCAAAAGAACCCAGACCGTTTGAGCGCATCTGCATGCAGACAGGGTGGAATCCAGACACGGAAGACTCCCTGATATATATTGCACAACATTTTATTGACCTGAAATTCGTCCTGAGCGTGACGATTCATCCGTCCCAGACGGTCCTCGCGTCCCGGCTTCTCGATCTCGGCGTCGACCATGTCGGAATCGGTCTCGATGCCGCCGGAAGCGACACCTATGAGCTCCACAAGAAGCGACCGCATGCTGCCGATTATCCGCATCTTCTCGATCTCTGCCGCGCCTATCCCGGCCGGGTCGAGATTCATCTGATCGCCGGCCTCGGTGATTCCGAAGAAACCTTTATCAGGCGGATGGATGAACTGATGACCGTCGGCGGCGACATCGCTCTCTTTTCTTTTACCCCGACGAACGGAACCGGCTGCCCGCCTTCGATTTCATCCTACCGAAGAATCCAGGTCTGGCGCTGGCTGAGACGCACGAAATCCGTTTCCCTTGATCAAGCTGTTTTCGATAATGGCCGGCTCGCCGATTTTGGCATGCCGGCTCATCTGCTCAAAGAACTCCTTTCCGACGGGCTCGCCTTCAGAACATCCGGCTGCGGCGCCTGCAACCGCCCGTATTACAACGAACGCCCCGGCGGAGTCATGTACAACTACCCCCGCCCCCTTACACGAGAAGAAACGGACAAAGCCATTTCGGAAATGTATTCTCCGTAATATACGATTTCCATCCCCAAAGACGCAGTCAGTATGAACGTTTTTCCCGAGCAATAAAAAAGCTTCCTGCCGAACAAGCGGCATGGGAAGCTTATCGGAAAGCGTCAGTTGTAATGGCATCAACCAGCATAGCCTGGCTGGCCCTCTGTTCGTGGTTATCGGATGCTATGCCCAACCGCGACCATTATATTATATTTATGTAGAGAGGGCCGATATGTCAAACCATGTGTCATGACATGTCAAACCATGTGTCTTGACATGTCAAACCAAGTGTCGCGGGACATCTGA
>CAZQYQ010000460.1:0-2614 GCA_964597625.1 uncultured bacterium
GTGTGATCATCGGTGCCCACGAAAAAGGAAAGGACCTCCTGAAGGAGGCCGGTATTGCCTTTGAGTGGATGAAGTATACGGGCCGCTGGGGGCGGGTCCTGACCGACAAATTGGGAATCTCCGATGGCCCTGCCAAGAAGCTTCTCGAAGAGACCGGGGCCATGTCCGCCCTCGCCGAATTCGATGTCGAGAAAGGGCCCGAACCGCCCTGGACAAAAGATTCCTGGACGAATCCGGAATTCTGATCTCCCCTGCGGCTCAGATACCTGCTTTCAATGGGCTTGGTCGGGCCGGTTGCTTCCCTGGCCTGCGGTTGGCGAAGGGCGGAGGCGTTGGAGTGCCTGACGCAGGCGCTCTTTGATGGGTTCCGGCCGGTTGGCCGCCGCCGGGAGTATGGCCGGGGCGGTCGCGGGTGAAAGCTTTGGCATGCCGGTTGCCGCAGCCACCTTCGACGGGCTTCGGGCCGGAGAGTGGTTTTCGATCTCGGTCCGGAATCTGCGGAGGCTCTTGATGTCGCTGCTCAGGCAGTTCCCTTTTTCCGCTGATGCCACCGGGATGCGATTGCCTGATTGAACGTTTTCAGGAGTAAGGAAGACGAGCAGTTCGATCTTCTGCTCGCCCCAGTCAGAACGGTCGAACATCTTCCCCAGGCCCGGGATTTTGCTCAGGACGGGAACTCCCGCGCGGGCATACTGCTTTCGCTTCTGGATGATCCCTGCCAGGACCACGGTCTGGCCCATCTTTGCCGAGGCCGATGTCTCGAACACGCGGTGGGTCGTATTCGCAAGATTCAGTTGCGTGTCATACGAATCGAGCGAGGAAAGTTGTTGCTTGATGTCCATCGACACGACGCCGTCGCTTTGCAGGTAGGGCGTCACGCTGAGTGACAGGCCGACCGGAATCTTCCCGTATTCGATGGTCACCACCGCGTCCTGGACCGAGGTTTTCTTGCGGACGTTCACCTCCTGCCCCACCTCGACTTTGGCCATCTTTCCGTGCGTTGCGACGATTTGCGGATGCGAGAGGACCTTGAAGGTCGTGTTGGCCTGCTGGGCATAGAGAAATTTCTTGAAGATCTGGCCGCTGATCAGGAAAAGTTTGAATCCTGCGGCTGCAGCCGCCTCAGCCTGTGTGTTCAAGACGCTGTGATTCACCGACATCGTCCCCGATAGGTCCGAACCCCCGATGGCAGCCTTGAGGAGCTCGAGCTGGCCTCCCCAGCTCCTGGAGTCCTCTACCTGCATCTCGGCGATCAGAACTTTGATGAACACCTGTTTCTGGGGCTTGTCGACCTGGCCGATGAACTCGAGAATGCTCTCCAGGTTCTCCACCGACGGCGTGGCCATTTCGATCAGGAGGCTGTTGAACGATTCGAATCCCTTGGCCGCCTTGATCTTGTTCCCCAGGACGGCCTGGGCCGTGGTGGAAAGCTCGGCGGCCTTCGCGGCGGAACGCACCTTCCAGATGATCGTCCTTCCATCCGGGGAAAGATGGAGGTCATCGCTGGCCTCTTCCTGCAGGCGTTTCTGCATTGCCCGAATCGATTCCTGGAGCTTTTCCCGGGCTGCCGCCTCGGCTTTTTCCTGGAGCATGGCCGCTTCACTCGCACTCCGGGAGGAATCGGAGGCGATGGTCGTCTCCGTGTACAGGGTGGAGGACGATTCCCCGGGAGTGGGTTCCATGCCCATTCCCATCGATGAACTCCCGCCGACCACAACCGAGGACGGGAAGGGTTCCGGGGAAAATGAGGAGATCGTGCCTTCGGAGGTGGATGACATGACATCGCCGGCCGGGATCGTCGTGGAATCCTGCGTCATTCCCGGACTTCCGGACTGCGCAGCCAGAGGCGACCAGGCAAGCATGAATCCCAGCAGGATGACAACGGGGAAGCCGCTGCCCAACGGTCTTGCCGGATGTTCTTGTTTCATGTGTATTCCTTCTGTGGCGGAACCTACCGCCTATTCCTGCGCCTGGAGACGACCGTGGCTTTGGGTTCATCCCCCGCTTGAAGATTTGGATTCGTCCCACGATCGGGACGATCGAGGATGAATGGTGTGATGAACAGCATCAGTTCTACATCTTTGACCTGGCGACGATGGTCGACGAACAGCTTGCCCAGAACCGGAATCCGGCTCAGAACAGGAACCCCGTAAACGCTACGGCTCTCACGGGTTTGCAGCATGCCGCCCAGGATCACCGTGGTTCCGGACTTCGTACTCGCGAAGGTATCGACCTGGCGACGATTGGTTTCGACGTTTCTCAGGTCCTCACCGGCGAGCGTTAATTCCGTCATGCTCTGGGAAATATCCAGTCCCACCTGCCCGTTTCCATAGATATAAGGCGTAACCAGGAATTCCAGCCCGATGTTCTGATCCGAATACTGGGAAACCTGGGCGACATTGCCCGAGACGCTGGTCTCGCCGCTGACCATGTTGATCTTCGACCCGACCATGATTCGTGCTTTCTCCCCGTGCTTCACGACCACCTGGGGATTGGACAGAACTTCGAACTCGCCATCGGCCTTCTGCATGGTCAGGAAACTTTGAATCGCCTGTTCCTTCACGGCATACAGCTGGAAACCGGAACTGTTCCGGGCTTCGATGGCATCGGGAAG
>CAZQYQ010000461.1:0-2609 GCA_964597625.1 uncultured bacterium
CAGGCAGAACCCGCTTCATAAACTTATTTTCGCGCTCGGCATCAGGCATGTAAATGTCGTGACCGGCCTTGGTCGGGATATACAGCAGGGAGCGGAACTCGTTCGTCGTGCCTTCGGCTTTGAACATGACCCATTTGAGCGGGTCGTTCCAGTCGCGGCTGAGGTGCTTGTAGAACTCCTTATGCTCGTCCTCGGTGATCTCTTTTTCGGGCCGCATCCAGATGGCCTTCATCGAGTTGAGCGTTGTATCCTCGATCGTCGTCTCGTCCTTGGCGTCTTTGCCCTCGCCGACTTTCTTGTGGCGCTCGACGCGCATCTTGATCGGGTAGGCGACGAAGTCGGAGTATTTTCGCACGATATCGCGGATCGTCCATTCCGTTGAGAAATCCTGGACTTCCTGGTGATCATCGTCCTCGCCGCCTGCCTTCTCGTCCTTGTCGTTGACTTTCAGGTGCAGCGTGACGGATGTACCGGGGTTGTCGCGCATTGCTTCGTCGATGCTGTATGTGCCGTCGCCGGTCGATTCCCAGCGCCAGGCCTTCTCGTCGCCCGCCTTGCGGCTGACGACCGTGACCCGGTCGGCGACCATGAAACTCGAATAAAAACCGACGCCGAACTGGCCGATCAGCTCGGGCGGAAGCGTCTTGTCCTTCGCCTCCTGGGCCATCCGGAGAAATTCCTTCGTGCCGGAGCGGGCGATCGTGCCGAGATACTCGACCAGCTCGTCGCGGTTCATGCCGATGCCGGTGTCGTGAATCGTCAGCGTGTTCTTTTCTTTGTCGGGCTCGATCCGGATGTGCAGGTCTTCCGTCAGACCGCGAAGCGCATCGTTCGTGAGCGCCTCGAAACGCAGTTTATCGAGTGCGTCTGAGGCATTCGAAATCAGCTCGCGCAGGAAAATCTCGCGGTGCGAATAGACCGAGTGGATCATCAGATCCAGCAGCTGTCTGGCTTCAGTTTTGAATTCGTAGGTTTGTGCGGTCGCCATCTGGGTTCCTCCGGAAAAGTATTGCTCAATAGAGTATGCCTGAATGCTTCAGGCGGGTTTCGGACTGGGACGCGTCAGCCGATCTTCACGTCGACCTGCTTTGGACAGGCTTGGGCAGCCTTCGGCAGGATGAGATGCAGGATGCCGTCGCGAATCTCCGCTTTCACCCTTGCGGCATCAATGACGGAAGGCAGCTCGAACATGCGGTTGAAGCGGCCGCTGCGGCGTTCCTGCCGATGGTAAGCGGCCTGTTCGATGCCGGAGAGCGCTCGTCTGCCGGATATCGTCAGGATGTTGCCGGAAACCTGCACGCTGAGCTCGCCCGGGTTCACTCCGGGAATCGGTGCCTCGATGAGGTAGGCGTCATCGGCCTGTGACATGTTGACCTGCGGAAATACACGGGCCGTGCGGGTTTTCCACTCGACACCCGGCAGCGCGCGGCCCTGAACGGCGCGACTGAACTCGTTCAGATGTTCGTTCAACTGTTTGATCTCTTCATGCTTGAATTTCCAGACGTTCATGGTGTCGCTCCTTGGATTCAGAGAAAATCCATTTCTCATTGTTGCAAACTGCGTGCCAGATGTTTGAAAAGACCATCTGAAGCGGATATCACCTTTGTCGGAATCCCATGCGACGTCGCAGCGACGCCTTCGTGCTGGAACATGTCGGGTATTACTTGAACTCGAGCTCGAAGGCGAGGCTGTTTGACCGATACCCGTTGATGACCATCCAGAGCAGCATCTGATGCTTGCCGAGCGGAGCATCGGCTACGGTCGCGACGGGAAAGGGGAGCTGGACACGCCAGATCCCTTTCGTTGTTGCGCTTCCGACGCTGGTTGGGATCTCGATCGGGGTGTGGAACTCATCGAGAAAACGTGCGCCCAGGATCGTAGTTCTGATGCTTGCCGACGCGGTTCCGGAACTGACGATGCCGATCGGTCCGGGATCCGCGACCGTGCTGGCAAGTGCGATGACACCGGTCGCCAAAGAGATCTGATCGGCCGTCAGCCACTGGCAGGACACTGTAAGAATCCCGCCGTCGCTTCGCTTGATCGAGTTGCCGGAGACGGTCAGGCTGGCGATCGTAGGGTAATACCACGGATTTTGAACGGCTGTTGACGAGGAAACCGGCGTTCCGTCGTCGCAGCCGGATGAAAACAGCGCTGCAACCAGACTGCATGTGATGAACAACATTGGCAGGAAGAACTTCTTCGAGTGACGTTCAGACATGTGGCATATCTTAATGCAAATCGCTCCGCCTGTATAGATGCCTTTTCGCTTCTGAAACGGCCATAAAATCTGAATTGCTATAGAATAATGCGTGCTATGATGCGATCAGAGCCTGACAACTGCTTTAACAGGAGATTTCGATGAACCTGCGCATGATCGTGGTTGCTCTGAATCTTTGTTCTCTGTTTTTCCCGGGATATTCAGCGGTGGCACAGCCGGGCATGGCGGCCCGCAACCCCGCTGTTCAGGAATTCATGGATGTCCAGCGGCAGAAATCCCGGAAATTCCAGGAAGCCGAAAACAAGGACGGCAAGGAGTTCATGGCCTCCCTGGCAGGAAAATCCAGGGAAGAGAAAATTATCGCCATCAGAGCTTTCAAGACCACACAGTA
>CAZQYQ010000462.1:0-2592 GCA_964597625.1 uncultured bacterium
GGCCGACAGCAACTCTGGTCTGGCCAGATGCAGGAAGATGAGGGCGACCATGGAAACCACCGCCATGGCAGCACCGCCACCGCGCGGCATTGGCACTTCGTGCATGCTTCTGTCGGTAGGGACATCGAGAATGGACCTGCGCAGGGCGATCCACCTGACAAGCCCTCCGCCAAGCGCAGACAGAATCGTTGTTGCCTGACAGACCAGGAACAGGAGAAACGGCACCTCCATGAGGACGCCGTAGGGAGCGGTGTTCGTCATCTCTTCTTCAGCTTCCCGTATCGTGATAATGGGCGAATGAATATACCTTCGAACTTTCGGGAAGGCAAGAATTCCGGCGATGGAAACGGTTGCTGCATACTTGTATGCAGACGGGATATCGTTTTACAATCCATGCCGTGCCTCATCGCCGCGCGAAAAATAACCGTATTGCCCCTCATGCGCCCGGAATCTGTCGTGCAGCCGATGCCTCTGTCTGGCGGAACGAAATAATATAGATTATGTATATAAATTTAAATATAGATGGAGATGAAAGTGAAACAGAAGACCAACAGCGTTACGCGACGTGATGTGCTGCAGTATCTCGAAGAGACGTTCAACGTCTCTCTGACGAACGATGTCTCGTATAACGGGCTTCAGTTCGAAGGTTCGGAAATCATTACAAAAATCGCGACCGGCGTCGATGCCACGGTCGAATTCGTCGGCGCGGCGGTCAGCGCGGAAGCTGATTTCGCTCTCGTCCACCACGGGATTTTCTGGAAGGGCGGAGAATGGAAGAAAATCGACAGGTTTTCCCGCCGTCTTGTCGAAATCCTGGACTCAGGAAATCTGAATCTCTATGGCCTGCATCTGCCGCTCGATATGCACCCGGAGTTCGGGAACAATCCGATTCTTGCCCGCATGCTTGGTGCCAAGGTCGTCGAGCCGTTCGGTGATTTTTTGAACCAGAAAGTTGGCGTCATGGCCCGCCTGTCCCGGCCTCTCACGGTGGCTGCTTTCAAGAAGCGCATTGAGGGCGCCATCGGACCTGTCGCGCATCATGTTGCGTTCGGCCCGGAAAAGATATCGACGATCGGCATCGTTTCGGGGGGCGGCTGGAGCAGCGTTTCCGATGCCGCTGTCGCTGAAGGCCGGGTGGATGCGATCGTCACGGGCGAAGTCATTCACCAGGCGGTTCCGGCATGCCGCGATCGGGGCGTTCACATATTCGCCGCCGGTCATTACGCGACCGAAACATTCGGGGCAAAAGCGATCGGCCAGGCGCTGGCGGAAAAATTTGACCTCGAACACGTCTTCATCGACCTTCCCACCGGCCTCTGAGCAGGTCCTTACTTCTTCATCTCCCCCGAAACGGGGCGGTCTTCGATGCCGAGATGCTGTTCGATCGAGTATTCCAGGTAGGCTGCAAGATCGCGATCATCGAGCTTCGTCAGCAGATCCAGCCGCTTTCCATCTGCCAGAACCGCGTGCAGAGAGTAACTGGTCGTGCTGCCGTTTTTTCCGTGCGTCGTCTCGCTGCGGCAATACAGCTGATCAAGCTGCGCGACCGGGATCATCTTGTTGCCGAATCCCCAGGAGAACGGCGCGTGGCGGATTCCCAGCGCGCCGCGACTGACGGAGATAGTTGTCGTATTGAATAATCCACACAATACACCATAGGTTATAGCAACTCCGACGGCCAGGTGCGCGATCGGGAATACGAGCATGATGACCTTCCCGGGGCCGGGAATGAACAGCGCAGCGCCATACCAGAACATCAAAAATGAGTCCCAGGCAATCGCAAAGAACATCAGAAACAGAATGGCCGGCTTGAACCATTTGTACCGGATGTGAAGGGTGTCCCCGGAGATTGCCGTCTGGAGCCCCGGCGGCATGGGCGGTGGTTCGGTGTGCCGGTGATTCGCATTCGGAGATGCCGGTTTGAGGGCCTTTCCGCCGGGTTCATCGCCGAAAGAGAAAACTTCGTTGCATGATTTGCATTTGGCAACGAGTCTGACGATATTCACATCACCCGATGGAATCGGAGTGCCGCAGTAGGGGCAGTTCATCGAGATTCTCCTCCCTCATATCAATAACCATGTATATAGAACAACGCAACACGGAACTGGAGCGGTATTCCCCCGGATGAATCCTCAGCGCAGGCCTCGTTCGAGAACCCGGGAAAGATCGGCGGAACTTATATCGCCTACGATACGAAGATCTTCGCGCTCGGTGCCGTCGGGACGGAGCAGGAGCATGGTCGGCAGACCGACGACGCGATATCGGAGCAGAAGGCTTGCCGCCTCGCCTTCGTTGCGGGTGGCATCGATGCGGAGCAGTGAATATCTTGCCAGCAGCGGCGCAACCTCGCGGTGCGGAAACACGTTTTCTTCCAGTTCGCGGCAGATCGGGCACCAGTCGGCGCGGAAATCGATGAACACCGGCTTCCCCTCCGCGCGGGCTTCGGCAAGCGCAGCTTCGATCTTTTCATGCCAGCGCGGGAAGTCGCTTGCGGCGCCTGGGGCCGGTCTTGAATTCTCCGCGCGATCGGTGCCTGTCGCCGGGAGGCAGAGGCCGCCCCAGCGCGCCGCCGAGCTGATCGCAAATGCACAG
>CAZQYQ010000463.1:0-2554 GCA_964597625.1 uncultured bacterium
AGATCATCGAGAAGATGCGAGCCGAAAGACAGCTCACCCTTTGTCAGATCGTTCCAGGCGACATCTTCACCGGCCTCGACCCGCAGCCGCAAGGTGAACTTTTCTCCCGCCGCGATGCGCTTTTCCACTTCTTCGCGGGAAAGGCGGGCGCAGCGGCCGTCGTATTTCGGATCCTCTTTACGCGCCATCTGTTCTTCACGCATGGCTGCGAGGGTTTCGGGAGCGCAGAAACAGTGATACACCTTCCCCTCGCGAAGCAGCTGTTCGACAGCTTTTCCGTAGAGTCCGAGGCGCTGTGTCTGGAAATAGGGGCCATACCCCCCGTCCTTGTCAGGTCCTTCGTCCCAGTCGATCCCGAGCCACCGGAGACCGTCAAGAATAGCCTGTGTATAGACATCCTTCGAGCGCTCGGCGTCGGTGTCCTCGATCCGCAGAACGAACGTGCCGCCCTGGTGACGTGCGAAAAGCCAGTTGAAAAGCGCTGTTCGGGCACCACCTACATGCAGGTGGCCGGTCGGCGACGGGGCAAATCTGACACGGACTGGAGCGGTCATGGGTCCCTCCTGTTGCAGCTTTGAGACTGGGTGCGAATTGGAACGATGGAGGCGAATAATACCGCAACTCGGCCTCATCGGCAATCAGAAACAATGCCGGACGACCTGAATGGAGGAAGGATGATTATTTTTTTGAAAACGGGTTGACACGGGAAACCACCTATGGTAAATTGAACGCCGTTCAAAGGCTTGTGGCGCAGCTGGTTAGCGCACCACGTTGACATCGTGGGGGTCGGCGGTTCGAGTCCGCCCAAGCCTATTTTTTTTTGCCCGGAATCGGGGAGCATTTTCAGGAATGGGTCGATCGCGCAGATGAAGAAGCAACAACCCCTTTTGAAGAACATTCGTATCGTCCTTGTGGAGCCGCAGGGCGCGATGAATGTCGGCTCGGTCTGCCGGGCCATGAAAAACTTCGGTCTGAGCGAGCTCGTGATCGTGCGACCGGGTTGCGAACTCAATATCGATGCCATCAAGATGGCCCTGCATGCCCGCAACATTCTCGACTCCGCAAGAATCGTAGATACGATTCCGGAAGCCGTAGCCGGCAGTCTGCTGATTCTCGGCACGTCAAACCGGCACGGCGATTATCATGAGCCACACATGTCGGTCCAGGAAGGCCTTGAGCAGGTCGCGCCGACCCTGCCCGGGGGAACGGTCTCGATTCTGTTCGGCCGCGAAGAATGGGGTTTGACGAAAGAAGATCTGCAATACTGCCAGGGAACGATGCACATCGTCACGGACCCTGAATTCACCTCGATGAACCTTGCCCAGGCAGTGCTGCTGATATCGTATGAACTGTATCAGAAGTTCGGCGTGAAGCCCGTCCAGAAGGGGCCTGATCCAGCGAATCCCTTCGAACAGCCGGCGAAGTTCGAGGAACTGCAGAGGCTGTACAACCACATGACCTCGGTTCTGAAAATGTGCGAGTTCCTTCCGTCGAAGAACCCCGATGGCCTGTTTCAGCTCATCCGCGCCTTCATCCACCGGGCCCGGGCCACGCATCGCGAAGTTAATATTCTCATGGGTATATTTTCAAACGTCGAGGGTTTCATGCGCGTCTACGTTCACGGCCAGAAACGCCAGAAGGACAAGTCCGGCGCGCCGCTTCCGCCGCTGCCGAAAACCTCGGCTCTCAAGCGGATGGAAGCCAAGCTTACCAAAAAAGACCCCGCATAGTTTCCCAGGGGCAGCGGATTTATCGAATCGCCTCGGCCGGAATCGAGAAAATTTCCGGCATTGACAGAGTGTTTGCCGTACTCGCATCATGACAGCCATGAATGACGATCATCCCAGGTTATGTATTGAGGCGCGGGACCTTTCGCGCAGTTTCGAGATACGGCTCAAGGCGGAAGGCCTTCGGGCGAGCATTTCGGCGTTCTTCCGCCCGCGGCTCGAGACCGTCGATGCGGTCACCAGTCTCGAGATGCTCATCGAACCTGGCGAGATCGTAGGCTTTCTCGGTCCGAACGGAGCCGGCAAGACGACAACGCTGAAAATGCTTTCAGGGCTGATTCCGCCGACGGGCGGCAGCGTGAAGGTTCTCGGATTCGACCCGTTTCAGCGCGATTCGGATTTTCTGCGCCGCATTTCCCTTGTCATGGGACAGAAGCAAAATCTCTGGTGGGATCTTCCGCCGGCGGAGACTCTGGCGATCCACCGGGAGTTATACGGACTTTCGGCATCCGATTTCGAGACGCGGCGCGACGAACTTGTCGAGATGCTCGGCATCCGCGACTGTCTCGAGGTGCAGGCTCGCAAACTCTCTCTCGGACAGCGCATGAGATGCGAACTTGCGGTTTCGCTGCTTCATCGCCCCGAGATCCTGTTTCTCGACGAACCAACAATAGGCCTTGATATACTTATGCAGAAGCGTATCAGATCCTTCCTTCTTGAGTATCATGCCCAGTTCAAGCCGACGATTCTCCTGACGTCTCATTACATGGAAGACGTGTCGGCGCTGGCCCGCAGGGTCATCGTGATCAACCGCGGCTCCAAAGTGT
>CAZQYQ010000464.1:0-2546 GCA_964597625.1 uncultured bacterium
AGATTACTCCCAAAACCCTGGCGATCTTCAATGCGCAGCGCTATGCAAGAGTTGCCGTGAAGCCCCTGCGGCTGGTGATTTTTCTCCTGGGACCCGTTACCGGGGCGATCAGTTATCTGTTGTCCAAAATGGTTCCGTCGTATGCCGACTGGAACCGCAAGCTCGGCTCGGCAACATCCCTGGACCAGATTGACAGCTACTTTTCACTCGGCGAAGAGGTTGGAATCATCGAGCGCGATGAAAAGGAAATGATCAGCTCCGTGTTCGAGTTCGGCGATACGCTGGTGCGCGAGGTCATGGTTCCCCGCCCTGACATTATGGCGATTTCGCTGGCGATGCCTCTCGATGCGGTTCTCAAATTCGTTCGGGAAGACGGTCATTCGCGGTTCCCCGTCTATGATGGACCGCTCGACAAGATCGTTGGCATCCTGTATGTGAAAGATCTCCTGATGCGGTACGAAGAGATGCGCGAAAACTACAACCTCGCGAAGCTGCTCCGTCAGGCGTGTTTCGTTCCCGAGACAAAAAAACTGGATGATATGTTACGTGAGTTTCAGAAGCGCAAGATGCACCTGGCCATCGTTGTCGATGAATACGGCGGGGTTTCAGGACTCGTCACGATCGAGGATCTGCTCGAGGAGATCGTCGGTGAAATCGTCGACGAGTACGATCAGGAAGAGCTTGCTCCGATCATCCGGGTGGAACCCGGTGTTTTCAATGTGGATGCGCGATACGGCATCGCCGATCTCGAAGCCGAGCTCGGGATCAAGCTCGAGTATGAGGATTCCGAGACCGTGAGCGGCTATGTTCTCGAAAAACTCGGACGCATTCCCCGCCGCGATGAGAAGCTGGATGAGCCGGAAGCCTGTTTCCAGGTGACGGAACTCAAGGGAAATCGCATTCTGCGACTCAAGGTTACGAGAAAACAACCTGCGCAGGCCGAAACCGGCCCGGATCCGGATGACCTGCAGGAATAGGCGCAGCGCGCATCGATTGAACAGTCTGCCATGACGATTCTGATTTCGCTGGCGATGGTTCTTATCTGCCTGTTTCTCGTCGCCGCCTATGCCGGCATCGAGACGGGATTCGTCAGCCTCGACCTGGAAATGCTCAAACATCGGGCGCTGGACCCGGAAGCCGTCGCGGAACGGACGCTTGTGAAAATCCTCCGGCAGCCCGAACGCTTTCTGGCACTCACGCTTATCGGCATCAACATGACGATGGTTCTCGCGACAGCGGTCTGGACGGAGCTGCTTAAGAATTACAGCCCGGCTCTGGTAACCGTCGGAACGGTTACGATGTCGCTGGTGATCCTGTTGTTCTGTGAGCTGCTTCCGAAAATGATTTTTGCGGCAAGGCCCCTCGAGATGTCCCGGAAATTCATTCCGCTCGTCTCCCTCTCAGACCGGCTTCTGAATATTCCCATCATTGTCGTCACCTGGTTTACCAGGGGGTTCATGAAACTCCTCGGACTGGGCGGCGATCGGAAGCGCAGGAAAATTTCGCGGGAGGAACTTCTGATCCTTCTCAGCCAGGGAGCAAGCTCCGGCGTTCTCAGAGATAAACCGACACGTATGGCGCGCGGCATCATCGGCCTGAAAGACACCCACCTCTGCGAAATCATGATTCCGCGGCCACGAATCACCGCGCTTGACGTGACCGTTTCGCTCGAGAATGCCCGCAAACTGGTCATGGAGGGCGGCTACTCCCGCATTCCCGTCTACGAGGGCCGGATCGATCAGGTGATCGGCATTCTGTATTTCAAAGATCTGTTTCTGAATCCCCAGCAGCCGGTCTCGCTGCGTGAAATGATCTCTCCGCCGGTATTCGTCCCGGAGTCGAAAAATGCGTTCGAGCAGCTTCAGGACATGCGCCGCGGAAACTATCATGCCGTTCTTGTCCTGGATGAGTTCGGGTCCCTGGCAGGCCTGGTGACGCTCGAGGACCTTCTTGAAGAGGTGTTTGGCGAAATTCAGGACGAGCTCGATGAGCCCGTCACAAGTGTGAAATTCAATACGGACGGCACGGTGACGGCATCGGCGGATCTGAGCCTTGCTGATTTCCGGAGGGAAACCGGGATTGCCTTCATCGAAACGGAAGGCGCTTCAACCATCAACGGGCTTATACTTGCGTCAACCGGGAGAATTCCAGTGACCGGGGACAGGTTCGATATCGACGGATATCCGTTCGAAATCCTTCTGGCTGACGGAAGGCGCGTTGTGAAGGTAAGGATTACGATGGGAATCAAAGAGCGCAGGGGGCTTTCGAGATGAACGGACGCCAGCGGGATCGCTTCAGGGAAGGAGTCGTGCTCGTTCTGAACGGGCTGCATGCCTTGTATGGCATCCTGCGGAGTTATTTTATAACCGGTGTTATATTAGTTGTCCCGGCCTTTCTGACGGTTTTCATCATCTATCAGTTTTTTATCTTCGCCGACAGCTTTCTCGGGGATGCGGTAAGCCGCGCCCTCGGTGCGCGTGTTCCGGGATTCGGGTTGATTTCTACCGCCCTGCTGTTCATCATCGCCGGGCGTATCGCGCAGAATG
>CAZQYQ010000465.1:0-2539 GCA_964597625.1 uncultured bacterium
ATTCGGCAACAGATCTGATCTCGCCGAATTTCTCAAACTGTGCCCCGCAACCCTGAACTTCATCACTTCTCCGAGATCATGATTGAATCACTATCGAGGGCAGCATAAATACACGAAAGTTCATCATTATTAAATGAGCTCACACAAAATTAAAATGGTATAAGACTGGCACCAATTCGAGGCAAAAGCCAGCATATTGACACCATCCAAAAATCGCTTTAAAGTTTAAAACACATCCGAATGAACCACAGCAAATAAACCTAGCACATTTCTGGTATCATGTCCATGGTTTTGGTTTTCTGAAGTGGTTACTTATTCTGGACTTCTACGAGCCACTCACAAATTGCATGGTGGGAGTTGGCATCAGACCTCTGCAGTGCGGCTACCTTTATAAAGATGTATCCAAGAAGAAGTTGCATAAGCATTCGCATATCTGTAAAGCGCGTGAGGCCTTCGCCGGCGAGGGGGCCTTCGGAAACGAGCCAGGCGTTGTGACCGGCGGGAGTGCCGGTGCCCTCGCCCCAGCAGCCGGTGGCGAAGGTGCGGACGAAGAGTTTGCCGCCGGGCTTCAGGACGCGGCGGGCTTCGGCGTAGATGCGGCAGGCGTCTTCGAAGGAGTTGCAGCAGACGGCCTCGTTGTCGATGACAGCATCGAAACAATTGTCTGGAAATGGCAAATGGAGCAGCTCGCCATGCGTCAGGCCACCGTGCCAGGCCGGTGTTTCCTGGTTCAGTCGAGCGTTTGCCTGCCGGAGAGCTGATGGAGAACCGTCTATCCCGTATGCCGTAAATCCTTCGCGTGCAAGAAACCAGAGATTGGGGCCCGGTCCGCAGCCGAGTTCGAGAAATTTGACGGCCGAGCGATCGGGGGCCTCATAGAAGTTCCGTGCAACAAAACGAACCAGCTCTTCGCCAGGGTATCTACCCCAGCCGCGTGAAGCGAATATTTTCTCCCAGACCGGATCCCAGGCCATATTACAGGGTTCCTATCGGTTCGTCGACGTCGTAATCGCGGTGAGCCCGATGACCCAGAGAGGCCCAGTAATCCATCGGGGAAATGCCTGATCCGGGGCGTTTCGCGGTGAGGTTTTCGGGAGTGAAGGGGTCGCCGGCCTTGAGAGGAACGGCAGCCACCAGGCTCTTCCTTGCAATCGCGATGTTCTTTCGCTCTGACGGAGCCGGCTGCTTGAAACCACTCCCAAGGGCCGACTCAATCTGGCGGATACCCGTGACCAGTGCCGTGAGTTCCAGTGGTTCGAGAGATGCCTTGTGATCAGGTCCCGGAAATGTTCTGTCGAGAGTGAAATGCTTCTCTATGGTGGTTGCTCCGCGAGCTACGGCGGCCAGCGAAACCGCGATCCCCGTCGTGTGGTCGGAAAGCCCGACCGGCAGTCCATACGTTTCGCGCATCGTATCCATGGCCCGGAGATTCACATCTTCGAACGGCGCCGGATACTCGGTCGTGCAATGCATCAGCGTGACTTTTGCGGCAAGATACGCCTGCCCGGCACCTGTCGCGAGAGCGTCTTTGAAAAGGTCCCGGGACGGGGATTCACGGCGGTTCGTATAGCCGAAAGCCAGGACGCCGAGCGCTTCTTCGATCTCGTGAAGCGTGGCCATACCCGTTGAGAGAATGACGGGAAACCCGGTGCGTGCGATTTTCAACAGCAACGGTCCGTTGGTGATCTCACCCGAAGGAATCTTGATGCGTTTCACCTTCAGCCCGACAAGCAGATCAACGCTTCCCTCGTCGAATGGGGTTGAAAGAAACTCGATTCCAAGCTCGCCGCAGCGGTTGATAAGCCGGCGATGCGTGTCCTCGTCGAGCTCAAGCTTGCGGACCATTTCAAGCTGAGACTCCTGAATGTCGGTCGTTCTCGTCTGATACTCGGCTTTGGGAGCGAACCGGCTGATGACGCGCTCCGCCTTGAACGTCTGAAATTTGACGATATCAGCTCCGGCTTTGGCTGCGATCTCAACGAGCTGCAGCGCCAGATCGGGTGAGCCGTTGTGATTCACGCCGGCTTCTGCAATGATCAGGGTTCGTTGAATCTGCTCGGTCATCGGGTTCTCTCCATTCTTACGGAACAATCTTTCTTGCAGTGCTCAATAGGCGAAATTCGATGGGCCTGAGGCGGACGTTCAAACATCATGAGCGCTCCGGAAGATCGATGAATCGTTTTCGAAGGAGGGATTCGAGGTCGTTCACCGATTCCAGATGCGAGACAATACGTTCAGCCGCGTGACCATCCCCAAAAGGGCTCGAAACATTCGAACAGTCGAGATGAAGGGCCTCCTGAATCGCTTGGGCGATTGAATCGCGATCCGGCAGACAGTCTATGACAGAGGCGGCCCGTTCCCGTCCGCTTTGCCGGTCGCCAATATTCACCGTGGGCTTTTTCAATGAGGGTGCTTCATAGATGCCGCTCGATGAATTGCCGACGACGGCATTGCAGAAGGCCATGGTGCTCAGATATAAAACCTGCCCGAGCGACTCGTGAAAACAGGAATTTGGATGATTGGAAATATAGTTTCCGAG
>CAZQYQ010000466.1:0-2523 GCA_964597625.1 uncultured bacterium
CGAACAGGCCGGAGATCCCGTGCCGAACACCAGGCACAGAATGTACGCAAAAACAGGGAGCCTCATTTTTCCCACCCTCTCCACCGCCAGATCCATCTCTCTTCTGACATTCTACAACAGAACTCTCATTTTTTCATCTTCAGCTGAAATCGGGCCTCATTGAGCTTGGTTGACTTTGATGCCCCGTTCAAGTAGATTCAGTCTCGTTTTTACCCAGAGGAAACCAGACCAGGATACTACAGGAGCATCACCATGCGAACACTCCGGCAGGCGACCGTTATCGGGACCGGCATATATCTTCCCGAAAAGCGGCTGACAAATTTCGATCTCGAGAAAATGGTCGACACGACAGACGAGTGGATCGTAACCCGGTCCGGAATTCGTGAGCGCAGGCTTGTCGAGCCCGGCCAGAAAACTTCCGACATTGCGATTCTGGCGGCGGAAATGGCGCTGCGCAACAGTGGCATCAAGCCCGAACAGATCGGCGGGGTGATTCTCGCCTCTTTTACTCCCGACAGGCCCATCTCGGCGACTTCAGCCATCATTGCGAACAAGCTCGGCTGTAAGAATGCTGCGGCATGCGATGTCGAGGTGGCATGTTCGGGGTTTGTCTATGCGACGACAATCGCATCCAATTTCATTGCCACGGGCATGATGGATTACGTGCTTGTGATCGGTGCAGACATTCTTTCGAAGGTCATCGACTTCACGGATCGCAACACCTGCGTTCTCTTCGGAGACGGCGCGGGCGCACTGCTTCTCGGACCGGCGGCAAAGCCCGGCGAGGGAATTTTCGACGCCCTGCTCGGGGCTGACGGCGGAGGGTCTGAGAACATCACGATTCCCGCCGGGGGAACCGAGATGCCGACGACGGCCGAGACGGTTGAGAAACGCATGCATTATGTCAAAATCAACGGCAAGGAAGTGTTCAAGTTTTCGACCCGCATCATCGGGGACATGATCGAGCAGGTGCTGAGCCGCAACAATCTCACTCTCGATGACGTGAAACTGATCATTCCGCACCAGGCGAACATCCGCATCATCGAATCCGCGGCAGGGCGGTTCAAATGCCCGATGGACAAGTTTTTTGTGAACCTCGACAAATACGGAAACACCGTCGCAGCGACGATTCCGATCTGCCTGCATGAGGCGCTCCAGGCCGGCCGCCTCAAGGAAGGCGATCTTGTCCTTCTCGCCGGATTCGGCGGCGGACTCAGCTGGGGAACGGTCGCGATCCGCTGGGGCTCCTACCAGCCGCCGGCGGCCTGAGGGCCGGGTTTTGCCCCGCAGCATTCTCCAATGATCACACCGATGCCGATGCGGGATATCGTCTGATGTCATTCGAGATGACGCGCTTTGTATCAGGCGGGCATTTTCGTCTGACCTGGGTTTTCCCGTTCATGCAACTTCCGGTCTGTGCTGGGAAATTCATCCTAAGGCCATAAATCAAACCTCTGGGGGGTTCAATGACCGACGCAGCCATGTACAAACCGCGGAACCAGATTCGTATCGTCACCGCGACATCGCTTTTCGACGGGCACGATGTCGCCATCAACATCATGCGCCGGCTGCTGCAGCAGGGCGGCGCCGAGGTGATTCACCTGGGCCACAACCGCAGCGTGCGCGAGATCATCGAGGCCGCCGTCCAGGAAGACGCGCAGGCGGTCGCCGTCAGCTCGTATCAGGGCGGTCACATGGAGTTTTTCCGATATCTGCGCACCAGTGCCGATGAGGCCGGCCGCAAGGATCTGATGATTTTCGGCGGCGGCGGCGGCGTGATTCTCCCCCAGGAAGCCGAAGAGCTGCACGCGGCCGGCATTACACGACTTTATTCGCCCGAAGATGGCCGTAAAATGGGCCTCGAGGGAATGATTTCCGATATGCTCGAGCGGTGTGATCATGCATTCACGAGCTGGCCGGCCTCCCTCGGGCCGGGCGCCGTCAACGCATCCGAGCCAATGCGGCTCGCCAGAGCGCTTACCCTTCTCGAAACATCCCGCGATGCGCTTCCGAGTGCCATCTCGAAGCAGCTTGCCGGCGGCAGGCGCCCGACGACGCTTGAATCCGCCGGCGCGGCTCATGTCGGCAAACCTCCGCTGGTTCTGGGCGTCACCGGACCGGGCGGCGCGGGCAAGAGCAGTCTCACCGACGAGCTGATCAGGCGTTTCCGGCTCGAATATCCGGACCGCCGGTACTGCGTTTTCAGTATCGACCCTTCGAAGAAGAAGACAGGCGGCGCGCTTCTGGGCGACCGTATCCGAATGAACTCGATCGACCACCCCCACGTGTTCATGCGAAGTTTTGCCACGCGGGGAAGCGGCAGCGAGCTTTCCGGATCAATTGCCGACTCGGTCAGCCTTGCCCGTTCGGCCGGTTTTGATCTGATCATCGTCGAAACGAGCGGCATCGGTCAGGGCGACACCGGCATCCTGGGAATCGCGGATGTCGCGCTTTACGTCATGACCAGTGAGTTCGGCGCGCCGATGCAGCTCGAAAAGATCGACATGCTCGACTTCGCCGACC
>CAZQYQ010000467.1:0-2520 GCA_964597625.1 uncultured bacterium
AAACTTCATGGCCCCGCTTTGCTGCGGCCAGCGCGCGCCCGCACTCCCGGCATGTTGCGCAATGTTGTTCAACAGCTCGCGACTCCGTCTCATCGAGGGAGTCTTCGAGATATGCGGCAATGCGCTTTTCCCAGCTTTCGAGAGTCATCGGCAACCTTCCTGATCAATTCGTTGATGGGTCTTCATCTTTAAATTTGCCTGAACTGCGAACCGGTTACAAACTCATGATATCCCAGTCTCCAACATTCTGTTTTCTTCGAAGATCGAAGATGATCATCCGGCAATTCACGTCGGATTTCGGAATGGAGCGCGACGTCGCGGCGACGTCGCACCAGATCAGCTCAAGAAGCGTGATATCGCATTGATCCGCTGTCCATCCATACTTCAGGGCTCTGGCACGTTCATTGCTATATTTCTGTCGTCCGTGAAAAACCAGTTTGAACCACGAGGAGGGACGAAGTATGAATCTCTGGAATTTTTTCAAAGAAATGGAAGATCTGCAAAGTCAGCTCGGCGACCTGTCACATGAATTCGCGTCGGGCCGGTTCCCCAAACTGGCCTTTCTTCCGGGGCTTTCAGCCAGGCATTTCCCGATGATGAATATCGGCACCGATGAAAACACTGTTTTCGTCGAAGCCATCGCCCCCGGCGTAGACCCCGAGAGCCTCAAGGTCAGTGTCGTGAAGAACTCGCTCACGATCAGTGGCCAGAAGACCACGTCGAATATCCCCGACGAAGCCTATCACCGCTGTGAGCGGGCTGCCGGCAAGTTCGTGCGCACGGTCGAACTGCCCGTCGACATTGATGCCGAGAAAGTTACGGCCGAGTACAAAAACGGCATTCTGTCACTGACGCTTCCAAAAGCCGCTGCCGCCCGACAGCATCTGATCGAGATCAAACACAGCTGATCAAGCCAACACGCGACTGATGACAGTCACGAAACCAGGAGGTAATCATATGGCAGAGAAAACCGTTCCCGAAATCAAGAAAGAAACCCCCGTTATTCACCGCGAAGTAACCCGCAATCGCGAATATTTCGCCACTCCGCTGGTCGACATCTATGAAACCCGCGACGGACTGACCGTCGTGGCGGATCTGCCTGGTGTCACCAAAGAGGGCCTCAAGGTGCAGGTCGAAAACGGCATTCTGACGATCGAAGGCAAGACTCTGACCGTGCAGCGCGAAGGGCTTCTCGTGAAGGAATATGAACCGACCAGCTTTTTCAGGCAGTTTGAGCTGTCAGAACATGTCGCGCAGGATAAAATAACCGCCGAGCTGAAACACGGCGTTCTGATTCTCGGTCTTCCCAAGGCCGAGGCGGCCAAGCCCCGTGAAATTCAGGTCACCATAAGCTGACATCAGCAGGGCATTTTCCCGAGGCGCGGGTTCCATCGATCCGGAACCCGCGCTTTCGTTTTTGGTTTTGAAGAATGACGGCTTTTCTTCATGCTTTTGTGTTTTCGTGATGCCATGAATTTTCCCTTGACAAAGGTGCCGCCGGTACACACATTCTTGCCTCGAAACAGAATCTTGTACACATGGAGGTCAAGATGCGTCTGAAATTTGTGATACCCGTCGCAGTGTTGTCATTGCCGTTCTGCATTCTGTGGGCAACCGCTCCTGCCAGGGCCATAACCGATGGACCCACGAGGCAGGTTCTGGAAAAAGAATTTTTCAGCGAGCATCTCATCAAGAGCTCGATTTATCCGAAATCACGCCATGACGTCTACGTTCCAGAGAAACGCAAGGCTGTTCACGGCATGAGCCTTCAGCAGCAGCTCGTCTACGAGCCCGACGTCTACACCTGGGAGCTCGCCATGGCCACCCATCGCAAGCAGATGGCCGAGAACCCGCCCCAGGTAGCCGTTCCCTCGCCAGACGTCATTGCGCCGTTTCCGATGGCACCAGGCGCGATGCCGCCTGCATCACCCGATCGGGTCCAGCTGACCCCGCTTGGCGACGGGGGCATTGCCGCCTACAAGCCGTTGCCGGGTGATGCGGATGCGAAGATGGAGCGGTTGCTCACGCGCGCTCAGGGAGCCGGCCTTGGCCCGGATTCCCAGCTGAAGGCCGACCAGATCAAACAGCGGCTGCTCGACCACATGAACTCGCTCAATACGCCGGCGCCTTCCGCGGCTCCATTCTCCGGAAACGCGCCCGCGGTGCCTGTTCTGCCAGGCCCGATGCCGGGCGGCACGGCAGCTGACTCTTTCGACAGAACCTATTAGACTTCCCGGAAAAGGGAAAACGCCCCGGTGACCACGGAGGGTCACCGGGGCGTTCGCTTTATCGGCAAATCAGCGTTTGTTGATGTTGTAGAAGCCCTTCAGGCCGAGGAACCTGGCGGTTTCGCCGAGTTCATCCTCGATCTTGAGCAGCCGGTTGTATTTGGCGATGCGGTCCGTGCGGGAAGCCGAACCGGTCTTGATCTGGCCGGCGTTCATGGCGACGGCGAGATCGGCAAGCGTGGTGTCTTCGGTTTCCCCGGAGCGGTGCGACACGACCGATGTGTAGCGTGCG
>CAZQYQ010000468.1:0-2484 GCA_964597625.1 uncultured bacterium
TCACTGAAATCCCGGCCAACGAACGGTCATTCGATCTCTTTGGCGACGAAAAACTGCTGCTCGGCCGAGGAAGGGCGGTACTCAACCGACTCGGAGCATCGTTGAAATCGCTCGATTGCTACGCCACTTCCGAGCCATTCGTCTGGTTTTCCCACGCATCCGCCCCGCACACCGTGCTGATCAGCGAAAACCGCGACTCATTCTCATCCCTCAATAAGGTGCTTCGTTCAGGCCGACGCTATCTGGGAAACTCCTGCATCGACGCCGTGATTTTCGGCGAAGGTCGCAGAATTCTGCACAGTCTTTCATTCAGTCTCGAAATGCTGAACCCGAACCCGGCTGCCCTGCATTTTCTGTATTGGGGTGACCTCGATTCCGAAGGGATATCCATTTTTCTTGAACTTTTGCGCGCCTATCCGGGCTGGCACATTGAGCCCGCCGCCACCCTCTACGAAGCCATGCTCGACAAAGCCGGCAAGGCTCCGCCATGCACGCGCTCTGAAAGGCGGCTGGCCGTCGACGAGTTTTTTTCGCTTCTTCCCTCCCCCCTGGCAGTCTCAGCCGCCAGGCTTCTGAAAGCCGGCAGGTATCTTCCACAGGAAGCAGTAATCTATACCGATATGAATAGAATATTCCGCCCATGACACTGCCGCCATCCGACATCCTGTTTCACGATCTTCAGCAGCGGCTTGAGACGCTCGCACCAACGGCTTTCTTCACCTACCTGTCGGGCAGCCGCAGGCTGGACCGGCTCGACCCGCGGCTTCTCTGCTTCGCCGCTCTCCGGCTTTTGTATGAGAACATGCTCTCCGGCAGTTCGACGGGCTTCTGCGATATCGAATCCCTCGTCGCAACCCTCGCGCCAGCCTATCTCGGGGAAAAACCCGACCCGGAAAGAGTAACCGAATGGGCTCGCATCCTGCTTTTCGACCTGCTTCAGAACGAAGGCCGGCCCTGGGAATTTTCCTGGCGCGATCCCCTGAGCGGGAAAGAAGTCAGCATTCCCGTTCGTCTGATCACAATCGAACGAGATTTCACCGTCGGCGGGCCGTCAAAATTCCGGCTGACCACCCAGGGCCTCGGCTTCCTGTTCCAGACGCGCGAGTTTCGTATGGAAGCCATGGTTTCCATCGAACAGCTGTTTCTCCGGCAACAGCTTGAGAAAGGAAACTTTGCCGGCGCCATGCAGCGCCTGGGATCATTGTCCGTTCTGATTCAACAACTGGAACGCGACATGCGTGAAATGTCTGACAGAGCCGCTCTGAATGCGCTTCAGATTCCCTTCGACCGCTATGCGGAACTCCATCGCCGCATCTACGACCACTTCGAACAGGAACAGCAGGAGTTCCAGGAGCAGAGACGGCTCACCGTCGAACGTCGCGGGATCATAGAGAAGCCAGGCATGACGCTCAACAAAAAAGATCGCGAGACCCTGGAGTGGCTTGTCAAAATTGAGCTGCGCCTGGACAAACTCATCGGCGAACACGGGCGACTGTTTCTGCAGAAGCAAAAGCTCCAGGAATCATACCGCAGGGCACTTGAAAATCAGTTTGCCAGTGGTTTTCGCTCACGGCTGAACCCGGAAACTGAGCTTCTCGACGTGCTTCTGCGGGGGGAACATCCAATTCAGGCTCTCACAGGCAGTTTCAGGCCATTTCTTCCACCTTCCCTCCAGAAGCGTTTCAATCCGTGGAGGTGCTTTCAGGAGTGGGTGGTGAAACCTGACGGAGAATCCACCCGGGAAGAGAAGCTCGACGACAATGAGCTGCTTCCGGAAAGCGCCGAGAAACTCGATCGGGAACGGGTCCGCCGGCAACGCTGCACTACTTTTATCCGGCATCTTCTCGCCTGCCTGCGACGCGCTTCCCCACTCAATCTATCAGCCGTCATGGCGGAGTTGCCGGAGAGTGATCGCGCCGGGCTGACCGGTTCGTTTGATTTTTATCAGATTCTCATCATGCTCCATCAGGCCGGAACCATCGATCTGGCGAAGCTCGTCCGCGAGCCCGGCCGCATTCTCAGCGAGGCGGAAGAACTGAGCCTTGAAGGAATACTGCTCGATATTCTTCGTGACGAAACGGATCTTCCCGACAGGATGGATCTGACGGTAACGGCCACGGCCTCGGCCCTTCAGCTTGCCGATGAAGCAGAAGTGACAGACTTTTGCTTCACTCTGAATACGCTCCCTGATTTGTCTCAGGAAGCCATTGTGTGAGGTTTCGAACATGACTGACGTTCCCTCCGATCGTTTTCAAACAACCCATTCCATGAATGCGCCATCCGGGGAGAACCTCTCTCCGGGACCGGCTTCGGCTGCGGGAATGGGAACATCGCGCGCGGGCATGCAGAGCGAGGCATCTCTGCTTCGGACAGATGCCTGGAGAATGGCTGCGCGCATATTCCGAGGGCTGTTCCAGAATGGAAGCCTGTCGCGAACCCACGATTCGCACCTGTGCCGGAACCTCGATGACGACGAGGTGCGCG
>CAZQYQ010000469.1:0-2464 GCA_964597625.1 uncultured bacterium
GCTCTCCGTTTTCATCGAGCAGAGCGAGCATGTCATCAATGGAGCCTGCGTCACGAAGCTCTCTGGCTTTCACAAGGACCGCTTCCGCGGAAGCATTGCCGGATGACGGCTCTGTGTCTCCGGCATGTTCCTGGGGATTCGCATCATCAGCTGCGGGATTTGTTTCTGAATCGGACGCTACGGCAATTTCCGTCTGGGAAGCTGATTCCGGTGCCGATGCAACGTCCCGGGACGCCTCCGATGCGGCTGCCGAAGTCGATACAGGAACCGGTTGTGAGGCAACGGCTGCCGAGGACGGTACGGGGTTCGCAATGTTTTTTGTCTGAGTTGCTGGCGGCTGAGATGCCGGAATGGCGTTTTTTCCCGATCCTTTTCCCTGGGCTGTTTCGCTTGCCGGAATGGAAGATTTTGCCAGCAGCATCGCGGCAGATGCCTGTGTCTTCTTCGGTTGCTCGGTATCGATGCCTTTTCGAACCATTGGGGCAGAGACCCCGGCAGAAGCCGGCACGGACTTGGGTTTCGTCCCGACGTCGCTGCTGGTGCCCGCGGATGCGCTCAGGGAAGCAGGCGTGGAGCCGGGCATGGATACGTGGACGGTAGAAGATGCCTGGCCGCCCGGAAGCGTGACGGAAAGACTTCCGGTAACGCTTCCGTGTATTGAAAACGGCAGAGGCGGGGGAAGGAGAACGGATTTTTCCCGGCTCTCCGGCTCGGGGACCGTCGGCGACACCGGAGGCTTTGCCCTCTCCGCATCCGGCGGACGGATCACGCCCTGTGACGGATACGCAACAACCGGAGGCGGAAGCTGTTCAAGAACCTTTCGCGGATCGCGCTCCCGAACAGAAGCCCCGGCATCGAGAGAAATAGAACAGAAGAGGAGTGAGAGAAGAAGACAGATTTCCGTGAATGAAACCAGTTCAGGGCAGGTATCGCGATGCATCAGCGGGTGGAAGACGCCTTGTCGCGGGCCGCCACGGCCAGACTGTCGCACCGTTCATTTTCCGGGTGCCCGGCATGCCCTTTGATCCACTGCCAGCTTAAACGGTGTTTCTGGGCCAATGCCAGCAGACGTTCCCAGAGCTCCCTGTTCTTGACGGGCGCTTTTGAACTCGTGCGCCAGCCGTTCCGTTGCCACTTGTCGAGCCAGCCGTCGCCGAAAGCCTTGGCGAGATACTGGCTGTCAGTTGTAACGCGTACGATGCAGGACTCTCTGAGCGCCTCGAGACCGGCGATGCAGCCCATCAGCTCCATGCGGTTGTTCGTCGTGTGCGGTTCGCCGCCGGAGAGCTCCTTTTCGGAATCCTGGAACCGCAGGACCACTCCCCAGCCCCCCGGGCCGGGATTGCCGCTGCAGGCGCCATCGCAGAAAAGTTCAACATCTTTCATTCCGTTTGTATCCGTCATAGTTTGTTCACCAGTATGATATCAGGTAGTTTAACATCGACTCTTGTGCCGTGATCGATTTTGCTTTCAATATGAACCGTTCCATTCATGGCGGTCACCAGACGTTTCACGATCGATAGACCCAGGCCGGCGCCGCAGTATTTCCTCGTATTGCCGGTGCTGACCTGGTAGAAAGGCTCGAAAACGCTGTCGATCTGATGGGTCGGGATGCCGATTCCTGTGTCTATGACGGTTATGAGAAACAAAGGACCATCGATGGAAAGTCTCAAGGTAACGCTGCCGGTGGCGGTGAATTTGAACGCGTTCAAAAGCAGGTTGATGAGGATCTGACGAAGATACTGCTGGTCTGCATACATGCTGACCTGTTCTCCGGGAGCATCCAGGATGAAGCGGATATCCTTGCTCTGGGCCTGGAGTTCGGCCAGCGGAACAAGAAAATCCAGGAGCTCGCGAAGCTGAAAATGCTCTGCCTGAGGCGTTGTGCGACCGGCATCAAGCCGGGAAAACTGCAGAATACCGTCAATCAGATTCTGCAGATGTCCGGCGCTTTTTTTTATTCTCGTGCCGAGTTCCTGGATTTCAGAATTCGTGGATTTGCTCATCGGGCCGCTCGAATCGCCCAACAGCTGACCATAGGCGAGAATTGCCGTGAGCGGGGTGCGCAGTTCATGACTGATGAGCGCGAGAAAGTGCGACTTGGAAAGATTGGCTGCTTCAGCCTCTTCCTTGGCATCTTTCAGGGCTTCTTCGGCTTCGGTGGATTTTTGAATTTCATGTTCCAGTTCCTGAATATGCTGTTTTCGCAACTGGTTCTCGGTTTCGATCCTGATCAGGGCTGCATGGGATTCCCGAATGCGCTTTGCCATTGCCTCATAAACCTGCATGCCAAGAACAGGCCCGAAAATATCGAGCAGCGGCTGGGCGGTCGATAAGGGTTCGACTTCAGCTGAAAAGATCGAAACCACGGTCATTCCCATTCTCTGAATGCCAAGCCCGACCGTGAAATACCCAAGGGCCAGCAGGACATGAACCCAGTGCGATGCAACCTGCAGTGCCGAAT
>CAZQYQ010000470.1:0-2455 GCA_964597625.1 uncultured bacterium
ATTGACGGAGGAGCGATGTTCATTATAAACGGGCCTTCCGTCGGAACGCATTTTACGGCCAAATGGATCGGCAATACGATTCTGCAGCTGGCCCCGAAGCAGCCGATGGCGGCATTGAAACAATACCGTCTCATGCTGACCAGATGGGGTGCCCGAACTCTCGACGGCAGGGTTCTGAAGAGTTACGGCGGCATGTTTGCCTCATTCACGACGGATGCGGACCCCGCACCGACGGTGGTTTCGACATCCCCCCGCAACGGCAGCACCGGCGTCTCCAGATCTGGTCCCTTCCTGATCAGGTTCGACAGACCCATGGATTCTTCCAGCCTTCTGACGAACCTGGCCCTGGTCATTTCAGACGTCGAGACCGGAAGCCGGATATCATTGAACGGGACAACCCTGGAAAGCGAGTTTTCGATTGCCTGGAGTGAAGACAACACGCTGCTGTCGCTGGTTCCGCGACGGACACTCAAAGCAAATGCCTCGTATCTGGTGCGCATCACGAGCGCGGATCTGAAATCCCGGTCAGGTCGGGTCGTGCAAGGGATTTCCCAGCTGTGGGCTCAGTTCACGACCGGCGACCTTTGAATCCGGCGCCTTCAGATGCCGGTCCGGAAAACCATTGTCGGAATCGTATCAAGCAGGATCATGAAGTCGAGGGAGATCGACAGGTTCTCGATATAATACAGATCGTATTCGATATGGCTGTGAATGGGCAGGTTCGCCATTCTGGCATACACCTGCCATAATCCGGTGATGCCGGGCCTGACCTTTAATCGTTTGGACTCCAGGGGGGTATATCCTTTGACGATGAAGGGCATCTCGGGACGTGGCCCGACAAGGCTCATATCACCCCTCAGGACGTTCCAGAGCTGAGGCAGCTCATCGAGGCCGCTCGACCGGAGCAGCGAGCCGACTCTCGTTATGCGGGGGTCGCCCCGCTCGGTTGGTGTCGGGGAATACCTCTCCGCATTCGCAAACATCGTTCGGAACTTGAAAATCGTGAATTCACGGCCGTCAAGCCCGATCCGTCGCTGGCTGAACAGCACCGGGCCGGCCGAGTCGAGCTTGATCAGAAAAGAAAACACGATCCCGAGCGGGGCAAGAAGAAGCAGAAAACCGGCTGAGACGACGACGTCGATCAGGCGTTTCACGGTCAGCGTGCAGGAGCGGGCCGCCGGGGAGGAAACCGTCAGCATGACAGCCCCGTCGAAAAAGCCGCCGACAATCTGCCGCAGATAGAGATTCCCGAAGGACGGCACCATATGCAGCAGCACGGCCGGGTTGCGTGATCGTTCCCGGAGTTCCCAGAGCTGTTCATAGGCAATGCGGTCCCCGAAGAGAAAAACCTCGTCGACAACCTCTGAAGCCAGGAGTTCCGCCAGCGGCACGCCCGCTCCGGCGGCAAGGATATCGGCACCCAGGCTGGGATTTTCCCGAAGCCTCTTTTCAAACAGGTCGAGCGAGGCGCCGGTTCCGGCCAGGATGACTTTTCGACGTCCCCAGCCACGGACATGCAGCTTTTCGCGAATCCTGTGTGCCGCCTGCCGGCCAATTCCCCCGAGGAAAACGAAGATAAGCCACCAGAAAAACAGGTGCAGTCGCGAATAGTCATACCGGTGATACAGAAACGTTCCGGCCATGAGCAGCAAAAACAGCAGGATCGATGTCTTGAAATGAAGCAGCAGCTCGTCGAGCCTGAAGAGAAGCAGCCGCCGTTCGTATCCGCCCCGCCAGAGAAGCAGCAGATGCCAGATGACGACGGCAGCCCCGGTGAGAAGCAGATACTGGCTCGGATTCCGCAGGTAGGGTTCAACCTGGAACACCCCTTCCCATGTGCGAATCAGGTAGGCGATGCCGGCGGAAAGCACAATGGAAATAGTGTCAGCTATAAAATTAATCGCCAGAATCGTCACGGCCCCCATGAGTTCAACTCCATGGATGGAAGCTCAGCGCGGCTCTTCGAGAGCCCGGAAGAGGCGATACCAGAGAAAGCTCACGGCAAGCGCAACGAGCGTGGCCAGGCACGTATATTTCAAACCCGGTCCTTCGCCGCTGACGAGTCGAACCGAAGAGACGGGCGCGGCCGGCACGCCTTCCGGGTCAGGCATAGCGGGTCTTGCAAGCCGGACGGCAGGTGCCATGCCAGGGGGCTGAAGGTCGGCCGGCCGCTGGACGGCCGCCGGCTGATCCGTTTCCATCGGGCGCGATGGCCCGAGAGAGGGAACCCCGGATACGGTCGTGACGGGCGGGGCCGGGGGCCGGTCATGCGCCGGAGGGGGCGATAGCGGCTCGCCGGGCTTGATCGGCGGGTGCCCTTCGGCCTGAAACTCGATCAGGTCGGCCAGTTCCTCGCAGAATGACTCGAGCGGATCCCGCTGTTCCCGAGGGAAGGTCACCCGCGTGATATTCTGAGGGGCTGATCGCGGCGTGAATGTCAGCGTATACCCGCGCC
>CAZQYQ010000471.1:0-2443 GCA_964597625.1 uncultured bacterium
GTTGCTGCAACTGGGGAAACAGCAGGAAGGGTGGGTGAAATGGGGTCAATCATAGGATCCTCCGTCTCAGCCGGATCTGAGCATTCTGCCGACCAGGAATGCGAACCCCTGCCCTTATCTCAGAATTCCGCCTCTCAATTCAGAAGATAACCCAAATAAAACCCTTTGTAAAAAGAAGACCAGCCCCATTCGTGATGTGAGATCGGGCGGCCTAAAAGACCGGATTGAACGTTGCCCCTGCAACATCCCAGGGCGAACTGGGGATGGCTTTCGATGCGCCTCTTGATCTGTTCCCGTTCCTCCGGGGTGATTCCCCGCGGATACTGGGATTCACTTCGCCGCCAGCGCTCAAGCCACTCCTGGCCCAGAAGGCGGGGAGAGGAGGGATGAGCGGCCGCTCCGTCTGACCGGCTGAAAGCAAGGATGGTGTCGGTTTTTGGCCCCATGCTGACTCCTGCGGCCACGTAAAAACCGGCACTGAGCAGAGCCACCCGGACGGCGGTCGAGGAGGAATACGTGAACAGCTCCGCGGAGGTCGGGCGGCAGCAGGACAGGATGCACGAAAACGTCCTGCTGGTCCAGAGCATCGAGTTGGTGCTGGAGGAAAAAGGATCGTAAAAAATGAGATCAGGTGCCCTGGCCGATTCGCAAAGATCCAGAAAATCTCCCTGGTACAACTTCCAGGAAAACAATCCGGAAATGTGTTCCCACTGGCCATGTTCGAGAATCTGAAAAGGAGCGGAATGGCGCAGATGGGGAAAGCGGACCGGGTCTTTCGCGGCGAGCCGGAGCGGATCGAGATCGCACTCGAAGCTCTCCAGACGCAGATGGCGCAGAGCTGATCCGCCCTCTTTCGAAAAGGTTTTTTCAAAACACCGGAGAACCGCCATGGCATTGGAGGCTGCGCCAAGCCCCACATCCCAGATCACCAGGTCATCCGTGGGACTGCCTGCCGCCACCGAGGGCTGAAGCAGGCGGGCGGCCAGGTGCGACTGCTCGACATACAGGCGATTGGCTTCGGCGTCGGGGCAATTCACCGAATGCATGATTTCCCCCGAACTGATTTGCCGGATGCTGGAAAATCCCTGTGGCGACGCGTGAATCTCGTAATCTCCCAATCGAGCCGGGCGGGAGGCCCGTGCCTTCTTCGGGGGGCGCCCCGGGTTCTCGTCATCGACCCGGGAGAGCTCCGGGAGCCTGGTCTCATAATATGCGCGAAACGTGCCGCTCAGGATGCTGGCCCGTATCTCAGCCATGAGACGATGATAGAAGGTCATATTGTGACACGTGAGCAGGTAATCGCCCAAGGGTTCATCAGTCTTCACCAGGTGGTGCAGATACGCCCGGGAGTAACTTCGGCAGGCCTGGCAGGAGCACCTGGCGTCGAGAGGCTCTTCCGAAAATTTGTATACGGTCCGGCGACATTGCAGTTTGCCGTGTGAGGTGAAGGCCACGCCGCGGTGCGCCAACTGAGAGGGAATGATGCAGTCGAACAGGTCGACCCCGCGATGAACGGCTTCCAGGATGTCGGTCGGCGTTCCCACCCCCATGAGATACCGGGGAAGGGCTTTCGGCAGATGGTCGGTGACCAGACCCGTGAATTCATATCTTTCGGAAGGCGTTTCGCCCACGGCCAGGCCGCCGATCGCGAGTCCGTCAAACGGAAGCTCGCGCAGAAACGCGGCGCTCTGCTTCCGCAGGTCTGTATGACAGGCTCCCTGCACGATACCGAACAGTGCCTGCGGCGAATCGCCCCTGGCCCGGAGAGAACGCTCCGCCCAGCGATGCGTGAGTTCCATCGCAGCTTTTGCCTGGTCGTGAGGGGCGGTTGACGGGATGCACTGGTCGAGCACCATCATGATGTCGCTGCCGATGGCTTTCTGCATCTCGATGCTCGATTCCGGCGAGAGCAGCTGAGAAGCGCCGTCGACATAGCTCTGAAAACGGGCTCCCTCTTCGTTCATGGCACGTGAATGGGGCAGGGAAAAGATCTGGAAGCCGCCCGAATCCGTCAGTACCGGGCCGTCCCACTGCATGAACCGGTGAATGCCGCCGAATTTTCTGAACACTTCCGGACCGGGGCGAAGCAGGAGATGATAGGTGTTTGCCAGCAGCACCCGCGCGCCCGTGGCTTTGAGACTCTCGATTGTCTGGCCCTTGACGGTGGCCTGGGTGCCAACGGGCATGAACAGGGGAGTCTGCACTTCCCCGTGCAGCGTCTGAAAGTGAGCCGCCCGTGCTTTGGAGGCGTTGGCCTCCTGGTCGATGGTGAAGTTCAGGCGCGACATGTCCGGGGCTGTTCCACTCCCTCCGATGGTATTTCTGAATAGTATCACGCAGGAGCCGGTCTCACCACGTGCCGAAAAGGGTATTCAAGCGAGTGGGTCCCGGTTGTGTAACATTTCGTCTGTAAATTCGTGACCTATGAGAACGGGTCACCTTC
>CAZQYQ010000472.1:0-2436 GCA_964597625.1 uncultured bacterium
TCTCATGCGACCTCCGAGAGACCAGACATGCATGTGAACGGCGCCGAGAAACAGGCCGAACACCAGAAGATGAGAATTCACGCTCGAGATGAACTCATCGGCAAACAGCAGAATCAGCCCGACCAGAAACGCGATTGCGGTGACCAGGAGCGAGGCGCCGAGGAAGAATCTGCCCAGGTAGATATGGCCCGTGCCCGGAAGAACCAGCGACAGCCATAATTCCGGCGATGCGATGTACCGCTCCAGCCGGGCTGTCAGCCCGGCCTCCGGCAAGCCGTGGGTTCGGAAAAACCGATCGAATCCCTGTGAAAATTCGGAAAGGCGCAACGAGAGTTTCGAACGAAAATCGCGCTGAGACGCCCGGGGCGGAAGCGTGCTGCCGAAGCCGCCGTCGATAGATGCCTGGCAGTTCGGACACCGGGTTGCGATGTCAGGTACCGATTGTCCGCATTCAGGGCAGATCATGAGGCTGTTCGATATCCGATCCGATCACTCACATGATTGCCTTGAACAGGTTATAAATATCCATGACGGCGCGTTCCTTGAACGTGTCGCGCCATTCGACCAGGTCCGCCTCGGTCACTTTACGTGCCCTGGAAAGATCGCGGCGCAGCATCATTTCGAACGTCCGGGCAACACGGCGGTCCTCGAAGGAAAGGACATCTTCAGAATCGCAGGCGTGGCTGCGGGAGTTCACGTTGTAAGCCCCGACCGTCGCGGTCATCCCATCAAACCAGCTGACTTTCGAGTGGAGTGTCTGGGCCCCGCGCCATTCGTAAATCTCGGCGCCGGCCTTGAGCACATCCTCGTAATTGCCCCGGCCGGCGATTCCGGCCTGGGGGTGATTATTGCTTTCGACCGAGTTCGTCAGGATCTTCACCTTGATCCCGCGTCTGCAGGCGGCGAGAATGGCTTTCTTCAAGGTCGGGGTGGGGAGGAAATACGCGCTTTCAAAGATGACTTCGCGTTTCGAGTTCCCCATGTATTCGATGAACAGATCAAGAATGTCATCGTCGTCGGATCTCGTCGGGAACGTCTTGAGAAACCGGATGCGCACATTCTCGAACGTCGGGGGCTCGTCGAAGTAGATGGGAAGCGGTCCTGGAATGAGTTTCGAGCGATCGGGAAGAATCGGCAGCTTTTCGACCTTGTCGACGGGGGTCGCAATCGCCGGAGCGCCGGTTTCCGCGGGTTTGTCGATTTCAAGCCGCTCCCAGTTGTTGTCAAACAGTTCGCACATATCATCGACGACCGGGCCGGTCACCATGACATCGGTGTCCCGCCATCCATACTCCTCGACCTCGCCCAGAGCATACTCGGCGGCCATGTTCATGCCGCCCGCAATGGCAACGCCCTCGTCGATTATCAGCAGCTTCTGGTGAGAGCGGTAATTCGCCTTGAGAAGATTCTGGAGAAGCGGGTTGTTGAGCAGCACCCTGACCCCGCCGTTCTGCATGCGCCTGACGATGCCCTTGCGCCGGGAAAAAGCGAATGCATCATCAATGATCACACGCACATCAACTCCGTCTTTCACCCGGTCGATGAGCATGTCGGCCATCTTGTTGCCGATCGGGTCGTCATTCCAGAGCAGGGTCTGGATGCAGATGCTGGATTTCGCTGCGCCGACGAGCTCGAACCGCTTCGCGAAACTCGACCGCCCGTTCACCAGCATCGTCACGGAATTCGCCGGGATCAGGACGGAACAGGTCTTTTCATCGAGCGTGCCCCGCGCATACGTCTCTGCGACGACATCCTCATACGTATCAAGCAGTTTGCGGAGTTTGACGGCTTCGACGCGCCTGCCGCCGTCCGCCCAGAGCCACTTCGTCCAGCGGGCGGCTTTGACCGGAAAGGCCAGCCAGGATGTTTTCGTCGTCGCCTGCCAGGCGGCGATCGAAGCCTGGCGTTTCACGTCGAATGCCTTGCGCTGCGTGCCGATTTTCGATTCGACATCATACTGTTTGACTCTGGCGAGCGCCTGGCGCCGGATTTCCGGATCCCGCGTGGTCGCGGCAAGCTGCACGAGAGGCTTTTTGGCCTGTTCGGCCGATCCTGTGCTCTCCATGAGGAGTTCGGAGAGTTCCCAGGTCGCATCGATTTTGAGCTGGGGCTCGAAAATGCCCTCCATGAACTTGCCGAGCTGATCGACAAGGCCGGTCGGGTTCGTTTTTCGTTCGGGGCCGTACAGCTTGACCAACAGGTTCTCGAACGACTGACGCTCTGCGGAGAGTCTTTTCGTCGCGAGTGATTCGGGGGCAGTGGCCTGCTCCGTATCTGATCCGCCGGCGGATGGCTCGCCGAGAGATTCATCAGGCGTGGCCGCGGCCGCATCAGACACCGCGGAGGGGGCATTCGAGCCGCCCCGGACAGCTTTTTCATACGCTGTCTGAGCCGTCTTCAGCTCGGCTGCAAGGGTTTCGAGCCGGTCCGTTGACG
>CAZQYQ010000473.1:0-2432 GCA_964597625.1 uncultured bacterium
AGTCCTGAAAGCCGGTCGTCGTGCCGAGCGTTTCAGAAATGACATCCGGAACGCCGGTCCGGGTGATTCTGAGAAACCCGGCCGGAAAGCCGCCGCGCAGGTGATGCGAATCGAGAGCGCAACGGAGCCCGGCTTCCCCGAGGGCCGGGGTATCGCGAACGAGAAGAAAAAATCCGCGCTGCCTGCCGTCCGGAAGAATGACTCCATCCCAGAGGAGCAGCCATGGGCTGCGATTGTGAATGACCTGGGTCATGACGCCGCGCTGCAGAAGAGCGATGTGGCGGGCGCTCTGTCCGATGCCGAACAGGGAGATGACAAGCTTTTCACCACGTCTCACGGCTGATTCGGACAGCTTTCTCTTCATCGCATAATGGGTGAGACAGGCAAAGGCCGTTGCCGCCGCCCGTGGAATCGTTCCGGCCGTCGTTGATGCGATCAGGACTTTCGGGGGACGGTCTCCAAAACCGGGGCTTTCATCTTCAAACAGCCACAGATCGAACGACGGCATGTGGTTTCCCATCAGCCGGGCGACTTCTCCATTCAGTCTGACTGCCCGTGCTGCAGGTGTTTCGTCGGGATCCTCATCTTTGGAAAGAATCGACCGCAGCGCAGCGGCCGTGTTTTCCAGTTTGCCGGCGTAAGCGGCGCTGTTGGTCAGCGTCTCGAGTTCCTGTCTGGCATGATTTTCGAGATGCCTGTCATCCCATGACCTGTTGCGGTCTGTCATGAATGAAATTCCGGCGTTGATGGCGGCAAACGGGATCGCCAGGAGAATGAGAAAGACCAGCACCCCGGGTGAATTCGCCCGGGAGCCTGCGGCGGCAGGAATGGAGAGGCGGGTCTGTGAAACCGCGTGTTCCGTGATTTTGGGTATCGTCACTGGCCTGATTTCCAGAAAAGTGTTTTCCAACCGGGGCAGTATACCAGAACTTGCTTTCCGCTCAGCATGCGGGCCCCGGAGATGCTCCGCTGAAATTCCGCATGAACAGCCAGCGGGTCACAAAAACGGCTGCGCCGGCCCTGAAACGGAGTGACGCGGCTGACTTGTAACGGAGTCTGAGATGACTTACCATGCACCCTTCAAGAAGCAGCTTCCAAAAGAAACGATATCCACCCCAGCAGACAAAGCGGAATATGATGAAACACAGCGCATGGCCGGTTTCCCGTCACGCGGGCGGGCTTCTTCTGGTAATCGCGGCAGCCACACTCTGGAGCTTTGCGGGAGTTGCCGTCAAACGACTCCCCGGGCTTGATCCTCTCGCGATCACGGGCTGGCGAAGCCTGTTTGCGCTGCCGGTGATCTTGCTCGTCCGGGCGACATGCGGCGCCGCGGTGAAGCCCGGCGGGGGAAAGTTCGTGGCGGGCTCGGCGTTTTCCTATGCGATGATGCTGATGCTGTTCATCTCGGCGACAAGGCTGACGACCGCGGCGAACGCGATCGTGCTGCAGTATACGGCTCCGCTCTGGGTCGCGCTTTTTTCGAGCGCTGTTCTGGGCGAATCCGTCCGCCGCCGCGAATGGCTCATGATGCTTGTCTGTCTGGTCGGCATGGCATTTTTCTTTTTCGACAAGGTGAGCCTGGAAGGTCGCCTTGGAAACGTTCTCGCGATCATCTCCGGAATTGCGTGCGGGCTGAACACGCTGTTCCTGCGATGGCTTTCACGCCGGAAGACCGTTCCGCCGAATGAACAGGACCATATCGCGGAAACGCGCGGAACCGGCTGGGAAGGCATTCCGGCCCTCGCGTCCGGGAATCTCCTGGTCATTCTCTTTTGTTCCGTATCGATGGCGCATGGGATTCCAGGAGCCGTGTCGGAATGGATCGTGCTTGCGGCTCTTGGCGTATTCCAGCTGGCCGCGCCGTATATCCTGTTTCTTATCGGCATCCGCCATGTTTCGGCGGTTGAAAGTATATTGTTCGCTATGATAGAGGCGATCCTCAACCCTCTCTGGGCAGGTCTGGGCGTCGGGGAATGGCCATCCGGCAATGCGATCATGGGAGCGGTGCTGATTCTCGGGTCGATGGCGGTCTATGGAGTCACCCGCGCACATGGGGATGGGGCAAAAGAATAAACGAAGGGCGGGAATCGAGTGATTCCCGCCCCTGACAAGCTTTTTCACATCAAGCTTTCATGTCGATGATGGTACCCAGCATCTCGTCTTTGGCTTTGACCAGTTTTGACCCGAGAGCGGCCCCTTTTTCGGCTTTCATCAGACCGGTCATGCCCTCGACCGGATCAGAACCCGCAGCACGGGCACCCGCCTGGGCCTGAGCGGCCGATTCTCGAAAAAGGTTCGGGGTACCTGCGTCAATTTTCATGTGCGACTCCCTTCAGTGACCTACACTATAAGTATAACTGTGTACAGCCGGGTTGCCAAATAGCAATTTTCCCTCATTCCCGGTGTTTCGCGAAATACCGGATCAATGCCTG
>CAZQYQ010000474.1:0-2430 GCA_964597625.1 uncultured bacterium
GACGCAAAAATTCATGGATTTTCAGTTTGCGTCGTCCAGATCCGTCCCAGTTTTCGGTTCGGGTTTTGAGATTGCTCCGTCCTCCCCATCCAGACACCTCTGCGTCCTTGCATCTTTGCGTTATGGGGTTTATACTCAGTTGCATTCAGAATGACACGATCCGGGCGGCATCCGGAGACGATATTTTATCCCTTTGTAAGAATCCTTCGTGCGAAAAAACGAACCAAAAGAACAGGCGGGATAATGGGATTGACAGGATGTGGCGAGATTCGATTCGTATCCTGTAAATCCAGTTATCCTGTCCCTTTTTTTGTTCTGTTCCGAAAGAGTCCTTCGATGAAAACGCCAACGAGTCAATCCGGATGAACAATTTTCCTGAGCATGTCTAGACAATGAGGAGTTCCAAGAGGTGGTACGGGCATTCCTGGCCTGAAAGCGGTCCAGGACGATCATCGTGCGTACCGGAACGGATTACGGGTTTCGGGAACCGCCTCCCCCGGGCGAGCGAGAGACGCCCAGACCCTTTCTGGGTGACAATGCTTATCAAATAATCTCCCATACGCAAGAGCCCCCAATTCATGACCCCGTCTGTGCGGTTTGAGTCGAGCATACCGGCAGGTACCCGAAAGTGTTGGGTTGGGGCATCATTTTTCGGAAAAAAGTTGTGGCGGTCGGAGGTGAACCGGTCAAAGATGCTGAATCGGTGGACGAGATCTCCCGAATGGGTCCGGTTGGATGGAAAAAGGACGAAGAGTGGAATAGTGAACTGGAACAGGATCGTGGATTATGTTGTCCCCATTGTGCTGATCGTAATCGGTCTGGTGCTCTACTGGTTGCTGAGGGGGATAGAGATAAAGAGAGGGTGTGGTGTGGGTGGATTCGGGTGGGATCTGACTCGTATTGTGACTCGAAGGGGTTTTGACAATGAAGATTCATCGTTCAATCAATAAACCGTTGATCATGAAACATGCTTCCTGGGAGGAACGATGGAAGGGGGCTGACGAAGGATTGATCGCTTCTTGGGAACGGGGCCGGGAGATGGCTGCTGAGAATGCGGATCTGGCTTCGCAGGCTTGTGCCGGTCGGCTTATGGTTTTGCCTTGGAAAGGTGGGTTTGAGCCGGATCCTGAAAAAAAGACACAGCCCAAGGAAAAGGATGGTTCGCTCTGGTATTTGGCTATGTGGCAGGGATTACGTGGTGAAGATTTAAAGATCGACACAGATGAAGAAGTTTGCCTGACCTGTACAGAGACTAAGATTCGAATTTTCTACAACAAAGAAGGGAAAAAGAGAAGGAAAGGCTGGACCAACTTGATTTAGGGAATGGGAGGCTTGATGATGTCCGATTGCATGTACCATCCAGATCATGAGAAGTACGAGGTATTAACTGGATCCCTTCGAACGGCCAGAGGTTTTAATTCTCTGCTGGGGGTGATTGAGGGGATCGCCATTGACGGAATTGCGAACGAGACGGAGAAAGCCTATCTGCTATTGTGGATGGAGGAGCATCAGGCGCTGTGCGAGCATGACGCTTTTGGAGAATTGAAGGATTTGGTGCTCGCTATTCTGGATGGGTGTGTTTTCAGCGATGAAATGCGGCAGAACATACAGAGATTATGTGAGTTCATGAGCATGACCAGCGAGGATGGAAAAACGAAGTCGGACATGCAGCGCTTGCATTCTATCGTTGCCGGAATCGCGGTGGATGATGTTATTTCAGAGCGCGAGTTGCTGGGGCTTTCGGTGTGGTTGGAGGAACACGCACATCTGAAAGGCAATTGGCCGTATGATGATATTCGGGTGATGGTGGAAGCATCCCTGTTGGAAAAGCAGGTTGACGCGGCGTGGATGGAGGAAATGAAGGAGTTCTTTCTTCAGTTTGCGGATATCGAAGGAGGAAGACCAGCCTGCGGGAAGAGGGTTTCAGAAAACGCGACGATTCTGGATGTGTGCGATTCCGAGCATATGATTGTGTTTACTGGATCGAAGTTTTGTTTCACTGGCGCGTCGAGCCTTTATACGCGAGAGCAGTTTATGGAGATGGTTTCCGACCGGGGTGGGGAACCACAAAAGGCGTTGACGCAAAAGACACAGTACCTAGTGATTGGGGGCGAAGGGAATCCTCATTGGGCATATACCCGATACGGTCGAAAGGTGGAGAAGGCTGTAAAGATGCAAAAAGCGGGTTTTCCTCTGATTCTGATCCATGAGGATGATTTTTTGAAGGCGGTTGAGAATTCTCTGTAAGGCGCATGGCTTGACTGTGTTTTCACGGTATTTCGGGGTGAAGAAGGAAGGGGTCTATGGAAAAGATATCTGGTGGTACATCGGGTGGGGGAGAAGGCGGGGGCGCGGGGGGCGGTGCGGTCAAGCGCGTGGTTTCGATGGACGCGTACCGGGGCTTCGTGATGTTTCTGATGATGGGCGAGG
>CAZQYQ010000475.1:0-2422 GCA_964597625.1 uncultured bacterium
ATGAACAGACTGCTGCACATTATCGCTTCTCCGCGTGGCGATGCTTCGCGCACCCTGTCACTTTCCAAGGTCTTCCTGGAAAAATATGCCCGCTCCTGCCCGCACGGCATCCTCGACGAGCTCGACCTGTTCCGCGAGGCGCTTCCCGACATCGCGGGGGATGGTGTCAACGGCAAATACATGCTGATGGGCGGCCGGTCCCTTTCGGCCGACCTCAAACCGGCCTGGAAGCTGATCGAACAGCAGATCAACCGATTTGTCGCCGCTGACGGCATTCTCCTCAGTGTTCCGATGTGGAATTTCGGTATTCCGTATAAGTTGAAGCAGTATTTTGACGTCATCTGTCAGCCGCGCTATCTTTTCAGATACACTGACATCGGCCCGGTCGGCATGTGTCGCGGCAAGAAAGCGTTTCTGCTCTCAACGCGCGGGGGTGACTATTCCGAAACCAGCCCGGCGAAGAGCATGGATTTTTTGACCCCGTATCTCAAACACATCCTCGGTTTCATCGGCATCACGGATCTGACGGTCATCACCGCCGAGCCGATGGATGCGGGCGAGGAAATCCAGCGTCAGAAGCTCCAGGCGGCCATCAAACGCATCGAAGAGCTGCCGCTCTGAGCCGGCCGGCCGGCTGAAAGGAACATGCTCCATGTCTGATTCCCGTCGCATCCGGAAGAAAGAGACCTATACCTATGGCGATTATCTCACCTGGCCTGATGACGAACGTTGGGAAATCATCGACGGCGAAGCATACAACATGACGCCCGCACCGACTCCTTTGCATCAGGAAATCTCGGGAAACCTGTTCGGCCTCTTCTGGAATCAGTTGCGGGACAAGCCATGCAAAGTTTTCACGGCTCCCTTTGATGTCCGCCTGCCGGATGAAGATGAAGCCAGCGAAGATGTCAGAACCGTCGTCCAGCCGGATATTCTTGTTGTTTGTGACGAGACGAAAATCGATCCACGTGGTTTGAGAGGTGCCCCTGACATCGTCATCGAGATCCTTTCCCCGACAAGCGCATCCCGGGACCATATTCTGAAACGACGGATCTATGAACGACATGGGGTGAAAGAATACTGGCTGATCGACCCGGTCAACAGAATCGTGTCGGTGTATCATGCCACCGCAGACGGCTGCTTTGGAAATCATGAAGTGTATAACGACGAGGCAAAGATCCATACGACGGTTTTGCCAGGTTTGACGATAGACATGTCCGAAGTGTTCCCCCGCCTGCCGAAAAAGATCGTCCGGGAAAGCCCGAGGAAATATCAGGCATGACGTATGAGAAGCGGTTGCCTTTCGATTCACTCTATGCGCATGGGTTCGTGCGCGGCGCCGTGGCCGTGCCGGCGGTGCATCTGGCCGACCCGGCGGCGAACCTGGCCGAGACCATCCGGCTTGCCCGACGCGCCCACGACGAGTATGCGGCGGTCGTTGCGTTTCCCGAACTGGGGTTGACCGGCTACAGTTGCGACGATCTGTTCTTCCAGGCGACGCTGCTCGACGCCGCCGAAGCGGCCGTGGCCGGGCTTCGCGACTCGACACGCGGGTTGATGCCGGTTCTGATCGTCGGCGCGCCGGTGCGGGCCGACGGGGGTCTGTTCAATGCGGCGGTCGTGATCCATGATGGCTGTATTCTGGGCATCGTGCCCAAAAGCTATCTGCCGAATTATAGAGAGTTCTATGAAAAACGGCAGTTTTGCGCCGCCCGTCACGCCGTTCAAAACATCGTCAACCTGTGCGGCGAACGCGTTCCATTCGGCACCGACCTGCTTTTCGAGGCCCGTGCAGTCTCAGATTCCACGGGTATCGGCGGCACGGCATTCACCCTGGCTGTCGAGATCTGTGAAGATCTCTGGTCCCCCATTCCGCCCGGCACCTTCGCCGCGCTCGCGGGCGCGACGATCATCGCCAACCTTTCGGCCAGCAATGCAACGATCGGCAAGGGCGAGTATCGCAAACTTCTGGCGGCATCCCAGTCGGGCCGGTGCCTCTCGGCGTATCTCTACGCCGCCGCAGGGCCGGGCGAGTCGACCACCGACCTGGCCTGGGACGGCCACGGCATGATCTGGGAAAACAGCCGGCTTCTCGCCGAAACCCCACGATTCTCCCGGGGCGGGGAACTCGTCGTCGCCGACATCGATATCGAGCGGCTTCTGCTCGAGCGGCAGCGCGTCACGACCTTCGCCGACACCGCCGCCGACCACAAAGACCGGCTCAACATGCGCCGGATCGCCTTTTCCTTCTCCGCGCCCGAATCCCCCGTTCCCCTGCGCCGTCAGATCGAGCGGTTCCCGTTCGTTCCCGGCACCCCGGCAGACCGCGACCGGCGGTGCGAAGAGGCCTACGCCATCCAGGTGCAGGGCCTTGAACAGCGCCTTCGCAGCAGCGGCATAAATAAAATAGTCATTGGCATAT
>CAZQYQ010000476.1:0-2362 GCA_964597625.1 uncultured bacterium
GCCGCTCCCGCTGCCGGCGCAGCTCCCGCCGGCGCAGCTCCCGCCGGCGCAGCTCCAGCGGCCGCCCCCGCCCTTAACCTCGCCAACATCTACCAGGGCGCCATGGCCAACCCCGATGACTTCAACAAGAAAGTCAAAGTGCTCTTCATGACCTTCGGCACCGAACAACCCATCGAAAACCCCGAAGGCCTCAAGCGTCATCAGGAACAGCTCATCGCCGCCGGCATCAAGAACAGCTACATCTACATCTCCCCCGGCACTTCCCACGAATGGCAAACCTGGCGCCGAAGCCTCTACGCCTTCGCCCAGATGGTTTTCCGCGACTGATCCTTGCCCTGTAATTAAACGCAACACGCCTTGCGATGACCTTCATCGCAAGGCGTTGTTCTTTTTACGGCTCATGGGTTAGCCCAACTTCCGCAGTTACGAGTCAAAAACTGCCTTGGCGATAGCGCCAGGACCGTTTTTCAGGCCGTTTTAGGCACTACATTCTCCAATACAGCCAGCGATTTTGGCAGATTCAGTCTCAATCGGGTCAGCAAGATTGATTGAGGACCCGTCGGTCTGGCCACGCAACGCCGGCGAAGCGTTTTTCCACAATGCGTCTTCATCACCACGTCCACCACCTTCACCTGCGCGATTTCATCGAGCACTTTTCTCGGCTCGTCTCCCAATCCCGCTCGCTTGCACCACTGGCCCAGCGTCTTCCACAAGACGTACGCCAGAAAACAGACCAAGATGTGCGCCTCCACCCGGTCCTGCCTCTGATGCCACACCGGCCGAAGCGACAGGTCGCTCTTGTGGATCCGGAACGCGCCCTCCGCCTCCGTCAGTTGGATATACGCTCGCCACAGTTCATCGGCCGACCAGTCGCTCACGTTGCTTCGGAGCAGGTAACACCCCTCGCTCAGTCGCGCCCACGATCGCCAGGTCTCCACCTTCTCCCATGAGAATCGCGCGTGGCCCTCTTTATCGGTTTGAATCTCCGTCTTGAACGCCCCGGCCGCCCGCGTGTTCTGGCCCAGGAGCCGGCCCAGCCGCTGCGCGATCTTCACCGGATCCTGGGGGCTCCTCCCGCAGGCTTTCTCAATGGCCGCCAGTCCCTCCTCGATCCGTTTCTCAAAACGGTCGTGCATCGACTGCTCCTTCTTCGCCCGGTCCGCCGACCGGCAGAGGATAAACGTCTCGGCCGACTTCCCCTCCGGATCGGAGCAGAGCTTGACCTCCAGACCCTCGCGAATCCGCGTCCAGTCGGCCCCCAGCAGTTCCCGCTCATACTTGCGGAGCATCGACTTGGGCGTTCCGATGATGTATCGCCGCTCGCCTTCTTTCAGATACTCAATGTTGTCGGCGCTGCTCATCCCCCGGTCCATCACCCAGATTCGGTCGGATTTTCCATATCGATCCTCCATCGTTTGGATGATCTCCCGAACCGTCGTCACATCCGCCCGGTTCCCCGCGAAGACCTCGTAGCCCACCGGCATGCCGCAACGGCTGACCACCAGGGCGATGCAGACCTGCTTGCAGTCGCTTCGCTGATCCCGCGAATAGCCCCGTTGCGCCAGGGGGTTGGCCTTGCACTGGCCCTCGAAGAAGGTGCTGGTCACGTCATAGAGCAGCAGGTCGTACTGGAGGCCAAAGAGTTCCCCCAGCCGATCCTTGAGGTGTTTTTGAAGCGCGTCCTTGTGGGGCAGAAGCTTGTCCAGGGCGCGATAGAGACGGTCGTCGTTGACCTGGTCGGCGGGAACCCCCAAGAGCGCGTCGAGGGCGCAACGCTCGAACAGATGCTCGGCCACCCGCAGTTCGCTGGAGGGCTCCAGCAACCGCAGGAGGACCAACACCAGGCTCATGACCTCCCAGCCGATGGCTTCCCGGCCGGGTTCCATGTGCTGCTGCAAAAACCGGCGAAGCCCCAGTTGATCGATCAGTTGAAGGCCCAGCCAGGGCCCGCCGAAATCGCGGACGTTTTCGACCTGGAAGCTTTGCGTGTCGATCTCGATGTGTCGAGGCGCGGGGGTTCCGTCGTCAAACAAAGTCGGCGCGGCCGAGTCCTCTTCCCCCGCCGCCGCCCGGACTCCCAGGCGTCCGGCCTCGTCGAGCTCCCCCAGATAAGCCACGACCCGCTGCCGCGGCCCGCGGGCGGTTCGAACCGATTCGACCAGCTTCCAGTAGCTGTAGTCGCCGGAACTCGTCTTTTGTCGGCATCGCCGAATGTACATGATGCCGACACGATATCAGAATCGAAACGGGAAAGTTTTAGGCACTACATCGACTTTTTCGCAAAACACCCCGCCGCGTTTCACGCCAACGCGACTTTTGGGGAAATTTTAGAAATATTTAGGGCCTTACTGCGGAAGTTGGG
>CAZQYQ010000477.1:0-2355 GCA_964597625.1 uncultured bacterium
TGGTGCCCGAGGTCTTCATTCTGCGTTCCAACAGCCTGCTGAAACGATTCGACCTGGAAGCGGCGCAGGTTTCTGCAAATGACATCGAGATCAGCTTTGAAATCGGTTTTCTTCCTGCGCAGTTCGGACCCACGCTCATTCAGGTTTTTCTCTTCCGTTCGGAGCTGAGATTCAATAGCTTCAAACGCCTGTTTTTCCTTGTCGAGCCGCTCCAGCGCGCTCTCGTTCTCGTGTTGCTGCAGAGCGAGAGCGGAGTCTGAGGTTTCCGCTTTCTTCAGAGCCGCCGCAGGGTCGAGGCGATCCTCGATGGAAAAAGGCTCCAGCAGCAAACGCAAGTGTTCTTCCAGAACTTTCTTCTCACCGGATGACTCACCGATCGCAATGTCGGTCTGAGACAGTCCGGCAAGAAAATTCGATCTTTCCTTCTCGGATGATGAAAGAGACCGTTGCACATCGGCGATCCCTGCCTGCGTCTTTGCAAGCCTGTTTCCGAGGGATTCGATTTCCTTCCGATACATACCAGAGAGGGAGTATTCGCAACGATTTAATTGCTGAAGGTGATCCTTCTGTCCGTCTCCCAAATCGAGTTCGTTCAGTTCATGGCGGCCGGCAGCGCAGATGGCGCGTGCCTCATCACGATTGCGAACAGCCGTTGCCGCATCGGAAAGCCGGAGCAGCCGTTTCGTTTTTTCCACGTCCTCCCGGGCAGCGTTGAGCAGCGCATTCAGACGTTCTTCATCAAACTTCAGGCTGTTGATTTTCAGGTATCGCTGATACAGATTGAAAGACTCGTGACGATGTTCCAGATCGAGTGATTCTGCGGCGTTTCGTTCTACGTCAGAAGATATAATTGTGCGTTTCCGCTCACCGGCAGCCTCTTGTCCGACCAGTCGTTCGTGAAGGCGATTCAGCCGGGCAAGCTGCCGCATGACATCTTTTGCGGCATCGGCATGCTCATCGACGGCAGAGATGTATCCTTCCGCAAACTGGCGAAATTCGTCCATCTCCCGGAGGGTGCGGGTCCACTCCGGGATACACTTCAGGACATTGAAATGCCTGGCGAACGACTCGCTCAGTTGCTGCCGGTTCATCGCCTCGTCTTTTGTCAGAAGCTCTTCGATGCTCGGAATCAGCAGAACTTCAAGACAGTCGCGGGATGTGCGGCATCGATTGAAAAAAGCTTCGATTCCGCCTTCCGTCAGGTTGATGCTTCTGATCGCCTCCCATTCGGCCGGGAATATGCCGAATTCCTCGAGATGCCTGCCGTAAGCGGTTTTTTCATCTTCCCCGAATATGCGTAACCGGTTGTCGGTTCGATTTTTGAGCAGCCGGCGAAGATCGGTGTAGGAAACGGCGTGGCGCGCATCATCCACGAGTGGAATCGTATCGATGCGAAACACATCCTCCTCTTTATATTCACGAGTATATGAAAACCACCTGCAGCCGGCTTCCTGGTCCTGGCCACGTGTTGCGCACAGCCCTGTCAACAGATACTTTGGCTCAGAAGAGTCCAACAGCCATTCGACGAGAATGTGGGAAGAGCGGACCGGCGGGCCCTCGAAAAAGGAGTCGAATCTCCGTTCGCGGCCGAGGTCTTCGCGCGGGAGCACCACTTGTAGCATCAGCTGCAGCAGAACCGTTTTGCCGCCGCCGTTCGTGAGGTTGAACAGGCTGTTTTCTCCGGCAAGATCGAACAGGTCGTCGGTAAATATCTTGGTCGCATGATCGTAGCGGACATTGACCAGGCGCATGCGTGAAATCAGCGGCATGATGGGTCTCCCGTGGCGGCTCCCGTCTCTTCTGCTGCCGTGCAACAGGCAGAAAAGAAAGCAGCCAGTTCGGCTTTCCGGGAATCGCCGGCGGCCGTTTCCCGCATGATAGCATCGAGCCGGGGGGTGGGGCTTATGATCCGGTCCTGTTCCGTGTGGATCAGATTTTCATCGGCAAGAAACTTCATGACGCGGCTGAGAAGCGCGATCTTATTGTTGTCGGCCATGGAATGGCGAACCTTCGTTTCATCGTAGGTCATCAGGTCCTCCCAGGCTTTCATGATGCCCGGCATGTTCAGACGCAGATCGTCGCGGCCGTCTGCCGTCATTCCCGAGTCGTGGACGAACTGGAGCTTGCCGGTCAAAAACGTGCACCATTCCTCGATCGTGACAAAATCGCGGCTTTTGATGTCGAATCCTTCGCCGCGATAGAACATGCTCAACATGGCCAGCACGGCGAAGCAGGCGAGAGCCAGTTCGTTGTTGTTCTTTGCCTTGAGTCGCTGGCGAAGCTCCTGATTGGAGAAGCCGAACAGCTCGTTGTCGAGTGCCGGGCTCAGAAACACCTCGGAAGAGGTGACAAGCA
>CAZQYQ010000478.1:0-2351 GCA_964597625.1 uncultured bacterium
GCTGACCCGTCGCGCCATTTCTGATCTTCGACGGAGACGCGAACGGTTTGCGACCTCCCAGATGATCTCGCGGCTGGCCACTCATGAACCGACGCGAAGGCCGGTCAGTAAATGGCTGATGATGATCCTGGCTTTTGCCCTGATCGGCATCGCCCTTGCGCGGCCGACCGGTGGCACGAGCGAAGAACAGGTGAGCGGCCAGGGGATGGATGTCGTCGTTGCGATCGATGTTTCCGCCTCGATGAAAGCGCCGGACATCGACGGGAATACCCGCCTCGATGTGGCCAAAGCCCTTATTGAGCGGCTTTTGAACGCGTTGAGAAACGACCGCGTCGGCCTCGTCGCATTTGCCGGAGATACGATGGTGCAGTGCCCGCTGACGCCCGACAAGGGCGCATTCCTGACGTTTCTTGAACGGGTCGACCCGGCAATGCTGACCGTTCAGGGCACGAATCTCGCCGCGGCAATCGAGACATCGCTCGACCGGTTCGATTACACGGCATCTCGGACACGGGTGATCGTCCTGGTGTCGGATGGTGAAGATCTCGATCCTGAGCGCGTGACAAAAGCGGTATCCGATGCCGGGCGTCGTGGGGTGCCTCTCTACACGGTCGGTATCGGAAGCGCGGAAGGAAGTTATCTCCCTGCCGGCCGCGATGTCTGGGGGCGCGTCACCTACAAAACGTTCAAGGGGGAACGGGTCGTCACGAAGCTCGATGATGCGATGTTGCGTACCATCGGCCGCAACAGCCACGGAGCGTATTTCCGGGCGAAAGACGTGGCGAGCGCGAAAAAGGTTGCCGAGGCGCTCGAAGCTCTTCCGAGAACGGCTATACATCAGGGTTCGCAGATCGTTACGAACGAGCTTTTCCAATGGCCCGCCCTTCTCGCCTTTCTGCTGCTGCTCATCGAATGGATGGTTTCCGAGCGCATTCCGTATGAACGCGCAAAGGACCACTGGTTGAAACGATTATGAAAAGAAGATTCCAACGGGGCATTTTCTTCGCATCCCTCGCGGCTGCCCTTGCTCTGATGCCGGGCAGGACGTTCGCTTCGGTCAGCGGGGAGGTCGCCAGGGGTATCGATGCGCTGGGGGCCGGCCGCTTTGAAGAAGCGGAGGCCGCCCTGAGGCGCGCGCAGTTCGACGCGCCCGACGACCCGAGAATCGCTTATGACCTGGGGATCACGGCATATCAGGAAAGACGGTTCGAGGCTGCCGCACGGCAGTTCGAATCCATCGCGTCCAGTCCCGCCGTGAATGCAGGGCTGGCCGCGGATGCTCTGCACAATCTTGGGAACGCGCGGTTCAGCGGAGGGGAATATCGGAAGGCCGTCGATGCGTACCAGGCGTCGCTGGTCAGACGTGAGGACCCGGCGACGCAGTATAACCTGGAACAGGCCCTGAAGCGGCTTGAGGAACAGGAACGAGCCGACAGGAACGATCAGGATTCCAGGCAGAATGATTCCAGTCAGGGGCAGGACGGGAAAAACAAGGACTCAAACAAGGACTCAAAACAGGACGGGAAAAAGAGCGGGGAAAAGTCTGGCTCGAAGGAAGAACAGAGCGGGCAGAATGGCTCTGACAACCAGAACCAAGGGCAGAACGGCTCTGAAAAGAAAGAAGGGCAGGGTGGCCGGCAGAATCAGAACCAAGGGAATGATGCCGGAACTGCCTCGGATACACGGAACAACCGTCCGGAAAGCCAGGCGGGCAATACGGCAAGCGAAACAAGCAGACAGGCCGATCAGCAGCAAAGCCAACCCCGGAATCCGAACGCCAGCGATACGTCAAACATGGCCGAGCAGACTCCGGCTTCGGGTTCCGCATCCTGGAATGAACAGGATGCAAAGCTGCGTGATGTGCAGCTCGACCCGAAAACACAGTCTGCAAAAGATATTCCTGATGCATCCGAACGGGCCAGGGCGATGAAAAACACAAAGCTCAACGGATACATGGTTGAAAAAATCCTTCGCCAGATGGAAGACCGGGAACGGGAGATCCAGCGAAGATATCGTCGTGATCCCTCGCAGCGTGAAGACATGATGAACCCCTTCGATGATCCGTTCTTCATGGACCCCGATCAGATGCGGGAGTTCATGGAAGGCCGGCAAGGCGCTCGCCAGCAGAAGCCCGAAGGGAATACCCCGGACTGGTGACTCTCTTTTGATCGCTTGACAGGCTTCTATGGCACTTCTATAATGCACTGTCATTGAGCGGCGCACGAGGCGCCATGTAAATCATCTGCAGATCAGGAGCTACGGCATGCGATGTCCCATTCATCCTGAGGGGTTCTTTTTCAGCGGCGTGCTGACCCTCCTCGCATTTGCGGCATCGCGGTTTTCCAGGGTGA
>CAZQYQ010000479.1:0-2333 GCA_964597625.1 uncultured bacterium
ACTTGAATGTGGAATCAGGAACGCCGCAGAAATACCGCAACCCGTTCTCGGAGAAACACAGATTCAGGTCTTCGCATTGGATCATGGAATCATTTCCTCCGCCGATTCAAGATCCTTCCGGTTCTGGATTTCAATCCACCCGTTATTCACTTCAAGGGCATTGACCGGGAATCCGCGATCGATGAGTTCCTGCAGCATGTCGGTCAGACTGGCTTTGGTGATATGCATGGCATCGTGGAACGGGCCGTCCTTGTACAGTTCGAGAGAATCCCGGTAGACCTGGCGGAGAATATCCGCGCCTCGTGCGGAAAAGAAGACAATGCCGACAAACTCATGCGATGCGGTTCTCGGATCAAGCTGCCGGCTCAACAGGATGATCGTGTTGTCATGGGGGTTCAGGCGGCGCTTGCGTTGAACGGATGAACTGCGGGTGACGACCAGTTCCAGATTGGATTTACTGTTTTCCTGGGTGTGATGCTTGTAGGAAGCGTCCACGACAATGGTGATATCCGCGCTCGTTTTCAGGAGGTTCTCGATGATTTCCTCGTGGAACAGGACATCCGAGTAGACCGCAACGAAACCGTGTTCCATGCATGTTTCCGCCTGGAGCAGCGAATCGAGGATATACCGGTTTTCGTAGTCCCTGTTCTCGATGATACGCACCCCGTCGCAGACGACATCCGATGAACGATACCCCGTGACCACGGTGATATCGTGAATTCCTGCATTGAACAGCGTTTCCCGCTGCCGCTGCAACAGGGTTTTCCCTTTGAGCGGCATCGCTGCAGGGGGCAGGCCGTTGAAATCCTCCCGCATTTGTCCGGGGGGCGTTCCGGCCGCCAGAACGATGGCTGCGACCTGATGTGGTGCGTATTGCCTGTCTTTCGAGGTGATGTCGTTGAACCCAACGACGTCGAAGATGGTCTTGACGGGAGCGCACAGGGCATCCGCTTCCATGCCGCGGCTGTGTTCCAGAATGGAAAGGCACGTCTCTTTCATGGCCTTGTAGGCGGAGCGCAGCTGGTGATTTGCATAGATAATGATATTGAACCCATTCCCGACCAGGGTTTCTTCATAGGTGTTGTTATAGGTCGTCGGCACGCAAACCAGAGGTTTACGGGTGTTCGGGTCAGGGAACAGGCGCGCATATTCGGAGGTGAAGCGAAAGATTTCATCGGCGCTTTTCTGCTTGGAGTGAATGAGAATGCCGTCCGCGCCGGCTTCCAGGTAGATGCGGGCCCGCTCGAGGGCATCTTCAACGCCTTTGTTGGCAATCAGACTTTCCAGGCGGGCAAAGATCATGAAATCCTTGGATATGAGAGCGCTTTTTCCCCGGCGGATCTTGTTGGCGAACACCTGGGGGTGCTCCAGGGTTTGCGTGGCAGCCTCGTCCAGGCTGTTGCGCTTGGGAAAAACCTTGTCTTCGATGATCACCGCCGAAACGCCCATCCGCTCCAGGGTGGAACTCAAATACTCGAATTGAGTGGCATCCCCCCCGGTATCTCCATCGACGATCATGGGTTTGCTCGTGACCAGAAGCATGTCCTGGATGGTGCGGAAACGTGAATCCCAGCTGACGATTTCGGCGTCCGGATACCCTTTGGAAGCGGAGTCGGTCAGGCTGCTGGCCCAGAACCCGTCAAACTCGCAGGTGCTTCCGTCTGACAATGGGACGGCCGCATCCTGAGCCACCAGCGCGCTGAGACCATTATGAGCTTCCATGATCCGGACAAACGCCTTCCGGCTCAGGGCATCCCTGAGCTTTCGTCTTCGTTCCGTAGTGTCGATTCGTGAACGTAATGACATGGCTGTTTTCCTTCCGTTGTCAGGTTGTCTGCGTATCCATGCGTTTGAGTTCCAGAAAAAGTTTCGCGGCTGAAATCAGCATGTCAAGCGTGCTGAATGGCACCAGAACGAGGCTGGCGATGTCGAAGAGGCTCAGTCGAAGCGAGAAGATGGAAATCCAGGAGCTTTCACCCAGAAAGAATGTGAAGACCGCCAGAAGAACCAGGGTGGAATGCAGTTCAAAAGGGCCGAAAACCGGAAAGGGCCATTTTTTCGTGAGGTTCACCCAGTACTGGAAGAGGGCATAATGGATCGGGTAAATGATTCCCGCCAGAAGCACGATCCACGGGTGGGCGAACCCGGAAAAGGCAATACCCAGGAAAATGGCTTCCCCGGCCAGCAGATCGGTGAACTGGTCGAGAAAATACCCGGAGCGGGAGCAGCGATTGCGCGCCCGGGCGACTGCCCCATCGAGACAGTCTCCAACGAGATGAACGATGACTCCAATGGCTCCAAGCCACAAAAAAAACGGGTTGAAGCGCGCGAGG
>CAZQYQ010000480.1:0-2296 GCA_964597625.1 uncultured bacterium
CTTTTCAGGCGGAATACCAATGTATTACCAAAACCAGAGAGACTCGCTGGATCTTCGATCGCGGCTTTTATTTCGTCGATCCCATGACCGGGCGGGCTCACTTGATCGGCATGATGCAGGACATTTCGACTCGCAAGAAGGCGGATGAGAAATTGCTCCTCGAGCAGAACCGGGCGTTCCAGTATTTCGAAATGACGGGTTCGCTGATGATGGTTCTCGATCCAGCCGGCAGAATCCTCATGATCAACAGACAAGGTTTGCAGATTCTTCAGGAAAAAGCATCCGAGGTGATCGGGAACAACTGGTTCGAGACCTATATCGGAAAAGATGCCCGGGAATTCCTCAAGGCGAAGTTTCTTGCATATGCAGCCAACGGCTCATCGACCTCGATTGATTCGAAGTGTTATGCAATCGTCATCCGGACGGGGCAAACCAGATATCTGGTGCTGCATATGATCAAGATATATGACGAAGCGCACCGGTTCGATCAGATCCTTTGCTCCGGTAATGACATGACGGAAGCCATCCGGGCGAAAGCAAGAATTTCCAAGGAACTTGCGACCGCCGGGCGTTACATCAAGGGCATGCTTCCCCCGCCCCTCCATGATGGGATGGTGAGCTGCTCATGGCTTTTCGTTCCCTCGTCACAGGTCGGAGGAGACTCATTCGGATACCGTTGGCTCGATGATAATTATTTTATATGCTATATACTGGACGTATCAGGGCACGGTGTTCCCGCAGCGCTTCTTTCCATAACCGTTCAAGACAGCATCAGGCAGCGCGCACTCCTGAACGTCGATTATAACGACCCTGCCTCTGTTCTGAAGGGGTTGAACGAAACCTTCCAGATGGAAGATCATGACAATCTGTATTTCACCCTCTGGTACGGCGTCTACAATTTGCGGGAACGCCGGCTGCGCGTTTCGGTCGCAGGTCATCCGCCCGGGTTGCTGGCACAGTCCGGAAGCGAGTCACTCCAGAAAATAGGAGTCAGGAATCCGTTCATCGGGGGATTTCCGGATATCATCTTTCAGACGACCGAAGTGGATATTCCCCAGGGAAGCTCCCTGTATATTTTCACGGACGGCGTGTTTGAAATCACGAAAAAGGATGGAACGAAAGGAACCTTCGATGACTTCGAACGGTTCCTCACCAGTCTCGTTCAGACGAAATCCGACTCCCTTCCTTCCGTCTACAAGGGGATGCTTCCAGCCGGCGGAGCCGGGGATCTTGAAGATGACTTCACAATCGTGAAAATATCGTTTCGCTGAATATAATATCCATGTTATTATATTATTATTTGTTTATCCCAACGGAAGAGTGATGACGAACATATTGCCTTCCGCAACGGGCTCGACCCAGGCGCGGCCACCCATCATCAGGATGAACTGGCGCACGAGATACAACCCGAGACCGGAGCCTGGAACCGTGGTATCCCCTTCCCCTCGATAGAATTTTTCAAAGATTTTCTCGCGATCGACGGGCGGAATGACGGGCCCGCAGCTTTCGACTTCGATTCTGATCGCACTGGTTTCTTCAACGACCCTGAGACGGATCACGGTCTTCGGAGCCGTATACTTTACGGCGTTCACCAGAAGATTGTCGAGAATGCGTTCGAGCAGATAGGGATCGTGCGAGACGGGCGGAGTTTCAGGAAGATCGAGTTCAAGGAGCAGATCGCGTGCCGCCGCCATCGATTTCACCCGCTCAAATGTCATGGTCACGACCGAGGAGATCTGGCCGAGTTCGATGCGTGCCGCAAGATCTTCCGACTGAAGGCGGGTGAGGTCGAGGGCATTTTTCGTCATGCGGCCCAGTTCCGAGATTTCGACCGACATCTCGTCGAACCGACGCCGAAGTTCTTCTGGAAGCCTGTCAGACGACTGGCGGATCAGATTGACCTGCCCGTTCAGCCTCGCGAGCGGCGTGCGCAGTTCATGCGAAACGAGGGCAAGGAATGTGCTTTTCAGCGTCCCCAGTTCTTCGAGATTTCGATTGGCACGTTCGAGCTCCTGATTTTTAATCTCCATTTCGTTGAAGACATCCGCAAGTTTTCGGGCAACCAGAACAAACAGCACGAAGGCCATTCCGGCAACCAGCAGGCCTCCCGTCCAGATCAGGGCGCGCCAGGATTCGAGCCGCGTATAGAATGAGCGTCTCGTCTGGTAGGCAACGCGAAGTCCCTGGCCATACGGGATGATCCAGAGGATGCCGGGTCCGGGGCTCGCAATGCCGATTTCCACGCCATACTCGGTTTCACTGGCATACGACGAGCGAAGTTTGAGGATGGTTTCAA
>CAZQYQ010000481.1:0-2251 GCA_964597625.1 uncultured bacterium
TTTCCACGAATGACCGGGGCGAAGCAGTCATTGCTCTCGACAGCGCGCCCTATATCGAACGGAGTTCCGCAGGCGATGCCGCGACCTATACCATGCGTTTTGCAACGACGGGCCTCAAGCCCGGAGATATTGCATCGCGAATTATTATACGATGGAATATGGCATATGCCGACGGACTCGTTTTTGTTCGCGAGCTCGTGCTGAACCTGATCGAAGCGGTTCAATCCCAGGAAGGATCGACCTCGAGTCCGAAGCTGGCGGTCGTCGCGCCATCGGACGGCTCAACGGATGTACCCGCATACACGCCCCTGGAGCTGACCTTCGATCGTGACATGGACCGCGCGAGCGTCATCAGGGCGGTTCGGATATCACCGCTGAATGGTGTTGCAGAAGCTGTCTGGACGGACAGCAGACATGTTCTCCTCACCTATCCCCAGGCATGGCCGGCCGGCGAGCTCCTCACGGTCACCGTGGCCACTTCAGCAAAAAGTCTTGCCGGGGCTGAACTGGCACAGGAATACAGCTGGTCATTCTCGATTCGCGAAACGGCCGGGGATATGTATCCGACTCTGGTCACCATGGTCCCCGCAAGTGGAACTCAGAATCTGCCCCTCAATGCCAGGATCTGGCTGACCTTTTCGAAACCGATGCAGCATTCTCCGGTAGAATCCGCCATCAGTGCAGTTCAGCCTGCCCTGGCCAGCTTGACCTTCGAATGGTCATCCGGCAGCAGGAATGTGGGAATTCTCCCGGCCACCAACTGGCCGGCACAGACGTCGTTTTTATTCGAAATTGCCAGATCCGCGGCCGACACCGATGGCCTTCTTCTCGCGAGTTCCATCAGGTTCGTTTTTCACACCCACAGTGAATCAGGCCCAACGGTAACCATGACGGACCCGGCTCCGAATAGTGTACTTGCAACTATGCCACGATCTCTTGCGTTCAAATTCAGTCGAAGCATGAACAAGACCCTTACGACAAATGCCTTCTCCGTATCTCCGGCCCCTGCCGGAACTCCGTCTTACACCTGGGCATCAGCCGACAGCCAGCTGACCATCACCTGGCCAGGCACGTTCGCCGAAGCATCTGAAGTCACGGCAAGCTTTTCAGCCGCCGCGCGCGACACATTGAATCTGCCACTCGCCGGAACCATGGTTTTCGGGTTCACCACGCGTGACATGACCCCGCCCACCATTCTCTCTGTCGCGCCCCGCGAGGGCAGCAGCGGCATTCCGCGCAATACGCCGATCGAGTTGACGTTCTCAGAAGCAATGAAGCGCACGTCCGTCGAGTCGTCCGTTCTCGTAACCCCATCCTCCGGCGGGTTGTCCTATGCCTGGAACGCAGATGGCACGATTCTCACCATAAAACCCGCGACAGGCTGGCCGGCTGACAGTCAGATCACCCTTTCCATCGGCACAAACGCTGCTGACAGCTCTGGAAACGGTCTGGCGGCGCAATTCAACCTCGCATTCCGCAGTTCCGCCCTTCAGGCCCCGGAGCTGGCTGCTTCCATTCCGGTTTCAGGTTCAACCGGCGTCGGGCGAACCGCCCCTCTCACTCTTGCGTTTACCCAGCCCATGATGAAAAGCAGCCTCACCGAAGCGTTGAGCATAACTCCGGCGCCGGCGGCCGGCATCTCCATCGCCTGGAGTTCCGATGCGACCGTTGCGACGGTGACACCATCCCCGTCGTGGGCAAACGCCGCCGAGATAACCGTCAAGCTCGGCAATGCGGCAAAAAGCACAACGGGCGTCAGCCTGCCGGCAACCGCCACGATAGTCTTTTCGACATCAGATACCGAACCGCCGGCCGTCGTTTCGCTCGTGCCGGCCAACGGGGCCACACGGGTTTCCCCGACGGCCTCATTCACGATTTCATTCACCGAACCGATGAATGAAGCGGATGTACGCGGAGCCATCTCTCTGTCGCCGGCTGCTCCGGGCAGTCTTCGCTCCCGCATGCGGGACAGCGGCCGGCAGTTCGAGTTTTCCTGGTCTCAAAGCCTGACCGATCTGACGGCGTATACGCTCACCATCGGGACAGGCGCCCGGGACAAAGCAGGAAATGCTTTATTACAGGTTGTTTCGAGCCGATTCACGACGACGGATACGACCTCCCCGGTCATTGCATCGACCTGGCCGACGCCCGGCGCGACCGGGGTTCCTTCAGGAACATCGCTCCTGGTGGACTTTTCCAAAACGATGGATCCGAACGGAGTCACCGTATCCCTGTCCCCTCTGCCGTCGAG
>CAZQYQ010000482.1:0-2228 GCA_964597625.1 uncultured bacterium
GCTTCTCTTTGTTGGAATCATGGTGGTGTCCGGTACCGCTGGGGAGCTGCTTTCACAGAACGCTGCTGACGCAGTTGTGCCACCGACTGTCAACGCCGAGGATTCTGACACCAGCGCGATCGCCGTTGAAAACGATCCAGCGATCGCTGCCAGAGCCGAGAAATTGTTGACCGCCAAAGACGGAGAAAAGTTACGCGAACTTCTTCATCCGACGGGAAAAGGCGGAGAGTTGGAATCCGTCATCGTGACGAAAGCTACGCCAGAAGAAACCCTCATCGACATCATCATTTCTTGGAAAGGTGGTTTTATGGGCAAGCCGTATCAGACGGCGATCCAATGGCGCATTTTCGGCAATGACGGCTCAGAGGTGAAACTCATTTCAGACACAGCAATGATCAAAACGGACGAAGCCCATCTCGCAGCCGCCGACGGCTACCTTGCGACAAAGAGTGCATTATTAAAACCGTCCGAGAAATCCAGCCGACGAAAAGGGAAAGGTAGGTAAAACCATGTCATCAGCGATCAGAATCTGCCCGACTTGCAAAAAGGAAATTTCCGCTGAAGCTACGAAATGTCCCTATTGTCAAAGTGATCTTCGAGGCCGCACTTCCCCTCTGCATGCTGACGGGCGACAACACCGGCACCGCGCTGATGGAATGCCTCGCCGCGGGTGCCAACGACTACATCTGGAAAGGAAGCCTCAACCCGACCGTCGCGCAGGCGATGGAGCAATCCGTGACCCGGCTTCAAGATCCCGATGCACCGAAGGGAAACCCCATCCGCGACAACGCCATCCTCCATTCCCGCGGCCTTCAGCCTCACCACCTCTCGCTTCTGGCCGACTACGCCGAAGCCGATTTCCCCGGATTCGAAGACTTCGCACCCACGGTCGGCATGAGTGTCGACGTGCTGAACAGTCGGTTCTACCGGATTCGCACCATTCTCGGGCTGCCCGATCACGACGCGCTCGTGAAGCTGCTCAAAGCCGCCCGCGGCTACACAGGAAAAATGAGCTGTCCGCCGCTTTCGCCGTTCTGATCAGAATTGCTTATTGTGCAGGGGTGAGCATCGACCAGGAATAGTCACCGCAACCCGACGCCGCAGGTTCCGCGCGATCGGCGCTCTCGTTCGCAGCCGCAATTTCTGCGGAGGACGCCGCGTACTCAATCTGACAGATGTACAGATCGTCGCCCACAAACGTCCAGTCGTAACGACCGAAGGTGCCGTCCAGATTATCAGTGATTAAATACTCGTCATCTGCATACCACTCAGTGATATCAGCGCTCACCGTTGTCGGCTCTCCATCCGTGTCGAATGGCGGAAATACCACCACCACCTCGTCCTCGGTGAACGAATATGAAGTTCCCCAGTCATCGGTGTAGTCTCCCAGAATCTGCTGCGAAAGACCCGCCGAGCCGTCGTCGCCGTTGCCGTCATCGCAGGCTGCTGCGAGAACCGCCGCGCAAACGATCATCCACGTCACTTGTATTTTCATGATTCACCTGTTTCGAAGGTTCCCTTGTGTCCACCGCAGTTCACCGATCCTTACCCGAATCGAAAATGAACCGACTCACTCCGGCGCGGGTTGACAAGGTTGGATTGTGCAGAACACAAAGGGAACCTTCTGAATTGCCATGCCGCCCGCAGGCCAGAGGTGATTGCCGACCGGTCTCCTGGCTCCTGGTTCATCCTACTTGCCCGGCCTTCCCGGAACAGTTCCAGTGGCGTCGTCGAGCGTTCGTACCCAGTTACAGTGGCGGGGGCCGCATCGGAATCTCACCGATTTCCCATGAAAGGACACCATTGTCCTTCCCGTCTGCAATCTCGAAAATTTACAAAGAGCAGTGCGTGTCTTTTGCCGCAAATCCCCCACGCGGTCAATTTGAAAAACAGCGCCGAAAATATCCGAAATAGTGGCCCGCCTCAACTCCGACTGGACACTTGTATTATCATTGAACACGCGTTGTCGCCTTGCTACGCGATTTCCACAGGCCCAGGCAGGAGGTTCTTCATGATTCTTCAACGGATTTTTTTCTTGATGATTGTGCTGATGGGAAGTGCCTCTCTGCCTGCGTGCAGCGATGAGGACTCACAGGAGCCCGCAGCGACGGATGCTGACAGCGACACCGATACTGACTCCGACTCCGACACGGACAGCGACACCGATACTGACTCCGACTCCGACTCCGACAGCGACACCGATACTGACTCCGACTCTGATACCGACA
>CAZQYQ010000483.1:0-2227 GCA_964597625.1 uncultured bacterium
GCCCTTCGCTCGGGCGTGAGACTTCGCGGATTATTCGTTGTCGAAGGCCTGGAAGGCGCCTGGCAAGCACATGATGCTCTGCTGCACACGCTGACGCCCGACCTGATGAAACGTCTTTCGGGCATCGAGTCGCAGGCCCCCGTCGCAGCCGCCGTGGCACTTCCGCCCGCACCGCTCCTTTCAGAAACGCTCGCCCGATCGAAAACGATCGTCATCCTCGACCGCGTCCAGGATCCGGGAAATGTAGGCACGATTATACGATCCTGCGAAGCCCTTGGTGCGGATGCCCTGATTCTGCTGCGCGGAAGCTGCTCGCGGGGAAACGCGAAAGTCATCCGGGCCGCAATGGGCTCGGCATTCAGGCTTCCGGTGCATACGACAGCCGATACGGCAAAACTGTTTTCAGAGCTTGCGCTGGCAGAGTTCACGCCGCTGGCAACGGCCATGGAAGGCCGGGCGATCTGGGACCAGCCGCTTCCCCCAAAAACCGCCCTGTTTTTCGGCGCCGAAGGAAGCGGTCTGGATACGCTTCTCGCCGCGGGCTGCCGCGAAACCATCCGCATCCCGATGCAGGGCCCCGTCGAATCGCTCAACGTGGCCGCATCGGTTTCGATTTGCCTTTACGAGCGACTTCGCTCAGTATCAGACATTGACCAGTCCACGTCGCCATTGCGACAGACCAAGGAGACATCATGACCGAGAATCACGACACGATCTTGCACCAGTTCGAAACCGAGAAAGCCGCGGCCGCAGGTGTGAAGGAGCTGGAAGCGCTTCGCATCAAATACCTCGGAAAGAAAGGCCTCGTTACCGAGCTTTTGAAGGGTCTTGGCAAACTCGCCCCCGAAGAACGCAAGCCCGCCGGCGAGCGGATCAACACCCTGAAAAATCGCATCAGCGAACTTCTGGATGCCGACCTGTCCAGACTTCAGGGCGCAGAGGAAGAGGCCCGGCTGAAGGCGGAAAGGCCCGACCCGACGCTGCCAGGCACCACACCGCTGCCGGGGACCATTCACCCGGTTACGCAGGTCGCGCTCGAGGTCGCCCGCATTTTTCAGACAATGGGCTTTTTCATGGCCGACGGCCCTGAAATTGAAGACGAGTATTATAATTTCGAGGCGCTGAATGTTCCGAAACATCATCCGGCCCGCGACATGCAGGATACGTTTTACCTTGAGAACGGCCAGGTGCTTCGCACACAGACATCGCCGGTCCAGATCCGCGTCATGGAGACGATGCAGCCGCCCCTGAAGATGATCGCCCTGGGCAAGGTGTTCCGAAAAGACAGCGACATCACGCATTCGCCGATGTTCACGCAGATGGAAGGCCTTGTCGTCGATGAAAACGTTTCCCTGGCCGATCTGAAAGGCACGCTGAACATGTTCACCGAAGCGATGTTCGGCAAGCGACCGACACGGTTCCGGCCGAGCTTTTTCCCGTTTACCGAGCCTTCGGCCGAGATGGACATTCAATGCGTTTTCTGTTCCGGAAAGGGCTGTAAAGTCTGCAAGGGCAGCGGCTGGATGGAAGTGCTCGGCTGCGGTATGGTGAATCCGCGCGTGTTCGAGTCGGTCAAATACGATACCGAGAAGTATACAGGCTTCGCTTTCGGCATGGGTATCGAGCGAATCGCCATGCAGCGATACGGCATCAACGACATCCGCCTGTTATACGGTTCAGATATCCGCTTCCTGCGCCAATTCTGAGGAGAACACCCATGAAGATACTGTTAAGCTGGCTTCGCGATTATATCGATATTCAGGTTTCACCCGAACAGATCTCCGATGCCCTTCAAATGGCGGGCATCGAGGTCGAGTCGATCCACCAGCCCGGAAAAGGGCTTTCAAAGGTCGTCATCGGCCAGATTCTGACCCGCTCGCCCCACCCGAACGCGGACAAACTTTCGATCTGCACCGTGAATGTCGGCGCGGCCGAGCCGTTGAAGATCGTCTGCGGCGCACCCAACTGCGACACGGGAAACAAGGTTCCCGTCGCGATGATCGGGGCTTCCCTGCCGACGGGGTTCGAGATCCGCAAAGCGAAAATCCGCGGCGAAGAATCGTTCGGCATGATGTGCAGCCGTCGTGAGCTCGGCATCAGCGACGAGCACGAAGGTCTCTGGATCCTTCCGCCCGAATCCGTTATCGGCAGCGATATCGTAAAAACCGCGGGCATGGATGACGTGATCTTTGAAATCAGCGTCACGCCCAATCGCGGCGACGCGTTG
>CAZQYQ010000484.1:0-2225 GCA_964597625.1 uncultured bacterium
GGCCCTCCGCGCCGGAATCGATGTCCAGGAAATCATCGATCAACTCAAGGGAATCCGCTGCATGTCGACGCTCAAGCGCGGCGGACCGGCGAACGGGATCAAGGTTCTTTCCTGCCCCGATGCGATCGGCCGGGCGATTGAAGAGTATTACCTGACCTGCACCTCAAACAAGCTCAGACAGGTTGCAACGACCCCCTCAACCGGTGCCGCGACCGGGAAAGGCCAGCCGGCGGAAAGCCTGATCGACGGCGATCGTGCCCCAACCGGCTGCCCCGACTGCGGGGAACGGCTGGAACACGAAAGCGGCTGTGTCATCTGCAAACGATGCGGCTACTCGAAATGCGGTTAATCGCTTTTCCCGCTCTTCTGTAAATATATCCTACACTACAATACATGGGTGATGTGATTGCACATCGGTTGGCGTCAAGTGCTTCGGAGAGATGGATCCGAAGCATTTTTCTTTTCCGGTGCGCTGGGTGGGAACGAGGATTTATTCGGGATCGCTGACAAGTTTTCTGATTGCGTGTAACATACCCGCATCGGTTTTCGTTAAATCAGTAGCAATTGATACAGGAGACAGCACCATGAACATCTGCAGTCTGAAAAAAGTCGTATGCATGATGATTTTGATCGTTCTGACCGGGTTTGTTCAGGCAGCGGCCGAGAATATCGAGTCAGACGGATTCGTGCCAACCACGGGCACGGAGCAGACGCAGACGGCAACGGTGAATGCCTCCTCCACCCAAACGTCATCCGGATCGAAATCAGCGCTGGCTCAGCCTGTTCCCCAGCCCCAGACGTCAGGGGCTGATTATATATTTCAGGATTTAAAAAAAGCACTCGGCGGTTTCTTCACGGCGTTGTCCGACCTGTTCAGATCTCTCGCACGCATATTCTCCAGCCTGTTCGGCGGCATGAACACGCCAGTTACCGGCGTTCCATCCCCTTCGACCTCCACTCCGGCAACCTCTGTCTCGTCTGCCACAATCGAAACACCCCCCGGCTCTTCGGCATCCACCTCGACATCCACCCCGGCCGAATCATCCGCCCCCCCTTCCACAGATGCGGCTCGCCCCTCTCCGGAAGGACAGAAAACACCGAATCCGGTTCCCTATTTCTCCCAGTGGGACAACACGATCGATGATTTTGCCACCTGTCAGAACACCTCGATTGCGATGACCCTGAATTCCCTCGGCTGGAAGGGCAGTCCTGACGACATCACCGGGGAATTCGGCCGAAAACTCGGACAAACCCCGGATGGTGTGGCCGAAATCATCAACACGCTTGCCGCACGCTCGGGCCTGCCCTATCGTGCGAAATCACATGAGGCCCCCCTCGCAAGCTTCAAGGAAGCCGTTACCAAGGGGCTTCCGGTCATTACGCACGGCTGGTTCACCAAATCCGGTCATGTGGTCTGCGTCAAGGGGTACGAAAACGGGAACTATATCGTGAACGATCCGGCCGGCAAATGGAACGAGGAGATGTACGGCAGCATCAACGGCTGGGTCAGCGGTGAAGATGTTCAGTATGATGCGGAATCCTTCGAAAAAGCCATTGAAGACGACGTCTGGTATACCGAAATCGTTCCCTCATGATCAAAACGATCCCATCTCAAGGAGCGAAGTCATGAAAACCGGACAACCCATCCTCGTCGGATCAGCGGTGGTGATCATGGTTATCCTCGCCGGATCGGTTTTTGCCTTCGATGATGGCACGGACGGATTTCAGCCGGCCCAACCCGCCGACTCCGGCGTCAGAACATCGGCCGTTCGCACCTCGCCATCAGCGACGACGGCTCAACAGCAGGCCTCACCGGTGAATCAGGATATCGAATCGCTGATCAAGGCGATGAATACGCTGGCAGCGTTTTTCAATGAGCTTGCAAGAATATTCTCGAATGGGACCCTTCCCCGGTCCGCGATCCTGCAACCAGCAACAAGCCCGGTTCCGCCCAAAAAGGCTGCTGCACCCACGACGGCAGGCCTCGGAACAGAATCTTCCGAGCTTGCCGCGTGGAAAGGCGGCAAACTCTCTCCCGACAAATTCGTCCGGCTCATCGGCCCTGCGGCGCATGAATCGATGAAGAGAACAGGGGTTCCCGCTTCGGTAACGATCGCCCAGGCGGCACTCGAAACCGGCTGGGGCGCGGCAACAATCGGAACTGCCAGGAATCTTTTCGGCATCAAGGGAACGGGGCCGGCCGGTTCAGTTACAAAAAGCACCCG
>CAZQYQ010000485.1:0-2218 GCA_964597625.1 uncultured bacterium
GTCTACGGGTCGATGCAGTGCCCGTTCTACGTTCATGACGCTGTTTCCGGCATTCTCGGATGCCAGAATAACAAGGTGCGGATCGTGCAGACCACGACCGGCGGCGGCTTCGGCGGCAAAGAGGATTTTCCCTCGATTCTCGCCGGTCATGCGGCTCTCATCGCCCGCCTCCTCGAGCGGCCGGTAAAGCTGATCTACAAACGCGAAGAAGACATCATCGCAAGTTCCAAGCGCCACCCGGCTCTGATCCAGATGAAGGTGGGAACGGATAGCGACGGCCATATTGTAGCTGCTGATATAAAATATTACGTGGATGGCGGCGCCTATGCGACCCTCAGTCCGATCGTTCTCTGGCGCGGAACCGTTCATGCCCTCGGGCCTTATGTGTGCGATAATATCCTCATCAGGTCCTTCGCGATGGCCACCAATAAAGTCCCGTGCGGTGCCTATCGCGGGTTTGGCTCGCCCCAGGTCATTTTTGCCGGTGAATCCCTCATCGACGAGATTGCCGATGAGTTGAAAATCGATCCGGTCGAGATCCGGCGGCGCAACGGCCTCAAAATAGGCTCGAAAACTGTTACCGGGCAACTGATCGATCAATCGTGCGGTCTTCCCGAAACGATCGACAAAGCCGTCGCAAAATCAGACTGGGCGAAAAAATGGCAGCATCCTTCCGCGAGAAGTGGTCAGGTGCGACGGGGAATCGGCATATCGACCGTCTATTACGGCGTCGGCTTGGGGGCCGGCGGCAAATATCTTGATCGCGCCGGCGCCAGCATGATGATCATGAAAGACGGCACGGTTCAGTGCGCCGTCGGCAACACGGAAATGGGGCAGGGCGCCCGGACGGTCCTGGCCCAGATCGTCGCCGATGCTCTGGGTGTGACGTATGACAAGATCCTGGTGGTTGAAACCGATACCGCCTTCGTTCCTGATTCCGGCCCGACCGTGGCAAGCCGCACGACATTCATGTCCGGCAACGCATTGATGGCGGCTGCGAAAGAGCTGAGGCCGCGATTGCTCGATGCCGCCGCCGGGCTGCTCGGCGCTTCTGGAACGGATGTTGTCGAACTCGTTGAAGGAGCAGCGTTCATCAAGGGACGGCCGCAGGACAAGCGGATTGCCTACACGGACGTCGTCAAAGAACTGTATCATCGCAGACTCCAGCCGAGTGCATTCGGGTGGTATATCGCTCCCGACTCGACTTTTGACAAGGAGACCGGTCAGGGCAACGCCTACTTCACCTACAGCTATGCCACCAACGTCGCCGAGGTCGAGGTGGATATGCAGACCGGCCAGCTTCGCGTGCTGAAGATCACTTCGTCTCACGACATGGGCCGGGCGATCAATCCTCAACTGGTCGAGGGGCAGATCGAAGGCGGCACCCTTCAGGGCGTTGGCTACGCAACCATGGAGGAGATTCGCCATGATGCGCAGGGACGTATGCTCAACAACGCCTTTGCAACGTATATCCTGCCGACCACGGAAGATGCGCCAGAAATCGACCCGATCATCGTCGAGCATGGCTACAGCGAAGGTCCGTACGGTGCCAAGGGCTTCGGCGAAGTGCCCCTGATGGGCATTGCGCCGGCAGTTGCCAATGCCGTTTTCAATGCGACCGGCCGGCGGATCCGAATCATGCCGATCAAGCCGGAAAAACTGATCGACTGCTGATACAACGTACCGGAGGAGGCTCGCGTGGCGGAAAAAGGCCCCGAATCACGTCCTCAGTCCCGTTCGGGCACGGGTGAAGCTGCCGTGCAGCCGGCCGGAAGCCCGGCACAGGCGGCTGCGCTGTCCGCCGCCCCTGCTCCTGCCGGCGGCGTATTCCCGGAATCGGCGGAAGAATCCCCCTGGGACTGGGAACGGGTCTTCGCTCTTCTGGCCACCCTGGCGGTGCTGTTCTTCTATACCCGGTCATGCCCCTTCGCATCGGGCACCTACTGGGATCTCCTCTTCGCCCGCGAATTCGACCTGAATATCGGCTGGACAATCCTGCCGGAAACCATCGCTTTGAATTTCGCCCAGTCCGCTGCGGCGCTGGCCGGACTGAAAACCCTCTGCCACATCTTGTTTTTCATGCTGGGCTGCGTATTGATGCTGTGGATCTTCAAAGGCCGTGAAATTCTGCCCGGCTTGATCGTTCTTGGAATATTCGCCTTCGCCATGCAGCCGCTGCTTGGATTGCGGGCTCTGTTGCAGTTGCTGTTCACGGTGG
>CAZQYQ010000486.1:0-2216 GCA_964597625.1 uncultured bacterium
CACTTTCCCGATCGTCCCCTCGCTCACGTTCGTCATATCCGCCTCCAGGCTTTCCCGAGATGATCCGCGACACCGCCGCTCACCAAAAAAAGGCGCCGGAACGATTCCGGTTCAAAAAATCGTTCGCCATATTCAACACATTGCCGAACGGCGGAATCGCCGTCATCGTCGCGAATCCATCAAATTTTGAACTCGCCTCCCTCGGCCGCCTTGAACCAGGAAGCAGGCACCACACCCAGAATTTTCGATCGCTGTCTCCACCGCAGACGATTTCTGACCGGCGATGGAACAAAGCGTGTCAGCGTGAGTTGGGAGGCAAAGAAGATGGAAACGAACGTCGAAACCCGCAATGTCCGGGGAACTGCAACGATTCTCCAAACCAGCCTCGAGGCGAACGACTTCGAGTGCAATGAGTGCGTGCCCACTCCGCTCTGGAAGAGGGCGTTTTCGGCACTCGGGGCATTCCGGGCGGTGACGTGTGTCGGGGTTGGGCCTGGGCGCCGATGCGTTCCCATGGTGGCGATCCGGCTTCGGAACGATCTCGCCGACTGCCTCCTCGACCTCGATGACTGGGGGTCGCTCCAGACGACTCTGCTCGACTGGGAAGGCCGGGCCGTCGCGGACGGCATTGGCCTGAGCGTCGAACTTTCGCGCACCCTCACTGTTTCGGACGCGAGGGTGGAAACGGCCAGAGCGATGGAAATCCGGCTCGGCGGAACCAGAAAGGATGCCCTCACACCGCAGACCTCCTGGGAATGGTTCCTGAAGGCCTGCCGTTGGGTCCATCTCCTGGACGCCGCGTGCCTGCCCCTGGTGGGCTGTTCTTCGGCCACACACTGAACAAGGAGGACGAAATGAAGGATCGAAACCCACCCACACGACGTCCCCCTACATCGAACGAATGCGCGCGTTCCGCAAGGGGCGCGGGAGCAGGCCGGCCCGGCCGTTCTCCGGCAGCATGGGAAAAGGAGTGGCGTGACCGGCTGGTCGACAGGGAACTCGATGAAGAATGGCTCGAAGCGCTCAACCACCTGTCGGGCATGCGGCTGACCAGCATCTGCTCTGGCCACCCCGGCCGGGAGGGTCATCGGGAACAGTCCGCACACATCGTCATGCAGATGAGGGGTCACCCCGGCGCCGGACCCGCTGCCGATGCCGCCTGGCGCCCACTGCTGCTCGATCTTTCCCGAGGCTTCGCCGCCCTGCCCGGGATGGCGGTCACGCTCATTCGGCTGCACCAGGAGCTGACCGTCAGAGATGGAACGGGCCGCGACGGGCCCTGCATCCGGGTCATTCTCACCCTCGATTGTCCCGCGCCACGCAGGAGAGAACAGCTCTCACCCGACGTCCGGGCCTGGTTCGAAGCGGCCTGCGCGGGCCTTGCCCGCCTCGAACACCGCATCGCCCCGCCCAGGGTTGGCATCACGAGTTGATTCCACCGGCCGTAAAACGGCCCGAAAAGGAGGCATCCCATGAACTTCCAACCCGGAACCGTGATTTGCGTGGCTCGCAGCATGACGGCCAGGGTCATGGAAACCGTCACAGACCAAAGCATGTCCGCCCTTCCGAAGACTGAAGGCATCTTCTCATTCGCGACCCAGTTGCTTTTCGGCGCCTCCATTGCCTCGCCCGATCTGAGTAAGCTCGCGAGGCTCGAGCGATACCGTCATTACGGGGTCTATGCCGGCCGGGGCCAGGTCATTCATTTCACGGGCTCCGCCCCTTCGACGGCCCGGATCCGCCTCACCTCGGTCGGGGAGTTCGAGGAAGGCACGTTTCTCGACAGCGTCGCGGGGGAAATGTTGGGCATCCACACGGATGACCAGGTGGAGTTTCCGGAAGGGAAGGCGGCGGCGGTATGCCGGGCACGCTCGATGCTCGGCTCCGACTTCGGCGGATATCATTTGCTTCGGAATAATTGCGAGCACTTTGCAAACTGGTGTGCATGCAGGAAAAAGATCTCGCGACAGCTTCTCAACAAAGGCCTCGAGCTGATCATGCCGGCAACCCCGCCCATCGGCATCCTGTGGTTGGGCATTGTCAGGGGGACCATCATGCGGTAAACTTGAGAAAAGTTCTTTGAAAAGAGCAGTTCGGAATCTGATATCGCCCATCTCGTAAGGTGGCCGTGTTTCTTTTGTGTTCCGAGCACCTGGGGCCCCCTCGGCAAACCCGCTGTTTTCGTCGAGATACTCGGAAAATGAAATCAGCTTCAG
>CAZQYQ010000487.1:0-2213 GCA_964597625.1 uncultured bacterium
ATTCTCCTGGCTGATCACGGACAAACTCTCAGCGAAGAAATACCGGTTGTGTCCGTAAAGAGGTTCCGGCCTGCTCTGGCTTACTCGCCCGTCACCAGACAGGGCCGCATTCGTCTTGCCGGGAAAGACGGCAGCCTTGTCCCGTTCGATCCCGCAGGATCAGCCTCGTCGGTTATTACCTGGCAGGCGAGCGAAATCATCCCTGCCATCCGGCTCGTGCAGAAGGATTCTTCCTCTCTGACATGGAATCCCCGACGTGATCTTCTTGCCTCCAATGCTTACAGCCGGGAATTTGTCGTGGAAACAAGGGAAGACGGGGTATCGTTCCTGCGCTTCGGCGACGGTCTCATGGGCCAGAAGCCGGATAAAAACCTGACCTTCCAAGCCCGCTACCGCATCGGCAACGGTATTTCCGGCAATGTCGGCGCCGAATCCCTGGCCCATCTGGTCATTCGCACGGATTCCGGCCTCGCCGCCGGTTTCGAACCGGAGAAAATCAAAAAGGTGCGCAACCCTCTGGCCGCCCGCGGCGGCCTCGAACCGGAATCATCTGAACAGATCCGCAAATATGCACCCCAGGCTTTCAAAATACAGGAGCGTGCCGTCAACGCTGCGGATTATGCCGCCATCGCGATGCGCCACCCCGATATTCAGCAGGCGGCCGCCACCGTGCGCTGGACGGGAAGCTGGTATACGGTCTACGTCACCATCGACCGCAAAGGCGGCAGGAGCGTCGATGAGACATTCATCTCCGCAATAAAAGCCTATCTCGACTGTTACCGCATGGCCGGTTACGATATCGAAATCAATGGACCGCGTTTTGTCCCTCTGGACATCGTCTGCAATGTCTTCGTGAAGCCCGGTTATTTTAAGATGGATGTAAAGAAAGTGCTTGCCGACACATTCAGCAATCGCCAATTGAGCGACGGGGCCCGGGGATTTTTCCACCCCGACAATTTTACCTTCGGGGAAGCCGTCTACACATCCCGCATCTATGCCGTCGCGATGGCCGTCGATGGAGTAGCCTCGATAGAAATCAAAAGGTTCCAGCGGCTGGGAAAAGATCCCGCCGGGGAAATAGCGAAGGGCAGGCTCTCGGTCGGCCGCCTGGAAGTCATTCGCCTGGATAACGATCCCAATTTCCCGGAAAATGGAAAAATAGAATTCGACATGAGGGAAGCCAATGTCTGAAAAATGTAAAGATTGCGGGAGCACTATCATCAAAGCCGACCTGACACCGGTATCCAAAGAACAGCGCCCCGGCCTTGCGGCGCTGCGCTACCGGGTTGGTACGCACAGCCAATTCAAAGAAAACATGAAGGCCGATATCGCCCGTCATCCCGCGCTGCGGGCGCTGGCGACGAGGGAGGACAACGATCCGTCTATCGCCCTTTTAGACGGCTGCGCCGCCATGCTCGACGTGCTCACTTTTTATCAGGAGCGCATCGCTGAAGAAGGATTTCTGCGCACGGCCACCGAACGCCGCTCCATCGGCGAATTAGCAGGTCAGATCGGCTATCAACTGGCTGCCGGCGTTGCAGCCTCCGTGCCCCTGGCTTTTACGGTGGAAGATGCTCCGGGAGCACCGGGCTGGGCCGTGATCGAAAAAGGAACAAGGCTTCAGAGCATTCCCGGCCCGCAGGAAAAACCGCAGATTTTTGAAACTATGGAAAAACTGGAGGCGCAAGCCCGGTTTAACCGCCTGAAACCAAAAACAAGCGAGGTGCAAAAAATTCGTCTGGACATGACGGAGCTTTACTTGAAAGGGACAAACCTCCAGTTAAAGCAGGGTGACATTCTGCTGATCGTCGGCGACGAACGGCAGAATTATAAACTTTCGGAAAACTGGGATGTGCGCATCGTGCATACCGTGACCACCGATGCCGATCAGAACTACACCATCGTCACCTGGCTGGAGCCGCTGGGGAAGCGCACTTCCGAAAAGATCGTTTACCCGGCGCAGAAAAATCCCAAAGTATATGTGATGAGGCAGCGGGCGGCTCTTTTCGGGCACAACGCACCAGACCCGCGGATTCTGGATGTTGACAGTACCCTTGCTGGAACGGAGTGGAAGTCGTTTGCCATCGATCAGGCCGCTCAAACCATCGACCTCGATGCGCCTTATCCCAGAATTCTGAAAGGCGGCTGGATAGTTCTGTCGAAGCCGGGCCTGATTGACGATACTTACATGGAAGCCTATCAAATCAACAGAT
>CAZQYQ010000488.1:0-2212 GCA_964597625.1 uncultured bacterium
ATCCGCGAAGGGCAGATGCTTGCGACTGTCGAGCACCCCAACATCATGAATATCTATGCGTCAGCCCGCGACCATGACTCGGGCCGGCCGTTCCTGGTGATGGAGTATATCGACGGGGTTTCGCTCTCATCCCTGAAACCAAGTCTTCTGAAAGACAGCCGCAGCGTGCCGGCGTTGATGCTCCAGCTTTTCGAGGGAATCGCCGCTTGTCATGCGAAGGGAGTCATTCATCGGGATCTGAAGCCCTCCAATATCATGGTGACGCGCGCGGGGCTTCTGAAAGTTCTCGATTTCGGCATCGCGAAAACGTCTGCGGGGATAACACGCACCGGCGTCACGATGGGCACTCCCGAGTACATGTCGCCCGAGCAGTGCATGGGTGTCAGAGATCTCACTCCCGCCTCGGACATCTATACAATGGGAGTTATATTTTGGGAATTATTATACGGCGAGGTGCCGTTCAGACCTGATGTTTCCGAGAATCCCGAGCTTTCGGTGGCCCTCAAGCACATTCATGCGACTCTTCCGGCGTCGGTTCTGATACCGGACGAGACCCTCGCCCCCCTGCTCCCGATGATCCGGCGCATGCTCGACAAGTCCCCCCAGGGCCGGCCCCCGCTCGATGAACTGATTCAGGCCCTTGACTCGTATGTCGATGAACATCTGCAGTCCGCAACCTCGGCCCCGATACTCCGCCGCAAATCGAGAAGCATCAGAGCGAGCGCCATCAAGGAACTCGTCACCTCTTCTGAATCGCTTTTTTCCCGATTTCATTCATGGCGGGGGGTTCTTGCCGGCATTCTCAGTATTGCGGCTGTTGCCGCTCTGTATTACAGCATTCGTTTCGGCAAACCCGGAAACGACAAACTGATCGCGTTGCTTGAAGCGCAGCTCAGACAGCAGATTGCCTCGGGCAGTCTCGATGAGGCTGTCAGAAGCCTTGCCCTCCTTGAAGCGGAGCCGAAGGGTTCCGAGGCTGTCATACCCCATCGCGGCCCCCTTGCGGAAGCTCTTTCCGCGAAAGCACGGTCTCAGGCTTCCGCCGGTCTGGCATCTCCGGCAATGATGCTCTACGAGCTGGCACTGAAGATTGAACCCGCCAATGCCACGGCCGCTGCGGGGTTCGCCATGCTGAAATCCGTCGAGGATACCCGCCGTGCCGTTGAGGCCAGGCACACCGCCCTTCGTGCCCGATCGCGCGAGCTTCTCGGCCTCATCGGGCCCGGCTCTGGAACGGACGAGCTGTCCGACATTCTCGGCCAGCTTCGTCAGGAATCGCTTGCCTCAGAAGCTTCGAGCATAGAATCTGGCTGGATTGAAACGTTCAGATCTGCGGGAGACTCTCTGCTGACAACAGATCCGGCCCGGGCACTCACGTATTTCAGAGAACTCGAGAGCCGTTTCCCGCCCACCCCGGATCTGTCGGCGCGGATCGCTTCCGCGCAACAGCGCATCGAAGAGGAAAAGGCCCGCCTTGCGAAATCCCAGGAAACAGCCAGCCTGATCAAACAGCTTGATGACGCCCTCGCGGTATTTGCTGCCAGCACAGACCCCGCTCCATTCACGGCGCTGTGCGACAAGCTCGCATCTGCCGGGGAATCGGCGAGCGCCGATGATTACAGGCGCCTTGCCTCCGAAAAGCTTTTCAAGGAAGCCGATGAGAGGCTGGCGTCCCGGGACAAGACTGGAGCTGTTACCGTGATGAAACAGGCTTCAACGATATTCGCCGATCTTCCCGGTCTTCAGGAAAAGCTTCGACTGGCCGAAGCCGGTATCATCGCCGACAAAGCAGCCGCAGAGAAGGAAATCAAGCGGGCTTCGCGCGAGAAGGAGCTCCTCACGGATCTCGAGAAGCTGGTTCCACCTGCATCCCCGGAACCCCTTCTTTCCGGTATCACCGAATTCGAGAAAACCTTTGACGCGGCATCGATTGCGGCAGGGTTGCGAAGCACCCTTCAGAACAGATATCTTGCGGCTGCTGCGGCATCACGTGACCATGAACCCGAGAAGGCCATCCTCATGTTTCAGCAAAGCCTGAGGATCGGGTCGGCTTCTCCCGATATAGACATCCAGATACAATCCCTCCGGGCGGTTATCGCCTCACGAACGGAAGCTGTTGCGCGGCAAAAGCGCATGGATACCGTCACAGCCACCCTTTCCGGTCTCGTGAAAAATCCAGTCGGAAAGAACCTGCATACCGTTACCGCGCTGC
>CAZQYQ010000489.1:0-2205 GCA_964597625.1 uncultured bacterium
AACATGCATTGATGCGCAGCCCCAGCGTGATGGCTCTGGCTGATTCCGGCCGTTTCATCGAGACGCGCCGGATCGGGATTGATGCGCGACACTCACGTCCTGTTGCGCGCGGAACCTTGACGATGACTGGGGAATGGAGTGTCGGCCGTGATGAAAACGATGATGTAGGAACCCAGGTATATCAACTGGATTTCCTTCGCCGGGATCGGAAACTCGGATATGCCGTTCAGTATCGCCGGTTCCGGCAGGAGATCGGACCGGTGCCGATGCCGTCGATGGGTGATCCGATGCCGGGACACACCGACGCTTCGCTGATCGGCGAAGTGACCTGGTATTTCCGGAATGATGTTGGCAATGCGAATCTGCACTGGCTGAAACTCAATGTCGAGCGGCAGTTCGAGCGCCAGACGGGAACTCCCGGCATTCTTACGACGATCCAGTATTATCGCTACTGGTAAACCCGTTTCACCCTTGCCAGATCTGAGTCTGCCCGAGGCGTAACGGCTTTTTTCCCCTCCTATGGTTGTTTGCCCCGTGCGGGGCACGCTCATGAGCCATGGGAGGATACGCGCATTGGCATGCTCCATGCGTTAAAACAGAAGAACCAATTTCAAGACGGGCTGGAGGTTCTTCATGAAATATATATGCAAGAGTATTATAAGTCTGTGTTTTGTGATGCTTTTGATCCTTGTGCTGCCCTCAACAGGGCTGGCGGCGATCGGTTGCACGCTCAGCAATCCCGCCCAGGATCTGAAATTCCTGTTTCCCGACGTGACGAGTTTCAAGGAGGAAATTCGCGAACTGAGAAGTCTTCCATCCGGCCAGGAGCTGTACGCCGGCTTGAAAGATCGTCTCGGCACCGATCTGGACACCGTTTATGAAGCCTACGACACGCCCTATACGGTGTATTCGGTTTTCAAGGGGGAAACACGAATCGGGTATGTGCATGGGGTTAATGTTCCCGGGAAGGGCGGAGTCATTCAGGTGTTTCTTTCCACGGATCCGAAGACGGGAGAGATTCGTGACTTCTTTTTTCAGCGGATAGAGAGTCGCGCGGCCCGAGCTTTGAAGGATAAGCAGTTCCGCGCCCGTTTCAGAGGCCTGACCCTCGCTGATTTCTATAAGCACGACTATTATTTCGTGGCGGAGCCCGGAAACACTTCCGACAAGCTGGCCGGCATGAATCCGCCAGGAACTGACACGGATCTGGTCTCGGATTTCCAGGCTTCCCTGCGGGGAATTCGGAAGAATCTGATCCTTCTGGATCTGTTCGTCTATGACCGCCGGTCAGAGCCGTATTTCCTGAGAACGAAAGAGCTGCTGGCGGCACGCGGAAAAAAGTGACTCGGAGGCAATACCATGAAAAACATTATTCTCTTGAGTGTTGTCCTTCTTGTTGCCGGAATAGGGGCGGCTTTTGTTGCGCTTCGGCCGGCTGAGGTCTTTGGCGAACCCTTTAGGGTCGCCTCTGCGACTCCTCTCCAGGCGATCACGGCGAACCCGGGAAACTACCTTGTTGCCGATGTCCGCACCGAAGGGCGCATTGTCCGGCAGTGCCCGAGTTCGGGCTGCTGGTTCTTTCTCGATGATGGCGCAGGCCGCCAGGTTCGGGTGGAGCTCGGTCACCTGGGCCGCACCTTCCCTCAGCACATTGGCGGAATTGCCGTGGTCGAGGGCCGTCTCACGCAGAGCGGCAAGGATCTTGAGATTATCGGAAACGGGGTTCAGTTCAGGAACTGAACGGGTTGTTGGGAGAAAAAGTATGGGATATATACGACTTGCCATTAGAAATCTCACCTATCGTCCTCTGCGCACCGGTCTGACGATTGTCGGCATCGCTCTGGCCGTGGCGGTGGCGGTCAGTCTGATCGGGTTCAACCTGGGCTACCGCCAGTCGATCAATTCGAGCATCGACAAACTGGGTTTTCAGGTCATGCTGATGGCGAAGGGGTGTCCGTATGAGGCCGCCACGATGATGCTCAAGGGCGGAACCGGGCTGCTGTACCTTCCTGCCACGACATTTGACGACGTGAAACACGACCATGAGCTGGCCGCGATCACGCCGATTTTCATCGGCATCGCTCAGAAGGAAGGCAGTGGCATCCGTGACGATTCCGCGTCGTCATTTGCTATCCTGAGCGGGATAGAAACGGGAAGTTTCCTCTCCATGAAGCCCTGGCTGAGTTTTTCAGACCGGCCGGGAGC
>CAZQYQ010000490.1:0-2200 GCA_964597625.1 uncultured bacterium
GCGAATCTTGTCGAACCACCCCCCCCGCCCCCAGTCGTGCCGTTTCCCGGAACCCCCGCCATCGGATCTGGTGGAACAACATCCGGCGCGCCTCGCTCTGAGCCTGCCGCTGAGTCGGTGACACCTGTCGTGCGCCCTGACGAACCTTCCGCCGCTGTCACGCCGGCTCCGCAGGGTTCAGACCTCTCGATCGGCGGAACGCCCATCATGCCGGCTGCGGGAAAAGGCACGGTAAAGAAGGAGCGCGTGATATCGATGCGCGGAAAAATTTCCGGCGATGAAGCTGCTTCGAAGCCTGCCGCTTCACCTGCTTTGTCTCCGGAAGACCAGGCGGCCATGTTCTTTGGCGGGACCAGACCCCCGCCCGCTGTTGCCATCGGCGGCCTTACCGGAAATACACCGCCTGCCGCGCCTTCCGAAACGACTCCCGTGGCGGAAAAGATCGTTGCGGAACCGAAGTCAGGAACGATAGCTAAGACTATGGAAAATGCTTCCGAGCCTCCGGTGAAACCACCGGAGCTCGCTCGAATCGAACCTGCCGCGTCATGGGAATCCGTTCCGCTGGATCTCGCAGCCGCGGCATCCGAAACGTTGCCGGGTCCGACGTTGATGCCGACTCCGCCTGCTGTGGACCAGGTCCCCGGACAACTCCAGCCGACGACAGAACCGAGACTGGCCGTCAACCTTCCTCCCGAGAAGCGCATCGATGACGATATCCCGGATGTACCAAAACTGGCCGTTCCCGAACAGTCTGACCGATCTGAACGACCGGCAGTCACCGAACCTGTCTCAGAGCTCCTTCCTTCAGAAAGAGAATCGCCTCCGGTCCCGGAAACGCCTGAAGAGCCGCCTCTCGTGCAGCCTCTGCCTGTCGCGGGCGCTATTGCCCTGGTGAGGCCTCAGATGGTCGATGCCATTCTCGGACGGTATCCCTCATTCATTACGGCTCCAACGGCGCGGTTTTTCGAGCCGGCAGGTGCTGAAGCGCTGATGAAGGCCCTTCAGGATCTTCTCGGGCCGCTGATGGCATTTCTCTCGTTCACGTTCATGCAGACCTATCTGTTCTACGTCCGGCGCAGCCCAAAGGGGGATCAGGTCGTAAAAGATGCTCTGAAAGCGCATTTTGCCGGGCCGAACGCGATGAGATTCCTGCATCATCTGTCGCTTCTCATCAAGGACGCGTCCGGGGATTCGTTCTTCACGATTCCCCTCGCAAAAGCCATGTCCGAGTCATCTGCGGATACGAATCCGCTTTTTATTTTGCGTGAAATGGTGGAATTTCTCCAGACTCCGCCTGCTGAGGCCGCCGAGGGGCTTGCACAGGTTGCCGACGCTCTGCCGCCGCTGCTCACGGCTTTCAAGGGAATTCTGCATAATCCGATCGTAATGCGGTTGCCGCCGGGTGCCCGAGAGCCTTTTCTGAACCTTTCAGGGCCGAGATCTGCGCCTCTGGCCGCGGATGAGCGCCCAGGGCTCGATCTGCCGCCGAATGAAATCATCCTCCTCTCGAAAGACCGGTCCGAGGCTCTTGGCCTGTTCCCATACTTCACCTTCGATGGTCAGAAGGTCGTGTTCAAAGCGCCCGCTGACTCGGATTTCAAAACCCTGCTCGAACGTCTCGAGCTGACGGTGTGAGGCTCCTGAACATGAAAAAATCAATCATCGCGGGACTTCTGGCATGCACAGTGCAGGCCTGTTTCCTTGTCGGAACCGCTGCTGCCCTGACTCCTGACGAACTCGCCGCCCGGTTTTTCCCGTCCCCCGTGATTCAGGCGGCGGTACGCCCTGAGCTGTCGCTCCCGTCCCTCCCGACGCCCGATGACGGCGATCCGAACGATATCGATCGGCACAACGAGGGGGTCAGACTCAACAACGATGGCATCCAGGCGCTGAACGACGGCCGTATCGAAGAAGCCGTTTCACTCTTTGAGCAGGCGCTCAAATCGGATCCGCACGAAAAGGGAACCTGGAGCAATCTGATCCTGGCTCTCCAGCGTGCCGGAAACCGCCCCCATGAGGTATACGATGCCGCCCTGCAGCTGATGGCGCGGGACGTACGTGATTATCACGGTCCGTATGCGGCCGGTGTGGCGTTGCTCGACAAGCTGAAACAGCCCCGCGAGGCTATTCCCTTCTTCGAGGAGGCCCACAGGCGCAATCCGGACGATCAGGGCGTTTCCATCGCTCTTGCGCAGTCGTA
>CAZQYQ010000491.1:0-2198 GCA_964597625.1 uncultured bacterium
AGGCTTCCGGAGTTTCAATGGGTTGCGGCTCGACGACAGGCAGGGGTGCTGCGGATTCCGGCGTCGTGGCAAGTTGTGACATCGCCGCGACGAAGGTGTCGGTTTTCATCATCTGGGAACGCATGTGATCGCGGGCTTTCTGGGCATGGTAACGCACGCCGACATCCTCGGCCATGATATGGTTGTCCAGGGCCGGGGCGATAAGCTGCACATGCTTTTTTGTCACAAAGCGCAGAGCAAGAATACGCTGCATCGCTTCGGTCACGCGAGCCTTTTCCATCCCCCCCAGAGCACCCTGAATCGGATACAGCTCGTTTTCCGTCTGCTGCTCGACCAGTTCGAACAGCCGTGGCCATTCGCCTGCCGTGCCGGCCGCCACGGCCTCTCCGACCAGCTTTTCGAACCGGTCGAACAGGCCCCGCATCATCAGCGCGCGCAGCAGGTTGTACCAGAGTTCCTCGTCGCCGCTCTTCCGCCAGGCTTTCTCCATGAAATCGATCGCATCGCCGGTCAGCGTCATCGGATCGGCACCGAGATAAAAATCGCCCAAAATCCGCGCCATCTGCTCATCCTGCGGAAACAGGCTCAGATACCGGCCAAGCACGGGCAGCATTTCAGGAGTGACGGCACGCCCCGCCAGAACCGATTTTCCAAGTTTCTCGATCAACTCGCGGTCATCGGGCCGCCGCGCCGCGTATCCCATAACGTAGGCAAACTGCGCCGGCGTCTGGGTCGGCTGTTTCAGATAATGCCGTCCCAGCATCTCGACCGCATCGGCATCATTGCCGCGCAGTTCGAGCATCAGTTCGGCATATCGCACGCCTTTCGCGCCCTGGCCGGATGCGAACGCGCACCGGGCAAGAAGCCTGTAAAGCCGCATCTTATCCTCGTTTTCCCGAGCCGCGGCAAACTTTTTCTCAAGCGATGCAAGCGCGATGCCTGGAAATAGATATGAAACTATTTTTATCCAGGTCCAGTAGAAGCGTTCCCACCAGGCGAAGAATACCGTCATGATCCGCGCGAGCAGGAATACGGCAGCCAGGATGACGAACGGCGCGAATTTCCAGCCGTGCCGCCACAGCCACAGGATCCGCGCCGGCCAGGCCAAAAACCGGCTGTTCGGCTCGATCATCTGGGCCGCCGTCAGCGAGATTTCAGCATCGGCGTATCGCCCCTGTCTGAGCGCGATATTCAGCTTCACGCAGTGCGGCCAGAAGCTTTTCGGGGCTTTCTCCGCCAGTCGGTCGGCTTCGGCGATCAGTCTTGCGTCGTCTTTCCAGCCGAGCTCGCAGTCGGCCATCAGGCCCATCTCCCAGACGCGGATGACGCGCTCGGTCGAGTCGCCCAGACCGGGATTGCGATTCAGCAGCCGGCGCAGTTTTTCCCACGATCGTGACTCGAACAGGCTCTGCGCCTCGTCGAACCGCTGCGAAACCATGAACCGCGATTCGAGCAGCTCCTGTTCGATCTGCTGCAGACGTAACACCTGAGGCGGCTGAGCCAGGCCCAGGGCGACGAATTCGCGCAGAAGCCCGCGCACAGCCATGAGATCATCGCGGGATTCCGCTTCGACCACCTTTGCAGACAGTTCTGTGATCAATTCGGCTTTTCTGGCCGTTTCACTCGTGGCTGCGACGGAAGCCGTCGCGGTGTCAGGCTGTGCGGTCTGGCTGGCATAGGCGCGTGCCTGGGGATTGTTGGGATCTAGCTTGAGGACCTGGCCGAAGAGATCACGCACCAGGGCCGGCCGGCCATCGCGCATTGCCTTGTGGACCTCGATCAGAAGATCGTCTATCTGGCGAACCGTTCGAAGCCGCTTCTGAAAAACCGGGATCGCCGGCATCGCCGGATCGAGCCGCTGCAGACCGTTCAACAGAATTTCCGCCTGAGCAAGGTCACCCAGGCTGAGCGCCGCGTCGAGACGGCTCAGCGTCTCGGGGCTGCGCCGTTTTGCGGTTTCGCGCGCCACCAGGAGGAGCTTCGTTGCCGATGCCGCCGAGGCATCGCCGCCCTGGGCGATCAGTTCGAGGCATTGAACCCGGAAAAGCGGCATGTCGTGCTTTGCGTAAAGAGTCTCGAGCTTTTCGACGATGCTCTTCCATGCCGGCGGAAGGGGCCGGGGAAGCTTTGGAAGCACCGTATAGAGAGCTTCCTGTCCTTCCGTGGCTGCAACCGGCACCTGTTCCGGCCTGGAAAGC
>CAZQYQ010000492.1:0-2173 GCA_964597625.1 uncultured bacterium
AACGCTTCGGGCATTGCCTTGATAAGCGCAGCCGCGAATGATGCCGGAAGATCTTTTTCATACGACTGAGGCGTGCAGATCACGAGCGCCGCCGCCGCAGTGTGGCCGAGTTCATAATCAGAACCGGCGTTCGCCTGGATCCCGCACTTCTTTCTGGAACCGCAGAAATTCGATACGACCGCATTCGCAAGCCGTTTTCCGCTCGTGCTGCTGTGGTAATGCCTCAATTCAAACACTTTGCCGGAAGCCGGTTTCAACGCAACGAGAAGGTCGAACCCGCCTTCGAAATTTGCTGTTGCGACGGCGTCATACTCGGGATGCGCACCCGAGCCGACCGGAAGCCGTCGCACGAATGCGCCGGCCTGCATCAGGGACCGGACGATCGGTCTGGCCCATTCATCCTGGCCGCGTTCGGCGATGATGCCGATGTGGCGGCCGAGCAGGGCGGGGGAGCGCGGCGCAAGAACGATCTGCGGCTGCTGTGCGGTCATCCCGTCTGTCTTGATCCTGAACTCGGCCGGCAGATACCCGGTGATCGGGTTGATGCTCAGTTTCATGTTCATCGCACGCAGGGGCAATGAAAGAAAAAAGTATCCGTCAGGATTCGTCATCGCGCTCTGGCGATTCTCGGCGACGACGGTCAGGCGATCGATTCCGGAGCCGGTCCGGCCCGATCCGACCCGGCCGAGGATGAAGGTCTCACCCGCAGCCTTCACCGCCAGCGGCATGGTTCCGACCGATTTGCCTTCGGCGCTCACGTCGACGACGATGCTGTTTCGTTCCGTCCCATCCAACGGGATGACGATTCCCGTCCGACCGTCAGGACCGGTGGTGCCTTCATACTTCATTCCCCCGCAGACGGCACTGAACGCAACAGGCCGCTGGTTTGGCCGCTCGAGCGAATCGAGCATCTGAATCGTCAGGGGGAAGGAGCCGACGAAGCCTTCCGGGATATACGGCGCGACCGGAAGAATGACGGCCGACTCGACCGGAAGCCTGACGCTGAGCAAAACGCGCATCATCGCTGAAATGCCGCCGTCAACGCTTCTGCCGGTGATCTGAAGCTGATATTCACCGCTGTTCACGGGCTGTGTATTTGCTAAAGTATACATATGGCCGAACGCCGGAATCATGTCGAGACTGAAGCCGGCCTTGAAAGCCGGATCCATGCGCGCTTCAAGCTTTGAAACCGGCCGGGATGCCGACAGGAGCAGCTGAAAATAAGGGGTGCTGATGACGGCCGGCTTTGCGCCAATGACCTCCAGCTTGAGGGGCGGGGTGGAAAACGCCTCGCGTATCGCAAGGTGAAACGCTCTGGCCTCGTCGACGAGCGCGCGGCCGGACCGTAACTTTTTCTCGATTTCCGGAACGGAAATATAAGCCGCTTCCGTCAAAACTGCCGGAATGGCATTCTCGCGCAGGACATAGAACCCGCCCGGGATAACCGTCGTGCCCGTTCCAATGGAGCTCAGCTGAAGGCGTTCCTGCATCCGGTCGCCGACGTTCAGCGGAATGCCCTGATCGAGCGCATTGAAATAGATCTCGCCTTTATTCGGCGTGCCCGGTTTGAGCGATGCGTTGTGATGAATCGATACGAACAGGTCCGGATGCTCTTTCTTCGCGATCTCAACACGGGCCGGCAGCGACAGAAACGTATCGGCTGTCCGTGTCAGAATGACTCGTGCTCCGTCCCGTTCCAGCAGCAGGGCCAGGTAACGCGCCACGCGGAGATTCGTGGCTGATTCCCGGAGGCCATTCTGTCCGATGGCGCCAGGATCAGACCCGCCATGCCCCGGATCCAGGACGATTGAAATGCCCGTCAGAGGTTGAGAAAATGTGGCCGCCTGGGCCCCTGCAACCCCGACAAACACTGCCAGACACAACGCGAGTGCAACCGTACGCAGCGTATTCATGAACCATATTCTATCATACCCGGCTGGCCCTTCAGCAACCCATACGGCAAAACATTCACTCTGACGTTATGTCTCCGCGTCGTTCGCCGTGCGCCGGTTTCAGAGAAAATTCAGAATCTCATCCCGCAGGATTCTGCAAATTTCCGGAACAGTTCGAGTTGTTCTTCATCGAGCTTTTTTGGAATCTGAACATCGAGCTTTACGTGAAGGTCACCACTGCCAAGCCCCTGGCCGCGAAGTCTGAGAATATCGCCGCTCTG
>CAZQYQ010000493.1:0-2163 GCA_964597625.1 uncultured bacterium
GACCGCCCTGGTGAGCGGTGCCGGAATGCGTGACATGGGCTACTGGAACATGTCACGCGCCGCCGAACTCACGTTTGCCTTCAACGCCTACGTATTGGAACTCATGAACGCGACCGCCGACGGTTGCAAGTTCACCCCGGCCGATTCTTACGGTGGCAAAAGCTACTACTGGGATATCGAATCGAGCCTCTCCCGGCTCAGTGGTCTTTCAGGCGCGAAGAACGCTGCTCTGCTGCAGAAAACCGCCGAAGAAACCCTCACGGCCGTCACCGCCTGCCGCACGGCTCCGAGCCGCTCCGGCATCTCGGTCGCCATGCCCACTCCCGCTGATTATCGTCAGTTCCGCGCTTTCTACAAAGCCCTCGACTTCGCCCGCGACACCCAGTGGGATGAATATCTCGACAAACTCTATGGGATCAAATGATTCTTCACGCGTTGCCGCGGACAGGGCTAGAGATTGCGTTGAAGATGGTTGACGAAATGCGAGAACCAGGCTTCGATGTCCGGGCGACGGGGGCGGCCGAGCCGGACTCCCTGTTTATACCATTCAAGACCTGTCAGAATCGACGTCCGGAAGGCCTCGGCACATGATTCAGGGGTTTCCGGCGCCGGGATGGCGGGCTCGTCAGGGGCCTGCACGGTCGAAACGGCGGCCGGTTTCGGATCCACGTCCTTTTCCTGTGAGCCCATCTCGGGGCGTGGCTCTTCAGGAGGCTGGCCCGCATCAATGCTGCGCTCACGGAGGAGCTTTTCCAGTTCCAATCCGTCCGAGTGCTCCAGTTGTGGCAGTTTCAGCAGATCCTGGGTCGTTTCGAGCTCGATATCATACCCGAGCGGGGTCTGGCAGCCCGTCACCTGTGTAATCATGCTGCAGGCGACTGCGTGAACCGCCGCTGCCGGGTTTTTCGGCTGATCGCGCAGAAACAGCACCAGACGCCTGCTGGTCAACAATATCAGCAGGTATATCGGCCGCTCGAGAAGCCCGAACATGCCCGCAAAGCCGGGTGATACCGCCGCCGGATCGCGCATCGTCGAAAGATTCACCAGAGACGTCGCCGCATTACTGTCGAGTGACCGCCGGCATTCGCGGAACGGCTCGAGCTGCTCGGTGAAAAAGCCGATGAATGCTCGATCACACGTCTCGCCCTGTTCAAGCAGCTCCGTAATGAGCTGCTGCGTGTCCCCACGAAGAGTGTTGAGAAGCGCAACGTTTTTCGGGAACGGACCTTCCCAGTCGCCGTTGAGCGACTCGGCTTTCTTTGCGCGTGTCTGAAGTTCGGCGGCAAGCTTCTGCGGGTCGTGGCCGTCATCGGACAGTTCGATCAGCGTCGGGCCGTTGTCCCGCAGCTCGGGAAACCGCTCTTCCATCTTCGCGCGGATCTCGTCGGTCGAAAGTCCCTTCATGTCGAGGTAATACGACTGCTCTGAAAAACACTGACAAACGAGTTTTGCCGACAGCCGCACCTGCTGATCCGGGTCGACCAGGGCATGCAGGGCGAGCAGGTAATCCTCCAGGCGGCGCGCCTGGTTCCCCTTGATGTGCATCAGCGTGGCCTGTTTTGCGGCCATGTTCATGGCATTGAAGACTGAAATCTTCATTTGATCCATCTCCTGAGAGTTCTGATTCTATTCTGACGCTATGATATCATGATTTCAAAGGGCGTTGCACCGCTGCCCGCATGGCTGCAAAAGGGACAGAGCAGACGAAGAGGTGCGGAGCGACGAACCGCGGGATGGGATCATTCGGCATAAAGAGGAGAGGACCATGCGCTCACGAGGCCTGCTGAAGGTGATTCTTGTTTTCTGCCTGCTCGGTGGCGCAGCCGTCGGAGCCGCGCCCCACAAGCAGCGTGAAACCCGTGGCCGGGCAGGGGAAAAGCCCGGGGCGGCCGTAGCTCCAGCTGTCGTCTCAGCCCCAGAGCAGGCGGCTGACCTCGATGCCTCGATTGCGGCGCTCGAAGCAAAAATCGCCGTCGCGAGCGACTCGTCGAACCTTCGGCCGGCGCTGGCGGCAGCTCTTGCGCGGAGTGCCTCGGCGAAGGCTGCATCAGCGGGCGAGCCTGATAAGGCGCTGCTGATGCAGACTCTCGGTGAGTTCAGACGGGCGAAAGAGATGGCGCCTGAAGCTCCCGAAGTCTGGCTGGAGTATCTGACATATCTGCT
>CAZQYQ010000494.1:0-2139 GCA_964597625.1 uncultured bacterium
GATAATCAGAGCTGATACGGCACGCATACTGACAAGCATGATGCGTTCGGTAATTGAAGAGGGGACGGGCAAGTCGGCTTCTCCGGGCCGTCCTGCAGCAGGCAAAACAGGCACTACTAATAACTGGAAGGACGCATGGTTCGTAGGATTTACTCCTGATGTAACAACTGGCATATGGGTCGGGTATGACAAGATGGGTCTCTCCCTGGGTATCGGTCAGGCTGGTGGCGGTGTCGCCGCCCCTCCATGGGGAGCATATATGAGGGATGCGCTGTCGGGCACGCCTGTATCGGATTTTTCAGCATATGCACCGGTAGCCGAAGCCGAAATATGCAGCAGGTCTGGATTGCTTCCATCGTCTTCGTGCAGGAGCCGGCTGCATGAGATCTTCCGAGAAGGAACCGTTCCTACGGAAGAATGCACAATGTGTTCGGAGGGAAGGGGCGGGGCCGGTCTTTCCTCCGGAAGACCGGACGAAAACATTTCGCGCCGCCAGAAAGAGGCGGTGATGAAGAACATAAAAAAACAGAACACTGACAGCATGATAGATACGATAGGAAAGGATCTTCTCGATAAATGACGAAAGGGTATATTAATGAACAAATTTCGATTAACGGGTAATGACTGTCTTCTTCTGGTAATTGACATTCAGGAAAGACTTGCCGCGGCCATGAAGCCGGAAATCAGGGACTCCGTTGTCAGGAATACATCGATCCTTTTCGACCTTTGCAGGGTATGCAACATTCCGGCGCTTGTCACTGAACAGTACCCGAAGGGGCTGGGGCCAACATTGCCGGAGCTTAAAGAAAAATCCGGCAGTTGTCCCGTGTTGGAAAAAATTCACTTCGACTGCATGAAGGATGATGCCATCCGAAAATCCATAGAATCATCCGGAAAGAAGAATATAATTATCGCAGGCATGGAGACTCATATCTGTGTTCTGCAGACAGTGCTTTCTCTTGTTGATTCGGGTTTCCGGGTCGTTCTTGTGCCGGACGCCGTTTCATCACGGAGCAAATTCAACTGGAAGAATGGCTGCTCGGCCGCGGCCATGGCAGGCGCGTTAATCTATCCGACCGAGACGGTGGCTTTCATGATACTGGAAAAGGCCGGGACCGCGGCTTTCAAAGAAATTTCACCGCTTTTCAGGTAACTCATGTTCATTCCCGCCACTAAAGACGAGGCGCGAACCCTCGGCTGGAACAACTTCGACATCATACTCGTAAGCGGCGATGCCTACATCGATAGTTCGACCAGCGGGGCCGCGGTCGTCGGCCACTGGCTGATTCACCACGGTTTCCGAGTAGGTATTATAGCTCAGCCTGATATATCGAATAACGCCGACATAACACGGCTTGGCGAACCCCTCCTGTGGTGGGGAGTTACTTCCGGCGCACTCGATTCGATGGTTTCGAACTACACATCGCTGGGCAAGAGGCGCAACAAAGACGACCTGACGCCGGGGGGTGAGAATATATGCCGGCCTGACCGTGCACTTATAGTCTATACAAACCTGATACGCCGTTATTTTAAAAATACCGTTCCCGTTGTGCTTGGCGGCGTTGAAGCGAGCCTGCGCCGTGTCGCTCATTATGACATGTGGGACAACTCGATACGGCGTTCGATTCTTTTCGACTCGAAGGCGGACATGATTGTCTATGGTATGGGAGAGAGAGCCGTTCTTGATATTTCCACTAATCTGAAGTATGGCCGTCCCACGGAAGGTATCCGGGGAATCTGTTATATATCCAGAACAAAGCCTGAAGGTTTTATTGAACTACCTCCTTTTGAAAGTGTTTGCAACAATCCCGATGTCTTCGAAGAAATGTTCAGAGTTTTTTACAGGAATGCGGAATTTACCTCGCCGGGACTTGTACAGCTTCATCGAGACAGGTTCCTTGTGCAGAATCCTCATGCAGAACCATTGTCTGCAGATGAACTTGACAGCGTTTATGAACTGCCCTATGAACGCGAGGTGCATCCTCTGTGCCTGGCACGCGGCGGTATCCGTGCAATGGATACTGTGCGATTCAGTATAACAACCCACAGGGGATGCGTAGGCGAGTGTAATTTCTGTTCAATAGCTTTTCACCAGGGTAAGCGCATAACAAGCCGTTCGCCTGAATCGATACTTGTCGA
>CAZQYQ010000495.1:0-2135 GCA_964597625.1 uncultured bacterium
CGTTGCAAGTGAAAAGGAACTCACGACGATCGTCGAATGGGCCAGAAGGCATGAAGTCATCATCGTTTCTGATGCCGCGTATGCCGAGCTGACCTATGATCCGCGCGACAGGCGGAGCATCCTCTCCATTCCCGGCGCGAAAGACGTGGCCATCGAATTTCACTCGTTCAGCAAGATTTTCAACATGACCGGATGGCGCATCGGATTCGCGGTCGGCAACCCCGAATTGATCGCCGGCCTGCTCAAGATGAAAACGAATATCGATTCGGGCGTCTTCGGGGCGATCCAGCTTGCCTGCGTGGACGGCCTTGCCCGGGTCGACGCTCATCTGGAGCGGTTGCAAGAAACCTATCGTCAGCGCCGCAATGCCATGACTTCTATTCTGAAAGACTGCGGACTCAGGTTTCATCAGCCGCGCGGCGCATTCTACCTCTGGGCCAACTGTCCGACAGGCACGACCTCCGAGGGATTCACGATGAAGCTGATGGAAGAGACCGGCATTGTGACATCACCGGGATCGGGCTTCGGAAAACACGGTGAGGGGTATATCCGGTTCGCTCTCACCCAGTCGGTCGAAAAAATCGAGGAAATGCGACCCCGCCTCGAAAAATTCTGCAGATCCATGACGGCCTGAGAACGAAAAAAAACCAGGGTTTTCGGCATCTTCAGCCGAAACCCTGGTTTTTTTCTTTCTCCCGGCCACGGGCCGCGGTCAATTCTCCGGCTTTTTCCAGTGATCCACATCGTTCACGGTCCGCGAGAGCAGGTCATCGGCCCGCTTTTCAGAACCGGCTTCGACGGTGATGCACACGAACGGCTTGTCGGGGTCAGGCAGGATCAGCACCCATTCGCCATCAGCCAGGATGACTTTCACGCCGTCGATAAGCTGGGTCTGACGATCTTTTGCGAACTCCATCGCCTGCCGCATGACCTTCCCTTTTGCTTCCCAGGGGCATGGGATATTCTTGCTGCGGGTATAAAATTTCGGCAGAGCATCGACCAGCGTTGAAAGCGGCTTCGCGGCTTTCGCCAGAATTTCGAGCAGTTTTGCCGTCGAGATCATCCCGTCAAATACTGGCTGGAACGCGGGGAAGATCGTGCCTCCGTCGCAGTTGCCGCAGAACGAGACGTTATCCGAGACCGCGGCGGTCATCAGGGCGCGGCCGTTCGTCTTGGTGCGGATAACGGTTCCGCCGGACTTCTTCGCGAGGTCATCGATCGAATCCGTAGCCGATACCGGAACGGCGATGCGGGCGTTCGGGGTCATATCGAAGATAAGCTTGACCCAGGCCTGAAGGGCGAGTTCGCCGAGCATCGGGCGGCCCTTGTCATCGATGATGGTGATCTGTTCGGCCTCTGAATCGAGAAGCAGTCCGACATCCGCGTTCAGCGACCGGACGATCGATGAGACGTTTTCCATCGCCGCCTTGATGTTCGAGCTTGCCTTTTGAATCTTTTCTTCATCCTGGAAGGCATTCAGGGCGATGACTTCACAGCCGAGCTTGCCCAGGAATGCGGAGAATATGCCGCTGGCGCCGCTGTAGGCGAAATCGACGACGATTTTCAGAGCCCGTTTCTTGACGACATCCACGTCGATATTGTTCAGAAGTTCATTGCTGTAGTATTCGGAGACGCGCGGCGGGAACACGATATCGCCGACGTCATGCATGGAAACGCGCCTGAAATCCTCGCGGTTGAACAGGCGCTCGATCGATTTCTGATTGGTCGGCGCCAGTTCACGGCCCTCGGCGTCGAAGATGCGGATCTCGACCTGGTTCGGATCGCTGCCGGACAGACCGACATGCAGGCCGCCGGCCCGTCTGAAAGCGGTCGGCTTGAACCGCGCAACCGGGCTCGGCATGACGCGCAGATCGGCGACATTCACGCCCGCCGATGTCAGGCCGCAGATCAGCGCCCTGTTTATAATGCGACATATTTTATGGCTGCTGCGCGAACAGTTCACGCTTGCCCCCTTTGGCAGCGTGCTTCCGAATGCCGCACCAACCTTCGCGGCCAGTTCCGGGGTGATTTCGAGGTTGCCGAGCCCGGAAATGCCGTAATTCGAAAAGAGGCTTTTGGTCCACTTGTCGCTCCAGACGATGCTGCTGAACACCGTCGAACCGTCTTCGACGACC
>CAZQYQ010000496.1:0-2124 GCA_964597625.1 uncultured bacterium
AAATTGCTTCATGACATCCGGCAGGGAGTCACGGAACTCCCCCTTCACATCGTCACCCCATTCTTGATATACCCCACGGAGCGTTTTTTCCAGCTCAACCAGCTGTTTCCCTGTCCACGGCGAAGCTCCGTGTTTATCATAGTGTTCCTGCACCGTCCGAAGGATACGCCCTTTTGCAGAGTTGCAAACATCATCCACCCTGGCCGTGGACTTTTCAATCAGTTTCACACCGCCGGAAGATGGAGCCGCCGTTTTCCCTGTTTCAGTGCTCATTCCTATAGCCTGTTTTTGCGTATTTCAGTTTTCATAAGGTCTTTAATAATGAAACAGAAAAAGCCCGAAATTACCCCCTTGCAATCGAAGCTGTGGCTTTCCCGTGTTCTCTCTTCGCAGCTTTGACATACGCCTCTGCCCGATGCCCCAATCCATTTCCAGACCCGAGGTATCTATAACTCGTGGACACGCTTTCAACGCTCTCTTGCGTCGGGAGTCTTCCTTCTGCGAGATCAGAGTAGTGCCGTGCCAAATAGACCGCCTGCTCTGCTATCGCCTTGAAAGCCGATCCTCCGGACACGATCCGATCCAGATTCAGCCCCGGAATTTCATTCAGGACATCGCCCGTCGCCATTTCGATACTTGCGCTTTTCACGTCGGCAGACAATCCCGTCCAGAAGCTCTTGTCAAGATGATTTGCAAAGTACGCATCAACGGCTCCGGATAATTCTTCGCTTGTCATTTTTCACCTCGGGTTGCGTGTGGCAGCAGATACTGGTACTCTTTCCAGCTGGCCGGGCGATAGTACCCCTTGAAAAAACTCCTTCCAAGTTCGTTGCACCATCCGCCATGATCGAAATACAACGGCGGGATTTTCTTTGTTTCACCATTGCCGTGGTTCTGTTCCAGTACGACACCTCTACCGTCTTCTTTTTGAGCTGTTCGGAAATTCCGAACAGCTGGAGGCGTAGCAACTTTATTCTCCTGCACGATTACTTGATTCTCCCCGAACCGCTCCCGGTAAAGTTCGTCCACCTCTTCAGTCCGCAGAGTATTGAAAGCTCGAAGTTTTGCCCCATCCTTTTTCATAGCATCGTACTTTTCACGTTTGGTCATTTCCATTGTTCATTCTCCCGTGTTTTGATTCAAGAAAAAAGGGCGGCATTGATGTTATCTCAGCCGCCCGAAACCCAGTCCTCATTCCATTTTGTGGAGGTTAACCGAGTTTCACCCAGGCAGTACCATTGCTCGCCCAGAACTCACCCGCTACAGCAGTAACGATGTTCGTTCCTTCCGTCCAACCGGTTCCGATCAGAACGATCGTTCCCTTGTTCTCGGCACTGGCGGCTGCAACATCCGCAACAACCTCGTCAATCTCCGGGCCATTGATTACGATCGCCGGTGGCTGGTTAACATTGACGGTAGTATCTTCAGCCAATGCAACTTCAGACCCAGCAGCCAGTCCGACCTCAGTGCCAGCAGCCAAAGCAACCGTGTGGACGCGATCCGTCGAACCACCGGAAATTCCATACAGCAGGATATGATCCTCTCCGACATCCTCGATCAGGAATCCGACAGAACCCTGCAAGGATTTACGGTGTTCCCGGCTCGACAGGGCGGGTTCATCGGCCTGACGTAAACCATCATCAGCCAGCCAGCCCTTCTTGCATTTTGCCTGATTGACAACCGCAATCCGGTCATTCGGAAGACCCGCATCAACACCGACATTCAGGAGCAGTCCTTCGTAATTGTACGAATCGACATAGACTCCCCCTGCAGTGTGATTTCTTGCGCTGTCGGTCATCATAACCGAGCTGTTCGCCCCCAGGAACGCGTTGATGTAGTCCTTGCAGGTCGGGGACACCCAGATATAATTTGCAGTGCCACCGTTATCAAAGACGCTTTTCAAGGCAGCCTTGAATTTTGCTTCCGTCAGAACGCCGTTCACGTTGTACGTCCTCGCCCCGCGATAGGTTACGTCTGCGAGCTGCGCGAGAAGCCCAGCAGACATTTCAGGAGCGTGCTCTTGCCGGCGCCATTGGGGCCCAGGACCACGACGACTTCGCCGCGGTCGATGACCAAGTGCTCCACCTGAAGGATGTTTCGTCCTCCAACCCGCACCGCAAGCGA
>CAZQYQ010000497.1:0-2116 GCA_964597625.1 uncultured bacterium
GAGTTCGCGCTGGTCGCTGTACGGTACTTCGAGCACCAGGGAACCGTCGTCCAGGTGGGACGTCTTCTGTTCCGGATGCCAGACTTCGGCCTCGACCCAGCGTGCCTGGAGCGCCGAGAAGCGCAACTTCGCCCACTTCCGGTCGCCACCCGAATAGATCCCGAAATCCTTCCCGACCATGGCGTCGACTGCAGGCTTGTCCGCTTCGAACGCTGCTTCCTTGAGTACCCTGGCATCCTCGACGCTGTCCAGCGCGAAGAGTCGCAGTGCTTCCGCTTTGTGACACCAGGCAACGAGGTACCAGTTTTCTTTGTAATGGATGAGACGCTGCGGCGAGACGATCCGGGTACTGCGTTCGTTCCGGCTCTTGGTGAAGTAGAGGATTTCCAGACGCTTCCGGCGTACCGTCGCCTGGGCCACGTTCTCGAAGTGAGCCGCGTCACGCCGACGTGCGGCCGACGCGAGGATCCGGACGCGCGATCGGATGTCATCCGGCGTGTCGTCCGCGGCGCTCAGCGCCAGCGTAATCCGCGTGATGAGCGGCTGCAGGTGCTCGGACAACAAACCCGGTGCGATATGACTGGCCAAGGTGTCGATCATCAACAGCGCGTAGATCTCGGTCGATGTGAACCAGGCCCGCGGCAATCCCAGTTTTCCCGACGACCAGCCCTTGTCCTCCAGCACGTAGCCGCGTTCGAGTCCAGCCTCGCCTGGAAGCCAAGTGATCGGCGCCTGGAACTGGTCCCGCAGCACCGCGAGGTCGCGTTTGAAGGTGGCGTATGAAACCCCGAGTTCGTTGAGGAGGATCTCGCGAGGTACGGGATGTTTCCGCGCTTCCAGAATGGCGACAATATCGCGCAAGCGTGCCGCTTGGGACATTTCAGTTCTCCCCTCTCAGGTAGGCGAAGGTATTTACGAGCGCCATCTCGCCGGGTGACTTGCAGCGCAGGTTGAGCAGTTTCGGGCTAAAGAGCACGACGGACAGGCATTTCGCTCGCGATACCGCCACGTTGATCCTGTTTTTGCTGAACAGGAAATCCAGGTTCCGGGGCAAATACTCCGCACTCGAGGTCGCCATCGAAACGATGACCACCTCGGCTTCCTGGCCCTGGAACTTGTCCACCGTACCGACCCGGGCGCCCTTGGGTAGGAAGCGTTTCAGCAAATTGACCTGCATGTTGTATGGCGCCACGACCAGGATGTTGTCCAGGGTGAAAGCGTGTTCATTTCCTTCTCCGTCACGGTAGCGTTGGGAAAGGAGGCTGCCGACGATGTCCCGCACGGCGGCCGCCTCTTCCTCGCTGCGCTGCGAACAGGCGTCGTGCGAGATCGGGAAGTAGCGTATCCCAGTCGGCAGGAGCGCCGGGTGGGCCGTAGCATCGAGAATGAGCTGCCGTTTCAGCGTCGAGTCCGCGGAACTGAGGCGCGAGTCGTAGATTGCCCCCGAAATGAAGCGGCAGACGTCCGGATGCATGCGGTAGGTCACGCCCAGGAAGATCCCCTTGTCCGGGGCAATCGTCGGCTCGCCATCCAGGAGGTATTCCAATGCCGATTCCCCGCTCCGCCCGGGGTGGCTGCCCTGGATCGGCTGCCCGAGTTGCATCTGGTCGCCGAGCAGGACCAAGTTCTTCGCGCACATGCCCATCGCGATAGTGTTTGCCAGGGAGACCTGTCCGGCCTCGTCAATGAATAGGTAGTCGAAGGAGTTCCTGAAGTCCGATTTCGCCAGCGTCCAGGCCGTGCCGCCGACGAGTCGGGGTTCCGGATTGGCATCGAGAATGACCGAATCGCTCCCGACGTTCTCGATGTTTGTGCTCTCGATCCCTTGATCGGCTTTCGATACCTTCTTCATCCCGAAGTAGGAATGTCCGGATTCCGCCATCCGCTTATCGACCGCTTCAAGCAGGTTGTTGATGGCCTTGTGGCTGTTCGATGATACCGCCACCCGTTTGCCGGCCTTCAGAAGGGAGGCAATCAGATGAGAACCGGTGTAGGTCTTACCTGTTCCCGGCGGCCCCTGGATGAACAGGTAGGACGAATCAAGCCGTTCGACCGCGGAGATGGCGGCTTCCAAGGGAACAGCGTCTTTGCCGACGATCGCATGACCCGGCTGGAG
>CAZQYQ010000498.1:0-2112 GCA_964597625.1 uncultured bacterium
CACCACCATCCGCCTGGCCAAGATGAACCTGGCGGTGCATGGCCTCGAAGGCGATATCCAGAAGTCGATCACCTACTACGAAGATCCGCACGAACTGCTGCGCAACTCCGACTTCGTCATGGCCAATCCCCCGTTCAACGTGGACGAGATCGACGCCGACAAGGTCAAGGGCGACCCGCGCCTGCCCTTCGGCCTACCCGGCATCAACAAAAAGGGAAAAATCTCCAACGGGAACTACGTCTGGATCAGCTATTTCTATAGCTATTTAAACGAACGAGGCCGGGCAGGGTTCGTCATGTCATCCCAGGCATCCAGCGCCGGGCGGGACGAAGCAAAAGTCCGGCAGAAGCTGGTCGAGACCGGCGATGTGAATATCATGATCGCCATCCGCTCGAACTTTTTCTACACCCGCACCGTTCCCTGCGAGCTCTGGTTCCTCGATCGCGCCAAACCCGAGGCCAACCGCGACAAGGTGCTGATGATCGACGCGCGCAACATCTACCGGAAGGTCACCCGCAAGATCTTCGACTTTTCACCCGAGCAGGAACGGAACATCCTGGCCATCGCCTGGCTCCACCGGGGCCAGACCGAGCGGTATCTCGACCTTGTGGCGGAATACTGCCGCCGCATGTTGTCCGAAGGCGCCGCCTGCTTCACTGCTCGAACCGATGACGGAGAGACCATCGAGCCGCTTCCGGCATTCCTCGCCTCGCTGGGAACGCTTCGCGGCGCCATCGCCCCGTTCCTTGCGGCCCTGGCCCCCGATGCGCCCCACGCGGAATCGCTCAAGGAGCTGGACGACGCCCTTCCGACGTTCAAGGCGGACGTGGAGGCTTTCCGAAAGGCCGTTACCGAACGGCACGCGGCATGGGAATCACAGAAGACGACCAACGGAGAGTTGAAGAAAGCCGTCGACCGGCTCGCCACGCTGAGTGAAACCAGTCGCGATCTGGTGAAGCAATCAGACCTGCTCTACAAGCTCGCCTGCCGCCTCATCGAAACCTGTGAAAATGCCTGTGACGCCCGCGAGAGCGACACCTGGGCCGGCCGCGAGATCACCCGCGCACGCAGGGCTGCCGATGAAGCCCGCGCCCAGGCTGTGGAGCAGCTCAAGCAGGTCCGCTACTTCTGGCGACAAGCCCACTGGCTGACCGAGCGCTTCCCGGAGGCGAAACTTCGCGATGTGGAAGGGTTGGTCAAACTGGTCGACAAAGCCGACATCGAGGCCAACGATTGGAGCCTCACCCCGGGCCGGTATGTCGGCGTCGCCCCCGAAGAGGGAAACGAGGATTTCGACTTCGAGCAGACGCTCCGCGACATCCATGTCGAGCTGGATGACCTGAACGCCGAGGCCGTTCAACTCGCTGCAACGATCAGGAAGAACTTCGAAGAGCTGGGGATATGAGCCCAAGAAAAGCCTCTCACGACCATCCGGGTTCTCTTCCCGTCGCCACCGGAACCCGCCCTGGAACCTACGCATCGGTGTTCGCGGAGATCAAGGAGCGCGTCCGGGCAGCCCAACATGCCGCTCTGCGGTCGGTCAACCGGCAACTGGTCAGGCTGTATTGGGACATCGGCCGCATCATCGTCGAACGCCAGAACGCCGAAGGCTGGGGAAAGGCTGTCGTAGAGACGTTGGCGGGTGACCTGCAAAGGGAATTTCCCGGCGTCGGCGGATTTTCCGTTCAGAATCTCTGGTATATGCGGCAGTTGTACCGGGAATATCATGAGTCGCCAAAACTCCAACCGCTGGTTGGAGAAATTGCCTGGAGTCACAACCTGATTATCATGTCCCGTTGCCGGGAATCCCTGGAGCGGGAATTTTATCTGCGCATGACCCGCAAATACGGCTGGTCGAAGAACGTTCTCATCCATCAGATCGAGAATCAGAGTTACGAGAAAAGCCTCCTGGGACAGACCAATTTCGACAAGGCGCTCACCCCCGAACTGCGCGCCCAGGCCAAGCTCGCCGTGAAGGACGAGTACACCTTCGATTTCCTGGAACTGGGCGAAAAGCATTCGGAGCGCGAACTGGAGCGTGCGCTGATCGGGCGGATCGAGGATTTTCTCCGGGCTATGGGCGGGATGTTCGCCTTCGTTGGCAGCCAGTTC
>CAZQYQ010000499.1:0-2111 GCA_964597625.1 uncultured bacterium
CCGTGGAGACCCTGACCGTTTTTCCGATCGTGAGCATGCCCAGATCGGTTTCCGGGGCGTATGCCCGCATCCAGACCGATGCGAGATTCGCAATTGTTACCACCGGAGTGCCTGGGGAAACATACTCGCCAGGCTGGATCTGATGGGAGAGCACGTGGCCGCTGACAGGCGAGAACAGCAGCGCGTTGTCAAGCCGCGTGCGTGACAGAGCGACGGAACAGCTTGCCAGGGCTACTCTGGCTTGTGCCTGGACGATGGCTTCCATTCGGGGGCCGCGTTTGACAAGCGCCAGACGCTCCTTCGCTTCTGACAGAGCGCTGCGGGCGGCTTCTATCTGCTCCCGGCGGGGCCCTGCCTTTGCTTTCTGGAGCATTGCTTCGGCTTCGCTCAATCGGGCTTTTGCCGTTTCGGCCGCGGTTCTGGCATGATCCAGGTCTCGGATGGCGATTGCCTGTTTGTCATACAGTCTTTGCTGGCGCGAAAGATCTGATCTGGCGATGTCCGCTTCCGCCTGCGCGCGGGTCATGGCTGCCTGCACGGCTGCGATCTCTTCAGAGCGCGTGCCGGCAAGAAGTTCGGACAACTGCGCCTGAAAACGCCGCACGGATGCCTCTGCCTGAGCGATCTCTTCCGGTCTGGAACCGGCTTCCAGTTCTTTCAGCGCGGCTTCTGCCGTTGAACGCTCGGCCTTTTTGATCGCGAGATCGTGTTTCAGTTCCACGTCATCGAGGCGTGCGACAAGAGCGCCTGCATGCAGGATATCGCCTTCTGAAAACGCTCGTTCGATGACACGCCCCGGAGTCTTGAAGCTGAGCTCTGTTTCATCGACTTCAATATTGCCCGAGAACTGCACCGGCTGTGCCTGTTCCCTCATCGAGGTGAATCCCCGGGATGCGGCGAAGACCGCGAAAACACCCAGGATGAGTATCAGCATCCCTATCTTTTTCATGGCTTTGCTCCTATGTGAATTCATATTCACTATTCTGCGCAAAGAAGAATCAGCGATTTCCCTGGATATGCCTGCATCGTTTGAAATGCGTGATATTGAAGAACTCAAGAAGATGTTCGAAGATATCCAGACAGGCAAAAGCGACAGCCAGAGACGTGAGCAGATGCATCGAGTTCCTCCATTGTGAATTATGATTCACTATTGCGGTGAAAAAAATCAGATTGCCTTTATCGATTCATAAAGGAGGTTCCACATGCATTCAGCGTGTTTGAACATGTCGAATCTGCCCTCGGAAAGCTGATACTGCAGCATGGTCGGGGCAAAGATGCCCAGGTAAATCGATGGGAACAGTCTGGGGTCGATATCGGATCGGATGGATCCGTTCTTCTGCGCTTCAGCAAACATTTCAGACAGGCTGTTCATGAACGACCTGAAGGCTTGGGCAAATTTCTGTTTTCGCTCGGTCGGTCCTCCGAGAATTTCATCGGAAAAAATGATCCGTGGGGCGCCGGGAAACTGCATTGCAAAACGCAGATGCAGCAGCAGAACATGTTTGATGCGCTCCAGGGGGCTGTTGCCGCATTTTCGCGCTTCTTTGATGATTGACATCAGTGTGTCGTGCAGGGTTTCAACAACGGCATCGAAAACCTGATTCTTCCCTTTGTAATGGCGATAAAGGGCGGAAGGCACGACTCCGACCAGGCTTGCGATTCTTTCGATCGTCAGGCCCTTCAGCCCGTGAGCTCCGACGATCTCGAGCGCCGCCCGGGCGATCTGTTCACGCCTGATCTCCGTTTCAACTTTTTCTGCGCGCATTTTTTTGTGAACCTCTATTCACAATATACGCTCGGCATGACGGGATGTCAACTGAAGCAAAATCCAACAGAAAAGGGCCCTGCGCTGGGTATCGCACCGCTTGCGGACGGTATTTTTGGGAATAATCGCCAGAGAATGGCCTGCAGGGCTTAAATCGGGGTTCACGTGCATGCTGCTTTCTGACGATGTCTCGAATAAGACGCGTAGAACCATCAGGAGGCTGATATGCAGATTATTCGAGCCGGAGTCGGATCCACCCGGGGAACAGAGTCTTCATCGAAAGCCGGTACCACCGGAAGCGGATTTGACCAGATCCTGCAGACGGTGTCGGAACAAACGGCCGGGA
>CAZQYQ010000500.1:0-2110 GCA_964597625.1 uncultured bacterium
CGGCGCCTTTCCTGATGAGAACCGGGCGCAGGATATTGTCAATAGTGCCGGCAAAGATCGTGAGGACGAGCAACACCGTTCCCCAGACCGTCTGCCCGCTCCAGTAAAGCCAAATCACCGCGGGGATAAGGACAAAGCCGGGGCCGAGCTGAGCGATACAGAGGATGAACATCACTGCCGTCAGTATGGGAGCGGCCGGAACTCCGGAGACGGCCAGACCGATGCCGCCGAGGAGCGACTGGATCAGGGCCGTACCGACTACCCCCAGAGCAACTCCCCGGACTGTTTTTGCCGCCAGCACGGCGACTTCTTCTCCGCGCTGCCCTCCCAGCCGGCGCGCAAAGCGAATAACACCTGTCGACGCCTTCTCACCAGTGGCATAGAAGATCGCAGCAATAATTACTGTGAGGAGAAACTGCACCGCAATCATTCCGACACTTCCAGCCTGAGACAGAAACCATTTCAACAGCTGTCCTGCATAGGGAACCAGACGCGCCGATACTCCCTCCGGTCCGGTTCTGGCGCTCTCCCAGGCAGCGGACAGCTTCGGGCCAAGAATGGGAATCCCGGACAACCAGCCGGGCAGGGTCGGCAGTGCCTGCGTCTGGAAGGATTTCACCCAGTCGGCAATCCCGTCTGCGTTCTCGATGATGGCGACGATAGCCAGGGAAAAGGGAACGATGAACAGGAGCAGCATGATGACCGTCATGGCGGCGACGGCCAGGGCCCGCTTTCTCCACAGCCAGACCTCCACCTTCAACATGAAAGGCCAGGTGGCCACAACAATCATGACGGCCCAGATAAGCGGCAGCAGGAAAGGCCGAACAATCCAAAACGTTGCGGCAATCAGAATTCCTATCCAGAGGACCTGAAGGGTTACACGGGTCAAATCCGTGAGTGGTTGTTTTTGCATGGCTATTTCTTTCCCTCATTTCTTTCCATAGCGAGAATAAGATCCAGGATCAGTCCATGATGTTATATCCTGCATCAATGAAGGTGATATTTCCCGTTAAGGATTCCGCATGGTCACTCACGAGAAATGCCGCCACGGCGCCTACGTCTTCGATGGTCACGAGACGCTTCTGCGGCGATTTCTTCTCGGCCTGATCCAGTAGCTCGTCGAACTTGCCGATGCCGGACGCAGCCCTCGTCTTGAGGGGACCCGGTGAGAGGGCATGGACCCTGATGCGCTTCGTTCCCAACTCAGCCGCAAGATAGCGCACGACGCTTTCGAGCGCCGCCTTCACGGGACCCATAGCGTTGTAATTCGTCACAACCTGGTTTGCACCGTAGTAACTCATCGCCAGAAGACATCCCCCGGACGGCATCAGCGGTTCAGCGAGTCTCGCCATCCGGATGAAAGAATGGCAGGAGATATCAATAGCCATGAGAAAACCTTCGAGTGAGCAGTCGATCACCCTTCCCTGGAGGTCCTCCCTGGGCATGAAGGCAATGGAGTGAACGAGGAAGTCTAGGCGGCCCCATTTTTCGTGGATGGCTTTAAATACCGCATCCATCTGTTCCGGTTCCTGAACATCCAATGGCAGGAAAATTTCTGGCGCGAAATTTTCCACCAAAGGTTCAACAAAGCGTTTTGACTTTTCGTTCTGGTAGGTGATGGCCTGTATCGCGCCGAGTTCACTGAAACGAAGAGCACAGCCGTAGGCAATACTCTCGTCATTGGCAATACCGACGACGAGGCCCTTTTTCCCTGTGAGGTATCGATGCTCATTGTTCATCGGGTGTTCCTCCTGTTATTATGAAATGTAAGAACCTCTATCCAAAGTTCAGCTCGATTTCGCCAACATCGCTTTTTGTGTGTGCCGGGCGATCATCAGTTCCTCGTCCGTCGGTATCACCCAGGCGCTGACACGGCTTCCTGCACGGCTTATGCGCGGCCCTCCGGCGGCGTTGGCTTCTTCATCAAATTCGAGGCCCAGCCAGTTTGCGGATCGGCAGATCCGATCGCGAATCGGCGCTGAATTTTCTCCGATGCCGCCGGTAAAGACCAGCGCATCGAGACCCCCAAGGGCTGCCGTCAGGGAACCCAGTTCGCGGCTGATCCGGTAAACAAACAGTTCCACCGCTTCCGCGGCACGCGGATCATCAC
>CAZQYQ010000501.1:0-2100 GCA_964597625.1 uncultured bacterium
TCTGGGCCCAGGACGTGTCGCGCGCCTGCGGCTTTGGAATCGTGGGAGACGGCGGTTTCATCTGTGGTTTCGGGGCCGGTTGCGGGAGAGCTGTCGGGGGCGGGGCGGAAACCGTCGTTGTGCCGGAATGTTGCGGATTGCGCGGGGAACCAGATATGGAGGAGGGACGGATTGCGCCTCCGGAACCTTGGCCTGATCCGCTTCCTGAACTGCTTCCTGAACTGCTTCCTGAACTGCTTCCTGAACTGCTTCCTGAGCCGGCACCGGAGCTTCCACCCGTTCCAGCACCGGGCAGCACCTCGATCGTCTCCCCGATGATGTCGGAATCGTACAGAGGACTTCCGCCATCTCCACCGGGGGAGCTGCATTCCCAGGATCCTCCGGAAGGCAGGCTCGTGACGGCGCTTGCCCTTTTCAGGGCTTCCTCCATTTCAAGGCGGGTGGCCTGGTCGGGTCTGGGCAGGGCGACCACATCCGCATTCAGCAGCCGGAGCGTGTCGCGCCATTGCAGCAGCATCTGCCGGCGTCGGCGCTGATCAGGTTCGGATCTGATGATTTCGAGATTCGGCATGACCCAGGACAGATCGATCATCACGAACGTCTCGGAGCCGGTATCGACCCTGTCGATCCCATGCAGCCGGCCGGCAGAGATGGAGAGACGCTCGTCCGGCATCGCATCCGCGCGGGACAGCTCCGTGGTGAGGGACGAGATTTCGTCGGTGATCTTCTGGAACGGGGAGAGCGCGATCGGTTCTGCCGCGCCGGTTCCCGCAAAAAGAGCGAAAAGGGAAACGAGCCAGAATACATGCCTTGTCATGAGCCGGCTCCCGCTGCCCCGGAGCGATTCTGAGACAGTCTCGCAACGGTTATCTCCCAGCCGATCCAGAACGGGTCCATGAGTGTGTCGCAAAGAAGAACCATGATGAGCGGAATGGCGTGCCGAAACGGAATATCCAGGAGATCCAGGGAGAGCTGCCCGCTCATGAAAAGCGCGGAATAGATCATTGTCATGCACCACAGAAACGACATGTAAACAACCCGCCGAAAGCTCCAGCCTTCCAGTCCTTCCCGGAACAGGGCCGCGGTGTTTTTGAGCGCATCTGCGTTTGTCATCAACTGCCGCGGCATCAGCGTGAATGAAAAACTATGGTATCCCAGGAAAAAGATCAGATAGAAGATGAGGAACAGGGGAGCAAGGCCCGTGTCGGTAGCGAAGATGAGATAGATTCCGGCAATCAGGGGCCCTGAAGTGATGATGTTCATCTGAAAGAAGCCCAGATACTCCATTGCCGACATCGGCCTGTTTGCGACCGTCTGGGAGTTCCGGTCCTGGAACGCGCCGATGAATGCTTTCCCGATAAGCATCCAGGCGAGCGGCCGGCCGAACAGAAAGATCAGCAGAATGATGCCTTTCAGAATCAATCCGGGTGTGCCCTCAAAGGGCTCGAACCCGTGAGTCTGGGAGGAGTAAACGAATATACCGAGGCCGAGGAGAAGCTGGGGAGCATCGGCAACCGCCCATGCGGCGCAGATGCCTGCACGGTTCCGGCGCCAGAGGAAAAACGTTTCATCCATGATCTCCGAAGACGAAAGGAGCGTGTCGGTTGCAACCTTTCTTTGGATGGCCTTCCCGACCTGAACCGCCACGCCGGCCCGACGGAGGATGCCGGCAACTTCGCGGGCCGTTTCCCGGACCTGTTCGTCGGGATCGTTTGCAAGCGCCAGGGCGACCCGAAGAGCCTTCGGCTCATGGAACCGCTCCAGCTGTGCGGCACCGCGCCGTCTGGCCAGGAGGTCGGTGCTTTCGAGAAGCGAGAGACACTCGGAAAATCCGGCTGCATCCGTCGGGGCGGCTGTGAAACGGGTGTCGGTCATGCGTCGACGGGCGGCACGGGGGAACCCGGCATTTCAGGGTTGATCGACGTCGGCAGGCTTTCGGCGTCCCGGATGACGATGGTGCCGGCGGCAAGATCGCCCAGCCGCTGGTGACGGGTTGAAAAGAGAATCGAAATCATGCCGGTGACGAAAAACATCGGCAGAAAATCGACGACGCGCAGGAGATTCCGGGAGACCGAAGCAGCCCAGCCGATCCGGCCCCCC
>CAZQYQ010000502.1:0-2099 GCA_964597625.1 uncultured bacterium
CAAGAATCTTGAACACCTGCTCTTTGTAGGTCTCGGCGTTGCGCTTGACGTCTGCCGACGTCAGAGGTGGGCGAGTTTCTGATTTGCCGGTTGGATCACCGATCAATCCGGTGAAATCACCAATGAGAAAATTGACTTCATGTCCCAATAACTGAAAATGACGGAGCTTCTGGATCAACACCGTATGACCGAGATGCAGATCGGGGGCGGTGGGGTCAAACCCGGCCTTGATGGTCAAGGGCTTTCCCGTCTCCAGGGACCTGGTAAGTTTCTTGACCAGATCCTCCTTGGAGTGAAAATCAACGGCGCCCCGCTCAATCAGGGCAATCTGTTCTGCAACCGGCTTCATCCTCTCCCCCTACTTCGCGTATTCAACAGCTCTTGTTTCACGGATGACCGTTACCCGAATCTGGCCCGGATAGGTCAGTTGATCTTCGATAGCCTTGGCGATGTCACGGCTGAGCAGGGTGGCCTCATCATCGTTGACCTTCTGACTGTCGACGATAATGCGCAGATCACGGCCGGCCTGGATGGCATATGATTTATCCACTCCACTGAAACCATTCGCAATGTTTTCCAAATCTTCCAGTCGCTTCACATAACTCTGCAACATCTCCTTGCGGGCGCCGGGTCGGGCGCCGGAGAGGGCATCAGCGGACTGCACCAGGACATCAAGCACCGATTTGGGCGGCTGATCCTCATGATGGGCGCCAATGGCATAGACGATGTCATCAGCCTCACCGTATTTCTTGGCCAAATCGCGGCCGATAATGGCGTGCGATCCTTCCACCTCATGGTCGACGGCTTTTCCGATATCGTGCAACAGACCGGCACGTTTGGCCTTTTTCACATCCAGCCCCAATTCGGCCGCCATCACCCCGCAGAGGAAGGCAACTTCCAGGGAATGCTGCAAGATATTCTGCCCGTAGCTGGTGCGATACTTCAACCGGCCGACCAGATTGATCAACTCCACATGCATGCCGTGGGCTCCGACATCAAAGGTCGCCTGCTCACCGGATTCGCGGATACCGACCTCCAGATCTTCAGCAACCTTCTGCACCACTTCCTCGATGCGGGCGGGGTGGATGCGGCCATCGGAGATGAGTTGTTCCAGCGCCAACCGCGCCACCTCGCGACGGATGGGGTTGAAACCGGAGAGAATCACCGCCTCCGGAGTATCGTCGATGATGATGTCAATGCCGGTGGCGGCCTCAATGGCCCGAATGTTGCGGCCCTCACGACCGATGATACGGCCTTTCATTTCCTCATTGGGGAGGGGCACCATGGACACGGTTTTATCGGCAACGTAATCACCAGCATAGCGGGCAATAGCCAAGGCAAGAATATTTTTCCCTTTCCGATCGGCCTCAATTTTCATCTCGTTTTCGATGCGGGAAAGACGCTTGGCACATTCCATCCGTGCCTCACTTTCAATAGACTGCATGAGTTGCACCTTGGCCTCTTCGCGATCAATCCCGGCGACTTTTTCCAGTTTGTAGCGTTGCTCGTCGATCAACTCATTGAGCTGTTTCTCCTGGGCGACCACCTGTGCCTCGTTCGTTTCGAGGCGTTCCTCGCGATATTTCAAACTGACTTGTTTCTCTTCAAGGATTTGAAATTCACGCTGGATCTCATCAAATTTACGGTTCAGTCGGCGTTGATCCTCTTTCAGTTCCTGGCGACTGGCCTTCAGTTCACGGTCCGCCTCCTGCTTGATCTGAAAAGCCTCTTCCTTGGCCTGGAGCAATGCTTCTTTCTTGATCTGCTCCGCTTCACTGATGGCATTTTCAATTATCTGACGCCCTTGCAGGGCAATATTTTTCTGATTGCCCTCCACAAGGCGTTTACGCAACAATACGCCGACCGCCAAACCGGCGACGAGATTAACCAGGGCTAACAGTAAAGTCGTTACATTGAGTTCCATTACGCACACACCTACCCGCTCTATGAATGAAGCGCCTCAAAGGGGGGACGAACCCTTACCTGAGTCGCATGAAGACAAGTGGGGGAGGTCGAGAAAGAGTGAACCCAGAGGTCCACAGCTTAAGACGTCACTGCTTTGCAAGTGACAGGAAGAACCAAGCGCTGCACGAACGCTC
>CAZQYQ010000503.1:0-2090 GCA_964597625.1 uncultured bacterium
TTGGCCGATTACGGCCCTCAGCTTGGCCGGCCCTATGCGGACACGCTCAAAGGTTCGAAGCACTCAAATATGAAGGAACTGCGCTTTGAAGCAGCCGACGGCGAATGGCGCGCAGCCTTCGCCTTCGACCCCGAAAGGCGAGCGATCATGCTCGTGGCGGGTGACAAGTCCGGTGGAAGCCAGAAGCGGTTCTACCGGCAACTTATCGCAAAAGCGGATCTCCGGTTTTCCGAGCATCTGGAAAGCCTGAAACCCGCAAAGAAGGGACGCTGAGATGGCACGGAGCCTGAACGACATCATTGCCGCGCTTCCTGCGGACGAGCAGGCTGCTATCGAATCCCGCTATCAGGAACTGAAGCAGGAGGTCGAGGGCCTGCGCGAGCTTCGCCAGATCGCCGGCAAGGCGCAGGAGGAGATCGCGACGGCCCTGAACATCAAGCAGCCGTCCGTCTCCAAGATCGAGAAGCAGGCGGATATGTATCTCTCGACACTCCGCAGCTATGTCGAAGCCGTCGGCGGCAAGCTCGAACTCACCGTGAAGCTTCCGGCACATCCCGCACTTCGGCTGCAAAGCCTCGGAGATGTCAGCGCCCCGAACGTTCCGACGCGTAGCGTCGCGCGGCGGCAAAAATCGACGGTTGTACGATAAATCTTGATGCTCCCACTGGATAGCGACAACACCGTACCCACGCCCAAATGCAGATTGTGCGGCTCAGACCTGATCGCCCCCAACGACTCCGAAGCCCACGTCATACCAAACGCACTGGGCGGCCGGCTGAAGCCGAAAGGAATTCTCTGCCGGGCCTGCAACACGGAGTTGGACGACCTGGCCGACAACGCGCTGGTCAAAGCCTTCGGGGACTGGCCGACGCTCCTCGATATTCCGAGGGATCGCGGCCAGAATCCACCCAAGAGGCTCGAAACCCGCGGCGGCAAGACGGTGCGAGTGGAACCCGACGGAACCGTCACCCGCATCGACGTCCTTTACGACGTCGTTCCGATCGAGGAAGGGCATGAGGTCCAGATCGGCGCAGGCGACATGAAGACCTTCCGGCAATTGCTCATGCGTGCCGCCAAGCAATTCCCGCAGCTCGATCCGAAGGTCGCCGAGGCGCACGCCCAGACAATCAGCATCGATGATGATCACCTGAAGATGAGCCTTGATTTCAGCCCGCGGGCTGTGTTCGGCGGGATTATCACGGCGATCTGGCTGTTCCTGATCATGAAAACCGGCCGGGCCTTCATGGATCGGCAGCATCTTTCACAGGTCATCAAAACCATGCAGTCCTACGGCGGGACCTTCCGCTATCTGATCGACGGACTGCCGGGTCTGCACGGTCCCGATGTACCGATCGGCCATAAGATCATCGTGCGATCCATTCCGTCTACGGGGGAACTGATTGCCTATGTCGAGATCCTCGGCGTGTTGAAGGTCGGCGGGGTTTTCGCCGAGGCTTCACCACCGGCTTTTCCTCTTGAGCACATCTACGCCTATGACGTCCTGGGTCGGCGTGACCTCAGCGACGATTTTTCCATCGACGCGAACACCTTCGAGCAACAGGACTGGAGGGAAGCCGGGCTCGGCCCTTCCGATGCAGAAGCGCTACGCAAGCATTTTCTGGAGGCCGCGGAGGCGATCTTCGGACAGCATTATCAGGCGCGGTTCGCACAGAACAAGGGGATCCATCATGACCCCTCCCGTTGGTGATAGCCTCTCGGATGAACGGTAATTTGGTGGGGGAAAGCCTTCCCCCTGGCCGGCACTGCGTTGCCGGCGCACCCCCTTCAGCGGGGGGAACCCCGCAACACCCCTTTAGAGTGAGAGTGCGGACGGGGTTTGCCGTGACGGGTTGAGGGCTGGGAGAGAGGCTCCCGGCGCCCGTCGCGGAGATCCGCGATGTCCAGAAGAACCGCACCCGCTCGCGCCGGCCAGGCCCGGGCGAGCCTCTATGACGAAATCACCGACAAGATCATCGGCGAACTGGAGGCCGGGCGCGTGCCCTGGGTCCAGCCTTGGGGATCGGCCTCGGCCAAGGCTCCCCTCGCCATGCCGAAGAACGCTGCCACCGGCTGGCACTATTCGGGGATCA
>CAZQYQ010000504.1:0-2079 GCA_964597625.1 uncultured bacterium
AATCATCGTGCTGATCGCCGCCGTCTCCTTCCCGGTATACAAGCTTATTCAGCAGAGAGAAAAGGAAAACAGGCTGGGCGAGATTCTCGACAATGTGCGCGGCTCCATCTACGGAAATACCTCTCCGAATGCCAACCGCACGTTCAACAAAGGCTACCGGCTCTACGTCATCAATGAACTCGCAAACGAGATCAACGAAGCCAACCCGGCCGACAGTGTCCGTCGAGATGCGATAGCCACCGGCATCCTGGACCTGGTGAGCAAAGGACTGGATCTCCCCTATTGTCCGGCCTCCCTGACGGGAAGAGCTCCCCTGGACATCAGTTTCACCGTGGCGACCGGCCCTACCGTATCTGCTCCTGCCGCCGGCAAGGCCGTCATCACGATCAAACGCATTTTCCTCAGAACCATTCCTCCGCATCCCTTTGTCGGGTGGTATCCGCATGCCCACTGGGAGTTCGAACCCGCCCTCTACGGCGGCGGCCCCAATACCGGGCATGTCACTCTCACGGCAACATCGGCCGCTGACTGGGCCGGCCTCGCGACCGGCGTCAAAAACATCGTCTCCCGGGGAGCCGGATTAGCTCTCGATGGCAGAAACACAGATGACTTGTGACGGCGCGATGCGAAATGCGAAGGGCTTAACCATCATCGAAATACTGGTCGTGGTCGTCATCATCGGCATCGTTTCCTATGGCGTGGTGCCGGTCGCCGAGATTTCGTTCATCAGGTTCAAGGAAGGGGAGCTCCAGCAGAGCCTTCAGAACATACGCAGCGCGATAAGCAGATGGCGGCGCGACTGTGAACTGGCGGCAAGACGGGCACCCGGTGTCGATGTGTTCAAAATCCCCGATTGTCGGCTGTATCCACCCAGCATCGCGTCGCTGACCAAGGCGCAGCCTTTCACCATTTACGATGACGCAGGGCTTGCCACGGCGACGTTCTATCCCCGCCCCTACCTGGAAAAAATCGATCTCGACCCCTTTGTCGGGAGTCCCATGTGGTTTCAATGGTATGCTTCAGGCACGGTTGAAGTGTCGACCTACAGCACCGGAATTGTGACCCCGGGAGAAGGGATCGGCGTGTATGATGTCTCGCCGCACAGCGACCCCGTTGTACGCCGTGGCTTCGTGACCGCGCTTGACGGCACCAGCTACGCCGACTGGTAGAACCAGCATTCGGCACAACAGGAGGAAACATGAGCAGGATCCCTCGGCATAATGCAGGTTTCAGCTTGATGGAACTCATCGTGGTTGTGGCCATCATCGCTATTCTTACGGGAATTGCCGTTCCCTATTATAACGACTATATTACGGATGCCCGCCGCGCGACATTGAAGCAGAATGTCGCGAATTTCAGAAAAGTCATCAGCGATTTTCGCGCCGACCAGGGCCGCGGGCCGTTCAGAGTCGCCGTCGCAAGTGCCACGACGGTATATATCACCAATCCGAAGAGTGCCTCCGAGTGTGAACTCATTGCCGGCCCGATCCAGGTCACCCGTTCCGGAAGCGGCTATCTGACGCAGCGGCGGCAGGGCTTCAAATATCTCTCCGCCATGCCCCTCCTTGAAGATCCCATGAATGCCGCCGTCCTCGACTGGGGTTACGGCACGGCAACGGTCTTTTTCGTCGATGACACTCCCCCGGACGGAAAGTATGACATGGCGCAGGAGTTCGCGTTTATCGACAACAACTACAACGCCCTTTTCGATGGAGAAGAGACGGATACCACTCAGTATCTATTCAATGGAAAGCCTGCCCTCACCTATGTTGGAAGTTCCGGAACAGCTCTCGATTATACGAATATCACCGTCACAGATTCATCCGGCATGCAGTATTGATTGATCCTCGAAGAATCATGATTTTCGTGAATTACCCGTCAACGACGGCGGCCATGCTGCCGATACAGTCAAGGAAGAAATTCTGGAGAAGCCATGTCTGCTGACTTTTTAAAACGAAAACGAATCGGAGAGATCCTGATCGAGATGCGGGCGATAACGCCCGAGCAGCTCGAGCTCGCGCTCAAACGCCAGACGACCATCCGCAAGATGGTCGGCGAGATTCTGATCGAGATGAAGGC
>CAZQYQ010000505.1:0-2060 GCA_964597625.1 uncultured bacterium
TATCCGTCACCCCCGGTACTCATGTACGAATTCAGCGCAACCGTGTAATGCCGCTTCGGATCGATCCGGACTCCGGCATCATCGGTGATCTCAACGATACGCTTCATCTCCGGACGGTTCGGGTCGAACGTGATCTTGAGATTCGAGGCAACGAGATACCCGTAATTCCCCTGGAATTCCCTCTTCAGGCCGCTTGCGCGAAGTCTGAAATTGCTTTTCGCATACTCGTTGTCCTCCTCGTTTACGCGAGAAAAAGGCACGGACAATGATTTTTCGATGAGCTCGGTCACGTTGGCGCCGGTCAGTTTGACCACGTCAACATAGTTCAGGAAGGGCTGGAGCAGGAAAAGATCATTCTTGGTCACGCTGCCCTTCCAGATCGGATAACGAACGCCGCCGATATTCGTTACGGCGAAATCCGCTCCGGATACGAACCGCATAGCGTCAGCTATAAATGAGCCTTCCGGCGAATCGCCGCCGATAATGCCGCGAACGAGGTCGACGGAAGACGTGCCGACAACGACGCTCATTTTCCGATCGATATCTGACTGGTAGCTTGCTACAAGATCGCGGATCAACGGATCTTCGGTATACGAAGAAATATATAACGATATCGGAGTATACGTGATGAGGGGTTCCCGGCCCTGCGCCACGGTCATGTTCACTCTGCCGACAATCCGGTTGTCGAAGGCATCGTGAATGATCGGCACGCCCCGCCGCTCGCTGCGCGCAGGCTCGGTCATGGGAGTGTGGCTGTGACTGCCGAGAATGAGATCGATTCCGGGAACCGCGTCGGCCAGCTTCTTGTCATTTTCGAGGCCGACATGGCTCATCAGGACGATATAATCCGCGCCCCGACCGCGAAGTTCCGGAATCAGCTTTTCCAGAATCGGAACGGGATCGCGGAATTCGACTCCGGCAACGTTTTCAGCCAGCGAAATCCGTGCTGTTTCAGGCGCCAGGATCCCGATGAATGCAATCTCGACTCCCTTGTAACGGACCCGTGCGTACGGTCGCAGGTAGGGAAGGAGCCGGCCGGTTCTGGAGGAAAAGACGTTGCATGCAAGAAGAGGGAAGCGGGCCATTGCCGCCGCCGAGGCGAGACCTGCGACGCCGTAATCGAAATCATGGTTGCCGATGGTGGCAAACGTGGTGTGCAGATGATTCATGGCGTCGATCATGCAGAGACCGCGGGTTGCATCGACCACCGGCGTGCCCTGAAATGTATCGCCGCCATCAGCGACGATCGCCATCGCTCCCGATTTCAGGGCGTTGATGCGCTCTTCTCCGACAACCGTCGCGAGCGCCGCATACCCGCCGATAAGCGGTTTGGGATCGCTCGCAGCCGTCGGATCGGGCTGGGGTGTCATATGGCCGTGGATATCGCCCGTGTGCAGAATGACGAATTGAACAGGCTCGGCGCCTGCCACAACGGACAATGCCATCATCCCGAGAATCAGGACGATCCTGATCCATCTGGAAAAATGCGTATCTGGCGTTAACATGGTTCCGACTCGCGGCATGGACTGGGGAAGCATCGTTATACCGTCAATTCAGCGTGTTCATGATCTCGCGCGCATTCTGGGCGAGTTCCGGGTTCGGGTCAAGGGTGAGGCATGCTTCGAAAGCAGCTTTGGCTCCGCGCGAATCGCCCGTTTTCGCAAGGCTGAGACCGAGCAGATACTGCGCCTCGGGATCCCGGGGTACCGCCTTAACGGCACGCTGTGCGAACTGGAGCGCTTCGGCGTAGCGCCGCCGGGAAATCATATCGCGTGCTTTGGAAACGGCGATCGCCTCGTCATCTTCGAGAACCATCTCGATCTGCCTGCGGTTGATCGAAAGAAAGCCTGACTCGAACACCGTTCCGGTGCGAAGGTCGGTCAGCTGCGCATTGGTGATCGGCAGAAAATCCTTTGTGGCTGTATCTGCATTCAGAATATCTGACAGGCGGCTGTTCTCATACAGATGGACTTCGCCGCGGATCATGTGGTGAGTCGTGTAGATGATGACTCTGAGTTTTTCCTGTGGGCTTTCATATGGTTACGCTCCTTGAGAGGATT
>CAZQYQ010000506.1:0-2038 GCA_964597625.1 uncultured bacterium
AGATCTGGAAAGAGCTCGGCATGTCGCCTGGCGCGACAAGCGGCCTCTGCATCCGAAGCGTGAAGACCTGCCCGGGCACGGCATTCTGCAAGCGCGGCCTCCAGGACAGCCTTGCCCTGGGAATGAAGCTGGACGAGGCGTATCACGGGCTCCCGCTTCCCGGGAAATTCAAGATCGGCGTCAGCGGCTGCCCGAACCAGTGCGCGGAAACCTGCATCAAGGATATCGGTTTCGTCGGCATGCCGAAGGGCTGGCGCGTTCTGGTCGGCGGAAACGGGGGCGCGATTCCCAGGCTGTCGAAAGAGCTGGTCAAAGATCTCGATACCGACGCTGCGCTCGACGTCGCCCGGAAGGTGATCGAATGGTTCAAGGCGAACGCCCGCCCGCACCAGCGGCTTGGGATGATACTCGAAAAGAAGGATATCGAAACGTTCCGCCGCGAAATACTCGGCTGAAAGACACGAACCGGGCAGCATGGTCGCTGCCCGGTTCGCTAGATGAATTCGGGGTCTCAGGCCTGCCTGGAGATGCTCTGTTCCCCTGCGCCGCTTTTTGTTACGGATCTGAATATGAGAAGGGCTATGGCGGAGACGAAGCCGATCCCCATGAAGATGAACCAGATCTTGTGGGCGCCGGCATAATACGCCGTCTTTTCAGCCGCCGAGATGCCGGCAGGCAGGGTTTTGGGGTCCGGGCAGTAGGCTTCGAGCAGAAATCCTGAAAGAATGAAGCCCGCGAGTGCCGAGAAAAACGAGTGAAGATGGCTGAACCCAAGGTAGACACCCTCTTCCCCCTTCGGGGCCTGGAAGGAAAAATACTCGAGAAATCTCGGTGATATGAAGCACTCCGCGACACCCTGGATCGCGATGCCGAGAATCATCATGATCGTAAGCGGATGAAACCCCATGAACCCGGTTTCGAGCCACTGAGAGCCAGCCATGGCAAGGGCTGAAAAGGGCATGAGCATCATTCCGACCAGCATCGATGAGACCGCGGCATACCGCTTCATCAGTTGAGTGATCGGAACGACGAACAGGACGACAACCAGCGGGTTCACGTTGGCGAGCCATTCCGGCTTTGCGCTGTCGCCGAGCAGACGGATGACGTATTTCGGCATCGTCGCATACATCTGCTGCTGGATGATCCAGAAGCCGGCGACGATGAGCGTCAGAATCATCAGTTTGGGCGAGAGGAAGATGGCTTTCAGCGATTTAAATACCTGGCCGATCGTCTTGTCGGATTTCGTTTCGTTTTCAACGTTCTTGAACATGAAGATGGCGAACAGCAACGCGAGAAACGACATTCCGGCGGAGAAAAAATTGACATACTCGAGGCCCATTCCCTGGCGGACATAGGGAACAACCGTCTTGCCGCCGAATGCTCCCAGGTTCACGACCCAGTAAAAAAGGGAATAGGCCCGTGCCCGGTTGATTTCATTTGTCGTTTTCGCAACGGTCCCGGTAATCAGGGGTTTGATGAACGAACCGCCAACCATGAGGATTCCGAGAATGAGGATGACGGCGAGCTTTCCGTGGAAAAAACCGAGAAGGGTGTATCCGACCGTCAGGAGGGAGAAGGCGACGATCATCCCATACCGGAATCCGATTTTGTCGCAGAACGCACCGACAAACGGCGGAAGCAGATAAAGAAACGCATAAAAAACACCGGCAACGACACCCGTTTCCTTGTCGCTGAAGCCGACAATGTCGGTCAAAAACAACGTTAAGACAATGAAAAAACCGTAGTAAGCCGCGCGCTCACATAATTCCATGAAATTGGCAAGCCAGAACTCTTTAGGAAACTTCCAGGTTTCGGCAGTCATGATGTGTCCTTCGGAAGGGATGTAACTCATAGAAGAGAATATACCAACGGAAACTCATAATTCAATTTCAATATTATATTTTTCCAAAAGCCCGATAACGGCAGGAAACGCAAACTTTGCTTTCTTCAACCGGTTGATCTCAGGGTCAAGTGAATAATTGTATGAACCTATCCCAGAATTATGATTGACCGTTGTACTTTCGAAACCTTGTCGGTA
>CAZQYQ010000507.1:0-2030 GCA_964597625.1 uncultured bacterium
CCGGGCCTTGTCCTTCGAGGAGTTCGGCAGCTTCATCGCAGCTCAGGCGCTGCTCGGATGGCTCCTCTTCAGCGGCCGCATTCCCTTCACGGTGGTCCATCTGGCTTCCTATCTGATCGCGATCTGCTGCAGCCTGTGCCTCATCTACTGTCTGTTCCTGCTGCTGATGGGTTTCGCGATCCGGACGGAAAAGCTGCAGAACACGTCGGAACTGCTCTGGAGCGTGTTCAGTCTGTGCCGGTATCCGACGGACATTTACCCCCGGTGGGTTCGCAGAATCTTTCATGTGCTGATACCGATCGCCTTCGTCACGACGGTCCCGGCGCGTGCCATAGCGGCCGGAGAGTCGCCTGCGATGCTGCTGCTGGGCTTCGCCGTCACGATGACGCTGCTCGCCGTTTCCACACATTTCTGGAGGCGTTCGCTCTCCGGCTACACGTCGGCAGGGGGATAAGTTGACCCTTATCTTTTCTAAGAGTATGATTTTTTCATCATCGCATAGCCCGGGAGTTTTCATAAATGGCAAATAATATAAAATCACAAAACCTCTCGATCATGATGACGGATATCCAGGGGTATTCAACGACGGCGGCACACAGTTCCCGGGAGGAGATCGTCGCCCTGATCAGACGGCACAACCAGTTGATGGTGCCGGTCATCGAATTCTACGGGGGCAAGATCGTCAAATCGATCGGCGATGCCTTTCTCTGCACCTTCGTCAGCGCCACAGACGCGGTGATCTGCAGCATTCTCATCCAGCTTCTGCTGCGAGAATACAATGCCCGGCAGAGTGATGAAGCACAAAAGCTCAATCTGCGCGTGGTGGTTCATTCAGGGGATGTCTCGATTGAGGGAAATGATATTTTCGGTGATGCGGTGAACGTGACGGCCCGAATGGAAGCTTTGCCCTGCTTCCCCGGCGGCTCGATCGGCATCAGTGAGATCACGTATCTGCTGATGGACAAGAACGAAATCGCCGTCGAAAATCTCGGTCCCCAGCACCTGAAAGGCATGCCGACGCCGGTTACGGTCTATTCCGTACCTCTCGACAGGCAAAAACTCACGACACTTCCAACGCATCTTCTGGAACTGGTTGAAAAAGTGATCGAAGGGAAGGCTGGTACCGTTCCCGGTGCCGGTTCGACCGCTGAGTGGAAAAACTCGATCGTCTCATTCCTTCAGGAAAAAAACTGGGGCGAAAATCTCGGAAGCCTCAAGCAGAACCTGGGAGAGAATTTCGGGAAGGTTCAGAAGCAGCTCGGCCAGAATTTTGGTCAGGTGCAGAAACAATTCGTGCAGACCTTCGGACAGAAAACCGTTCTCGAACAGGGAAAGGGAAAGGCGCTCGCCGATGCATCCATTCAGACCAGAATGAAGTGCTTTCTGATCGATCTGGTGATCCTCGGCGTTCTCTACGCTGTCACGAAGTTTGCCTGGTGGCCTGTTCAAAGTATCGTTTTTGGGTCAGAATCCATCAGCCAGTCGGCTTATTACAAACTCGACTCCGACAAACTGGCCAGATACCAGGATCTCACTGCGGCGGATGGCATGTATCATCGCATTCCAGGGATGATCGAATGGCTGATCGATGTGAACATACGGCTGCCGCTTCTGCCGTTCATTCTTTACTTTGGCATATTCTGGAAGCTCAAGGGAGCTTCGCCTGGGCAGATCGCCGGACATTCGGCGATTGTCATGGCGGATGGTCAGCCGCTCACGCTCGCGGTTTCGCTCAAGCGTGCCGCGATTTTCGTCTTTACGCTGATCCCTGCCGGAATCGGCGGTCTAGCGATTCTGATCGGCGACCGGCAGACCCTGTGGGATAAATTCTGCTCCACCCGGGTGGTCGAATAGCATCGGTCACGACGCGGGAAGCCGGGAAGCGTACAAAAAACAACCGGAAGGAACGGAAACCGTCCCTTCCGGTTATTTTTTCGGACCTGATTACTTCGTGGTCGGAGCCGGAGCGGCGTCAGGAGCCGGGGTGGCTGCCGGAGCCGGAGTCGCTGCCGGAGCCGGAGTGGCTGCGG
>CAZQYQ010000508.1:0-2023 GCA_964597625.1 uncultured bacterium
GTCGTCGTGGCAATGGTCGTGCTCGCGCCCGACCGCCACGAGACCGCCTTCCCGCCGCCCGCGTTCTCAGCGACATTCCCGCCGATGCAGCATGTTTCCAGGCTCATCGGATACCCTGCGTAAAACAGGCCGGCATCGCGCACCCGGGCGTTGATCTCGTTCGTGACCACGCCCGGCTGCACGGTGACCGTGAGATTCGCGGGATCGAACTCGACAATGCGGTTCATGCGGTCGAATGTCATGACGATGCCGCCGAACAGGGGAACAGCCCCGCCCGAGAGCCCGCTGCCGGCGCCACGGGGCGTCACCGGAATATGCTCGCGGTTCGCCAGCTTCATGACGGCCGCCACCTGTTCGGCAGACGCAGGCTTGATCACGACCTCCGGAAGATGCGGGCCGGAACCGCCGCACTCGGCCGCTTCGTCGTGCGCGAAGGGCTCGAGGCGGTCCGGATCGCCCCAGATGACATGCTCAGCTCCGAGAATACCGCGCAGTTCTGCCACATGCGTGGCCGTCACGGAAGTATATGCATGCGTATTCATTTGTTTTCCTCCGCGGAGCCGGCCGGAAGGGCTTCGACGATGGCCGGCACCGCATCGAACAGATCGCCCACGATGCCGAAATCGGCAAATCTGAAGATCCAGGCCTCAGGGTCGGTGTTCACCGCCACGATCGTTCCGGCCGTCTGCATGCCGGCAACGTGTTGTATAGCGCCTGATACTCCAAGTCCGATATAGAGCGATGGACTGACCGTCTTTCCCGAAAGACCGATCTGGTGGGGATACGACAGCCAGCCGCGATCCACGACGTCACGGGTGCCGCCGACCGCCGCGCCCAGGTGCTCCGCGAGGATCCTGACCCTGCCGACGCCGTCGGCTTTCCGCACGCCCCGGCCGATGCAGACGATCCGGTCGGCTTCGGCAATGTCGTGGGACTCTTCGCGGGGAATGAAGCCTGTTCTCCGGACCCTCGATTTCAACCCATCAGCAGCCGGACTCCGCCGTTCGATGACGCCGGGGCGGCCGCTGACACGGAGCGCCGGAGCCGTGCTGCGCGGCCTCACCGTGGCCATCTGCGGACGATGGGAAGGCGTCTTAATCGTCGCCATGACATTTCCGCCGATCGCCGGCCTCGTCTGAAGCAGCAGGCCCGTCTGCGCATCGATTTCAAGCCCGGTGCAGTCTGCCGTGAGCCCCGTGTTCGCCCTGATCGCCAGATAGGGCATCAGCGTTCGGCCGGTTGTCGTGGCAGCGGCAATGAAAATCTCGGGATCGCGCTCGTTGATCAGCGCCATCAGGCATGCGGCATACCGTTCACAGTCAAAATGCATCAACTCGATTGCTTCGATCGCGACAACACGATCAGCACCACGCTCTACGAGGTCACGCAAGCCTGCCTCATCGATCGGGCCGGTGCACAGAACGGCACAAAGGGTTGCCCCGCGCGAATCCGCGAGCGCACGGCCACGCGTGAGAAGTTCGTGCGTGACCGGAAGAACCCTTCCCTCGCGCTGTTCTCCGAGGATCCAGACTTCCCGGGTCTCCTGTGTATTCATAGAGGTTCTCCCGCGGCATGAACGATGTTCATGCAGACGCATTCCGTTTCTACAGATCCCATTACTTCACAAGGCATCTGCATCTCGTTCAGATCAGATGTCGCCGGTTCAGAAACTCGGCCAGTTTCGCGGCGGCGCAACGCATGGCAGGGGCATCAGGCGCGATGATCTTCTCGCATGAGCGCGATATGCGTGGTCTTGCAAGGGAAACGACCCGGGTCGGCGATCCGGCGAGGCCGAGGCATTCGGCCGGCAATGCCAGCTCATTGCGGCCCCAGCAGGGAATTTCGGACAATCTGGCGCGCTGCTTGCCGCGCAGCGTCGGTAACCGCGGCGAAGCGATCTCCTTGATGACCGTGATCACGCCGGGAAGCTGCATTTCAAGAAGTTCATAGCCATCTTCCGTCAGCCGCTTCAGGCGGCAGGTTCCCGGGTTATTCCCCGCCTCTTTCCCGGGGGAATCAGTGA
>CAZQYQ010000509.1:0-2020 GCA_964597625.1 uncultured bacterium
CGAACTCACGGCCGGGCAGGATTTCGATCTCGTGCTGACGGATCTTCAGATGCCCGGGATGACCGGTCTGGAAGCGACGCATGCGATTCGCTGCCGGGAACAGTCAACCGGAAAGCATCTTCCGATCATCGCCGTGACGGCCCATGCCTCCCCGGCTGACAGGCAGATCTGCATCGATGCAGGCATGGACGGGTATCTGCCAAAACCGTATACGTCGCAACGACTGTTCGCCGTGATCGACGCCACTCTCGAAAAGCTCCGTCACCCGGCGTCGGAATCCGTCTCCATTGATCGCGAGCATCTGATGAAGCGCGTCTGCGGCCAGGTCGCGGTTCTGCAACGGATGATCGAAATTTTCGTTTCAAAGTATCCTGATATGATCAGTGATCTCAAGGACGCCTGTCTGAAAAAGGATCTGCCCCGCATATCGGCGAAAGCTCACTCCCTGAAGGGAACCATCGGCACGTTCGCATCCGACAAGGTGTTCGAATCGATCAGTGCCGTGGAAAGCGCCGCGAGGGCCGGAGACATGGAACATGTCACATCCGCGATGAGCCATTTCATTCCCTTATCGAAACTCTTCGTCGATGAACTGCAGCATCTCGCGGCAACGCTTCCGAAGGCCGGTCCCTCTGATCCTGGCGCCGGATCGCGCTCATGAAGAGGACCACGTTCGTCCGCCTGGTCCTGTTCCTGGCGATTCTCTGCACGGGAAGCGGATTGCTGATCGTCGCGATCTCGGGGATCCTGATTTATCCTTTTCGCGCCGGTCCGCCATCGAAGGTCCAGGAACTCCCCGGCACTTCGTTTACCGCTCTGAACGCAGAGGGGAACAAAATCTCGGCATTCTGGTATCCGGGAAATGCCGAAGCGGGAGCGGTCCTGCTGTGCCACGGCCATTGTGTCAATCATCTTCACCTGATGGACATGGCCGGGTTTTTGCATGCTTCTGGGTATCATATTCTTGCGCTTGATTTCCGGGCACACGGGCTCAGCGAGGGCAGATACACCACCATCGGTCTTCTCGAGTGGGAAGATGTCGCCGCGGTGATCGATGCGGCGGAAGCGAGGGGCCTGCTGCCGGCTTCCATGCCGCTCGCCGCTTACGGACGCTCGATGGGCGCCGCCGCGCTCGCAAACGGATCAGGCCGCCTCGGAAGGATCAACGCCTTTCTCCTCGAGTCCAGCTTCGCCGATCTTCGTGTCATCGCCGGGCGTGATGTGAAGCGGTTGAGCGGCATCCCGGACTCGTTCCTGCTCGACGGGGTCTTTGCCTTTGCACGCTGGCGCACCGGGATCGATTACCTGTCCAACCGCCCCGTGGAAGCCATCAAAGGCATCGGCAGCCGCCCGCTGCTCCTCATCCACGATGCCCTCGACAAGCGCGCGATCCGCGAGGATCATGACCGGCTCAAAGCCGCCGTTCCGCATGCCCGGGAGCTGATCGTTCCCGATGCCGGACATGTCAGAGGCCATCAGCCGCCGCCGGCCCCGTTCGAACCGGTCATTCTCGAGTTTCTGCGAAGCTCGGGAATTCCCCCTGCCCCACATAAATAGCATATCATATATATTACCGGATGCTTTTCGGGGGGGCTTGTCATTCGTCCCGGCCTTCGTGTATAGTATCACTACTTTCCAACAGAAAGCGCATCGGTTATAGACCGGGCAACATCTATCAAGAGGAGAAGAGCGATGTCCGATTTCAAAACCTCGAAAACGTGTGAAAACCTTCTGAAAGCGTTCGCCGGTGAATCTCAGGCGAGAAACAGATATACCTACTACTCGTCAGTGGCCCGCAAGGAAGGTCTGCTTCAGATCGCCGACTTGTTCCTTGAGACGGCCGAGAACGAAAAAGAGCACGCAAAGCTGTTCATGAAGAGACTTCTGGACCATGGGATGAACGAGCAGGTCGTGACCATTCACGAGGCAGGCTACCCGGTCGCTCTCGCCGATACGGCGAAGAACCTTGGATACGCCGCAGACGGCGAAAAGGAAGAGTGGACCACCCTGTATCAGTCGT
>CAZQYQ010000510.1:0-2015 GCA_964597625.1 uncultured bacterium
GAAGCTGTTTCAGCCGAGTTCGTCGTAGCGGCGCTTGAGAGCCTGGATGTCCTGCCACATTTCCCAGTTCGGGCTGCCGACGGCGCGCGACTGGTTGCGCAGCAGATATGACGGGTGATACATCGGCATGCAGGGAATATCGAAAATCGAGTCGAACCATTTCCCGCGAATCTTCGTGATGCCCGCCACGTCCGGTCCGAGCACGTATTTGCACGAGGTATTCCCGAGAAGACCGATCAGCCTGGGCTTGATCAGGGCAAGCTGCCGGCGCAGAAACACCGTGCAGCATTTCATTTCTTCAAGCGTGGGCGTGCGGTTGTCGGGCGGTCGGCATTTCAGAATGTTGCCGATGAAGACTTCCTCCCGCTTGAAGCCTGCCGCCGCCAGAATCTTGTCGAGATGCTGGCCTGCGCGGCCGACGAACGGCCGACCGGTGGCATCTTCATCGGCGCCGGGCGCCTCGCCGATCAAAATCAGCTTTGCACGGGGATTGCCTTCGCCCGGAACGGTGTTGGTGCGGGTTTGCCAGAGAGAGCAACTCTGACACGCCGCGATATCCGAGCATATGGTTTCAAAGGAGTCGGCCGCATCCGAGGCTTCAAAAGAAGCGTCACCCGACCCGGCCCCGTCCGCAGGGATGTTCAGACCTGTATTTGTATTCGTATTATAGTGCGCGCGATTTTCATTCGCGTCCTGTGCTCCCGGTGCGACAGCCACGCCTGCTGCGGCATCGGCGCGGGACCAGGCGAAGAACGTTTCGGCCCAGGTCCGTTTGTTCGGCGGGGGCGCGAGCTCGAAATCATGCGGACACTCGCGGCCGGGGGGCGTCAGAATTTCCAGCAGATCGACGCTCGAAGGTGGTGCGGCAGGTCCGGAGTCTTTCTTCTTTCGGGCCATTACCCTTCGTCCTTGGTTGCCGGCGAGTCGGAACGGAATACCTTGGTCACGCCGTTCACGCGCATCAGCGCACGAATGAGCGCCTGCAGATGCTGGGCATTATTGACCTCGATCGAAAAATCAAGAACACCCGTACGCTGTTTGGTCGTGCGCGCATTGGCGGAATGAATATTGACACCCTGATTCGAAATGACGCTTGTAACGGCATTGAGCATGCCCGGCCGGTCGGTGGTCTCGACACGCATCCGGGTCCGATACGCGGTGTCGGTCTGTTCGACCTGGACGCCCATATCCCATCTGACGTCGATCATGCGGCCCTCTGGCTGCTTGTACAATTCCTTGGCATTCGGGCAGTCGGTGCGATGAACCGTCACGCCGCGCCCGCGTGTAATATACCCCATGATCGGGTCGCCCGGAATCGGGTTGCAGCAACGCGAAATCTTGACCTCGGCTGAATCTATTCCGCCAGCGATGATCTGCGGCCCTTTGCGGGCTTTCCTGCGCTGTTCGCGGTCGGGTTTGCGCTGCGGCTGCTGCTGCGACGGAACCGGCGGCGGAGCCTGCCTGGGCACAAGGTCGGGAAACAGCTTTCCGATGACCTGTTGAGCACGCACTTCCCCGGCCCCGATGCCTGCATACAATTCATCGAGGTTGGGAAACCCGATATTCTTGAGCTCTTCGGCGAAGGCCGGCTGTTTGACCTTCTTCTCGTCATCCTTCGTGCCGCCCATGCGGGAGAGAGAATCGAGAAACTCCTTTTCGCCGTTTCCGACATACTCGTCGCGGAACTCTTTCTTCAACCAGGCCCTGATCTTCTTCTTCGCGTTGGGGCTCTGAACGAATTTAAGCCAGTCGCGGCTCGGGCCCTTCTGGGTCTTGCTGGTGATGATCGAAACGATATCACCGTTCTGAAGCATGTATTCAAGCGGAACGATATGTCCGTTCACCTTCGCGCCGATGCAGCGATGGCCGACATCCGTATGAACATAATACCCGAAATCGACGGGGGTGCTGCCTTTCGGAAGCTCGATGACATCGCCTTTGGGAGTGAAGACATACACATGGTATTGGAAAAGCTCGACTTTGACCGTCTCCATGAACTCGGAGGCGTCCTGGGC
>CAZQYQ010000511.1:0-2009 GCA_964597625.1 uncultured bacterium
GCGGGCGACAAAATCGGTTTCCCGGACCAGGTTCGACAGGCGGCAGGCGACTTCGCGCAGCAGCTCGTCACCGACCTGATGGCCCAGCGTGTCGTTGATGACCTTGAAACGATCGAGGTCGATGAACATGATCGCCACCATCCAGCCATGCCGGCGTGCTTCGGGCAGCAGCTGGGCGAGACGCATCAACAGCGCCAGGCGATTCGGCAGCCGGTCAGCGCATCGTGCTGGGCGATATGCCGCATGCGGTCCTCGGCCTGCTTGCGCTCGGTGATGTCGGCCAGAATCCAGACGTAATGGGCCGGCATGCCGCTTTGCGGGTCGTCGACACGGTTGATGCGCGCCCCGGCCGGGAAATTTTCGCCATTTTTCTGGGTAACTTCGAGTTCGCCGCTCCACGAGCCGCGCAGGGAAATCTGTTCCTGAAACGCTTGCTGCGACAAGCCTTCGTCCAGGCTGATCAGCCCGAAAACGGTCTGGCCGTTCAGTTCAAAGGGTTCATAGCCGGTCATCTGGGTGGTGGCCGGATTGATCGACAGGATGCGGTGCGCGTCGTCGGTGAAGATGATGCCGGCCGGGGTGTGGCTGTATACCTTTTGCGCCAGTTGCTCGCGTTCGGCGCTGGCGCGCCGTTCGGTGATGTCGGTATAAACCGTGACAAAACCACCTTCGGCCAGCGGTACGCCCCGAACTTCGAGCGTTTTTCCGTTGGGACGGGTCCGTTCGAAATGGTGATGGGTTGGATGCCGCGCCTTTTCCATCAGTGTTTTGACGATCTGCTCCGGGTCACCCGGGCCGTATTCCCCTCTCGCGGCATTGAGCCGGAACATGGCTTCGATGGAAACGCCGGGCTGGACCAGTTCGGGCGGCACATCCAGCAGCCGGGAAAACTCGGTGTTGCAGAGGACCAGTTGTGCATTGCTATCAAACAGGCTGACTGCACTCGGAATGCTTTCGAGGACCGTATGCAACTGGTTGTGCTGGGTGCGCAGGGCTGTTTCAGCCGCTTTGCGCTCGGTAATGTCGGTGTAGGTCGTAATAAAGCCGACCAGTTGTTGGTCGACGAACAGCGGTTCGCCCTGGACAAGATGGGTGTAGCCGTTCGGTCGGGTCCGCTCGAAGCAGTGCGCTTCGAATTTGTTGGCCAGCGCCGTGATGCGCTCGACGTGCGTCTCGATGTCGCCCGGGCCATATTCTCCCCGGGTCGCGGGAATCCGGATCAGCTCGGAAAAGTGAACGCCTTCGTACACGGCCTCGGCCGGCAGGTTCAATACGTTGATGAAACCCTGATTCCAGACGCGCAGACGGAGTTGTTCGTCAAAGACGCTGATGCCCTGCGGCATGTTCGAGACCACCGCCTGCAAATAGGCTAGCTGGCGACCGATGTCGCCCGAGGGCAGCGAGGATGCGTCTGATGGTGTCAATGGGTTGGTGAATCGATCTTGCGATATTTAATGATAGCTCAGCGTCCGGAGAGAGGCTATCGAATGGATTGTATTTTTCAGTTCTGGTGAATATTTGCTACAAATTCCATTTTATCGAACAGCCGATTGAAGCCGTCTGCTGACGCGGCCCTTGTCCGCTGCGGGCCATGTCGCACATGGCCTCGAACAGTTCCCGCCGGGCCTCGGGCGGTGCCGGGTTGCGTCCGGAGGCGTCGAGCCGGCCGCGGTATTGCAGTTCGAGCTCGCCGTTGTAGCCGAAGAAATCCGGGGTGCAGACGGCGCCATAGGCGCGGGCGACAGACTGGGTTTCGTCGTAGAGGTAGGGAAAGGGGAAGTCGAGTTCCTCGGCCCAGCGGCGCATCGATTCCGGGGAGTCTTCCGGATAGGCAGTGACGTCGTTGCTCATGATCGCAACACAGCCGATGCCATGGCTGGCCATTTCGCGGCAGTCGCGGATCAGGCGGTCGATGATCGCCTTGACGTAGGGGCAGTGGTTGCAGATGAACATGACCAGCAGGCCGTTCGGGCCGTGGCAGTCGGCAAGGGTGTAACGTCGGCCATCGA
>CAZQYQ010000512.1:0-2000 GCA_964597625.1 uncultured bacterium
CGAACAGATCATCGCGGAAGATCGCGTCGTATACGGGATCACAACCGGCTTCGGCCATCTCTGCAATACGCGGATCAGCAAGGAGGATCTTGGCAAACTCCAGACGAATCTGATCCGCAGCCACGCCACCGGGGTGGGTGAGCCGTTTCAAAAAGAAGAGGTGCGGGCGATGATCGCGATCCGCATCAACTCGCTGCTTCACGGCGTCAGCGGCATAAGGCCCGAGGCTATCGATGCCCTTGTGGGGTTGCTCAACAAGGATGTGACGCCCTGGGTTCCGCGGCAGGGCTCGGTCGGAAGCTCGGGAGATCTCGCGCCGCTTTCGCATATCATGCTGGTCATCATGGGCGAAGGCTGGGTCATGGATGAAAACGGGAAACGCCAACCCTCCGGGCCGATGCTCGAGAAAGCGTGCCAGAAGCCGATCGCACTCGAGGCAAAAGAAGGCCTTGCTCTCATCAACGGCACATCCGTCATGACCGGCGTGCTTGGACTGGCGGTGCAGCGGGGTCTCGAAGTCGCCCGCGCGGCCGATGTGATCGCGGCGCTTTCCCTCGAAGTGCTGAAGGGCTCGACAAGCCCGTATAATCCTGAATTCATCGCCCTGCGGCCCTATACGGGGCTGCGGCAGGCCGCCGCGAATGTGCTCGCCTGCGTCGCCGACAGTGAAGTGCGATCGAGCCATGTCAACTGCACGAAGGTGCAGGATGCCTACAGTCTGCGCTGCGTTCCTCAGGTGCATGGGGCCACGCGCGAAACGCTCAATTACCTCGCCTCGCAGGTGACGATCGAGCTGAACTCGGTGACGGACAACCCGATTCTGCTCAGCGCCGATACCGTCATTTCGGGCGGCCATTTCCACGGTCAGCCGATGGCCTTGGCAGCCGATTTTTTCGGCATCGCCATCGCCGAACTTGCGAACATCAGCGAGCGCCGCGTCGATCGTCTCGTGAACCCGCTCGTCAGCGGCCTTCCGCCGTTTCTGGCCGGCGACGCGGGCGTGAACTCGGGTCTCATGATCGTGCAGTACACGGCGGCATCGATCGTCAGCGAAAACAAGGTGCTGGCACATCCGGCGTCGGTCGACTCGATTCCGACCTCGGCATATCAGGAGGATCATGTCAGCATGGGCACTCTGGCGGCCCGGAAAGGCGCCCGCATCCTGTCGAACACGGCCCAGGTGCTCGCGATCGAGTGGCTGTGTGCCTGCCAGGCCTATGAATTTCTGAAACCTCTCGCTCTCGGACAAGGCACCGCTGCGGCGTATGAACTGCTGCGCACCGCCATTCCGCCGCTCGTTGAAGACCGCTTCCAGGCCCCCGATCTCGAGATGGCCAGGGAGCTTCTGTGGAAAGGAGATCTCGTTAACCATGTCGCAAAGCGCGTCCAGCTCGTCTAAATCCCGCGTTGTCCATCCGCCGACCGGCACGAGGCTCAGTTGCCGGAACTGGCTCATCGAGGCCGCCTACCGGATGATCCAGCACAATCTGGATCCCGAGGTCGCCGAGAAGCCCGAAGAACTGATCGTCTACGGCGGCATCGGAAAGGCCGCCCGCAACTGGGAGGCCTTCGATACGATTCTCGCCACGCTGAAACGGCTGAAGGAAGACGAGACGCTGCTCGTCCAGTCGGGCAAGCCGGTCGCCGTATTCCGCTCGCACCCCGACGCACCGCGGGTTCTGCTCGTGAACTCGATGATCGTGCCGCGGTTCGCGAACTGGGAATATTTCCACGAACTCGACCGCAAGGGCCTGATCATGTATGGCCAGATGACGGCCGGCTCCTGGATCTACATCGGCACCCAGGGGATTCTGCAGGGCACGTATGAAACTCTCGCGGCGGTCGGGACCAGGCATTTCGGCGGCTCGCTCGCCGGCACGATCACGCTCACGGGGGGGCTCGGGGGAATGGGTGGCGCTCAGCCTCTTGCCGTCACCATGAATGACGGGGTCTGCATCGCGGTCGAGGTCGACCCGACCCGGATTCAGCGCCGCATCGAC
>CAZQYQ010000513.1:0-1997 GCA_964597625.1 uncultured bacterium
GGGTTCGGTTCGTTGTAAAATGGCGCGATTTTAACACTCGGGCATCGGCCGTTCCGGTCCCGGACCTTCACTGATTGCCTTGATGCCCGGTTTTTCCCGCCGTCCGCTTGCCATTTTTGTCTGCTGCCTGTTTGCCGGAGCGCAGACCGGGCACGCGGCTGCTGACATCGAGCGGGCGATGGTGCAAGGCGGCGGAGCAGAACCCGTTGCGGCACCCACCGTGCTCATGCAGCTGGCCGCGGTCAGTGAATTGCCGCTGAATCTGCGCAAAGAGCGCAAGTTCGATGTGCTGGGCAAGAAAAAACAGCCAGCAGAGCCTGTCGCACCACCGATGCCGGTGGCGTCGGACAAGCCGATAGAACTGAAGAAGGATGACGCTTACCCGCTGTTCATCGTGGCTGATCAGATCGAGGGGCAGGCTGACGAGATTACCCAGGCTGAAGGCGATGTCGAGCTGCGCAAGGTCGGCACGCTGATTTTTGCCGATCGCCTGACTTATCGGCCGCTGGAAGATGAGGTCGAGGCCAGCGGTTCCGTTCGCATGCTGCAGGATGGCGCTGAAATCAGCGGGCCGCACATGCGGATGAAAATGGCCGACCAGATCGGCTCGGCCGAAGAGGTGACCTACCATATCGTCAAGGAAGTGCCGAGCCGCTTCTATGCGCCGCAGCAGACCGTGGTGACCGTGGCGAGCAGCAATGCGAGCACCTCCGGGGCGCCGATGATGCTCAATGTGTCGAACAGCTACGGCTTGCCGACAAAGTTGCCGCCACCGCGCCCGTCCGAATCGAATGGTTACGCCGAGCGCATCGATTTTGAAGGCGAAAACCAGATGTCGCTGTTTTCGAATACCTATTCGACCTGCAAGCCGGGACAAACCGACTGGTATTTGAAGAGTTCAGAAACGCACCTGGACTATGATCGCAGCGAGGGTACGGCCAAGAATGCGACCTTGTGGTTTGGTGGTGTGCCGATCATCTATACGCCGGTTGCGTCCTTTCCGTTAAGCGCACAGCGGCGCACAGGTATATTGCACCCCCATTTCTCGGCCTCGACCCGTAGCGGGTTGGACATCTCGGTACCGTATTACCTGAATCTGGCGCCGAACTACGATCTGACGCTCATCCCTCGCTACATGAGCAAGCGCGGGAATCAGCTTGGCGCCGATGCCCGCTACGTTGATTACAACTACGAGGGGCAGGCGCGTTTCGAGTACCTGCCCAATGACGAAATGCTGGGACGCAGCCGCTACGGCTACCGATTTGAGCATCGGCATAACCTCGGCCAGGGCGTCTCTGCCGCGCTGAACTGGAATGGCGTTTCCGACGATCTCTATTGGCAGGATCTGTCATCGCGCCTGTTGCAAACCTCGCAGACACAGTTGCCGCGACAGGTCTCGCTGGCCTACTCGCCATCGCCCTGGTTGTTGAGCAATTTGCAGGTCTTGCGCTATCAGACACTGCAGATCGACCCGAATAATCCGGTGACAAGGCCTTATTTCCTTGAGCCACAGCTGAACCTGATCGGCTACAAGCCGAATATCTGGAAAGCCGATTTCAGCATGGTCGGGCAGTTCTCGCGCTTCACGCACGTCGACGCCGGCAAGGTCCAGGGCGACCGGATGGTGTTTTACCCGCAGCTTTCCTTGCCCATCGTCCATCCGGCTTTCCAGATCACGCCCAAGGTCGGCCTGCACATGAGCAAATACACGCTCGATCAGCAGACCACCGGCCTGCCCGAGAGTATTTCGCGTGTCTTGCCGACCTTTTCGCTGGATTCAACGGTGGTTTTTGAGCGCGAGGGTGACTGGTTCGGGAAGGGCTATATTCAGACGCTGGAGCCGCGTCTGTACTACGTCAATATTCCGTACAAGGACCAGAGTCAGATCCCCTTGTTCGACTCCGGCCTCTCCGATTTCAACTTCGCCCAGATATTTTCCGAGAACCGTTACAGCGGCTACGACCGGATCAACGATGCCAACCAGTTGACTGCTGCAC
>CAZQYQ010000514.1:0-1980 GCA_964597625.1 uncultured bacterium
GGGCAATGTCATTAAGATAACAGGACGAGGAAAGAGCAGAGTATTTAAAAAGGTACGCCTGCTCTTTTTTTATGCGGAATTTAACGCAGGGAAGGGTTGACAAAACGGGCAAAAAATGCGGCGGAGCCTCTTGAAAAAACACTATTCAGGAGGCGCGCCGGATGGGAACACCATACGAGGCAATCAAAGGGAAGCTCATATCGATCATCAAAGAGATGTCCGCTACACCCTGGCTGTTTGCGAAGGATCCAGGCCGGGATTTTACGCGGAAGCGGAAACTGTCCTTTGAAACGATGCTGCGCCTGCTGTTGGGGATGGGCGGGAGCAGTTTGCAGGCAGAGCTGTTGGAGCACAGCGGGTATGGCTTGGACACCACCACTTCTTCGGCATTCATCCAACAACGGGACAAACTGCTCCCTTTTGCGCTGGAATTCGTGCTACATGAATTCACCTCATCGTTTTCCGACATGCGGCTCTATAGGGGATACCGGTTGCTGGCCGTGGATGGCAGCGATATCCATGCGCCAACCAACGCCCAAGAGCCGGACAATTTCTTTCAAAACCAACCTGGCGAAAGGGGATATAACCTTTTCCATCTCAACGCGCTGTTCGATCTGTGCAATAGAATCTATACGGACGCTCTGATCCAGAACAGGCGCGAGGCGAACGAGAACAAAGCACTGACGGCCATGGTCGACCGCTCACGCATAACCGGGCGTGTCCTCGTCATCGCCGACCGGGGATACGAAAGTTATAACAACCTGGCCCACATCGAACGAAAGGGCTGGAATTATCTGATTCGCATCAAGGATATAGGCAGCAGCGGCCTTCTTGCAGGGATGGAAGCCTCACAGGATTCGGAATTCGACGTCACCTTTGACCGCATTCTTACAAAGAAGCAGACCAATCCGGTAAAATCCCGGCCCGATCTGTTTCGTTTCCTCCCGAACGATTCAACGTTTGATTTCCTCGATTTGCATGAAAACAAATTCTACCCCATGGCCTTGCGCATCGTCCGGTTCAGAATCTCGGGCAACGCCTATGAAACCGTCGTTACAAACCTGGACAGAAACTTGTTCCCACCCGCTGAGCTCAAGAACCTCTACGCCATGCGCTGGGGAGTCGAAACTTCCTTCCGTGAACTGAAATATGCCGTCGGATTGTCCGCGTTCCACTCGAAAAAGATGGCGTACATCGCGCAGGAGGTGTTCGCCCGCCTCATCATGTACAACTTCTCCGAACGCATTGCCTCCCACGTTATTCTCCGCCAGAAAGGGGGCCGCCACATCTATCAGATCAACTTCACGATTGCCCTGCGGATCTGCAGGCATTTCTTTCGGTGCTGCGATATCCTCCATCCGCCCGATGTGGAAGCCCTGATTGCCAAATACATTCTCCCCGTTAGACCTGGCCGTCGCTTCCCGAGAAACGTCCGCTATAGGCAAGCCGTCAGCTTCCTGTACAGGTTGGCTTAACCCTTTGGGGGACCGGTGTTCTCATTTGCAGACTTCCCGTCTGCCTATTTGCTTTGCCCCTATCTCTTTTCTGCCCATGATTTACGCGGCAGAGTGCGTTCGTTCACTCGCTCTCCGCCGCGTTCGGTTCGTCGGCTCTTATTATCTTAATGACATTGCGCCCGCCGGGGTGCATTTTTTTGACCGGGCCTCTGTTCAACGGGTTATGTCTGTGTTATAATTTGTATCGTGTCACATGCGGAACAAAATGTCGGGAGGGTTCGCCAATGAAGGCGTGGAAACTGGTCTCGCTTCTTTTGACCATCGCGTTGATCGTCGCCGTCGTATTTTGCGTCAGCCTGAACAGCAACCTGAATGCACTCAAAGCAATGACCCAGACCGCGCTGGATCAGACCAATGCCGATAAGGAAACCGCGGCAACCCAGGCCAAGGCCGATCAGGATGCCGCCGTGGCCAAAGCCGTGGCCGACGGGGAGGCCGCACTGACCGCCGCGCAGGCCCAGGC
>CAZQYQ010000515.1:0-1978 GCA_964597625.1 uncultured bacterium
GAAGCGCCGCACGAAGGCATCATCAAGCTCTGGAGGCGTGAGCGGCTCAAAAAATTTCTCTCGGATCTCGAGATCCAGATCGCCGTCGCAACCGCGACGCGTCGCGAAGCAATCGAAGACTGGCTTGCCAAAAACCTTCAGACGCCCGAAGTCGCATCCTTCGTCGAAAAGCTTGCCCAGAACCCCTCAACAGAGGAAGTATACAAGCGGTTGGCAGGATTTCTTCCTGAAAAAGCGTCACTGTTGCCGCCAAAAGACAAATCCACCCCGCAGCACCGGCCGGAATCAGACAAACTGCGACTTCTTGCCCAGATCGACAAAAACGCCTGGGAACAGCATTCTCAATGGATCCGCGAGGAAGCGCGATTCGGCTCCCCTGCCCTTCGCGCGGCCGCCTTGCAGGCCTTGGCGACCCTGAGCGCCGACACCGGTGATTTACCGCTTGCCGAGACGGCGATTCAACAGGATGACCCCGACATTCAGCTGGCCGCCTTCAAGCTTCTTGAAGCACGCGCCCCCGAACGTCTTATCCCGCGCCTTCCGGCTCTGCTGGCGTCCTCCGCACCCAAGGTCCGCGGCCGCGCAATCCGATTTGCCCTGAAACGGGATGAGAAGGCGGCAATCGCGGGAATCGACTGGATGCTTCGTTCCCAGGACCGGACGCTCAGAGCCCAGGCTGTCAGCTGCCTGTTTCTGTTCCCTTTCGAAAAAGTCAGCGGCCTGGTGCTTCGCACGCTCGAAACAGAAGACCACCCCGCAATCGCACGCCAGCTGGTGGTTATTCTTCTCTCCAACCCGACGAAGGAGATTCTCGACAAGCTGGACAAGGTCCAGACCAGCACGAGCGTCGGGGTTTCCATGCTGATCGCCCAGGCGCGGATGGATCTTTTCGACATCCTCCTGAAGCTGGGCATCGATGTCCAACAATCCCCCGGAACAAAGCCGCCGGCTCATGAAGCCGGCCAGACACCGGCATCAGGAACAAAACCCGCGGGTGAAGCAGCCCGCCCGGCCGGCAACGAAGCGGCTGCCAAAGCGGCTGTCCCGTCAAAGCCCTACTCGGTCGCCGAAGTCAGGCAGACCATACGCAATCGCGAAGCCGGTCTGCGGCCGTTCGCCAAGAAGGATGATTCAAAACAACCTCCGGCAGGGAAATCCCAGGATCGCCTTCCCGGTGTTGCTCTTCTCGCCGCCGTCATCATTGCCCTGGGTTTTTTACCCCTGATGATCCCGAGATCGCCTGATCCGACACAGACGGACGAGGCTCCGAAAGCCACGACAAAGGGAAGCCGCGGCCAGGATGAGCGCCGGTCCGAAGAGCAGATCGACAGGTTATCCGGCATACCGACGACGTTTCGCATGGGCAAGCCATGCAAGCTTTCCGGCACGATGGTGAAGGTCCTGGACAAGCAATGTTTCACCTTCGAAAGCGAAACAAGGCTTTTCAGATGCACCACTCCCGGCTCCCTTCCCATGATGCTCGACGGCGAACAGGTTGCCGTCGAAATGCTGCCCTATCGCAAGCTGCCGAATGGGCAGATCGCAGCCGATGTAACCGGGCTGACATTGATCAAATAAAATCCATGCGGCATTCCCCGCAGCAATATTCAAGGATATATAATAAAGATGATGCGAATATCTGGCTCGATCCGGGAGCGCGTTGCCGCTCTTTCGGCCGTCATAACCCTCATCGCGCTCGTGCTGGGCCTCGGCTGCCTGGGCTGCCGGATCATCGAGCCCTACTGGGGAGATAACACCGATGACGGCCTTCCGGGACAGATTGGCCGATACACGATCGCGGGGGGCACGGCACTGGATGTCCGGTCCGGGGAGTTCAGGCTCGTGATTCCATCAGGCGCGGCCCGGGATGGGACGACATTCAGCATATTCCAGGCAATCGAACCCTCCCTGGTTCTCTATCCCCAGCAGGACCAGGACAAGGTCTCGAAGATTCTTCCACCGGATGGGTTCGTCAAGC
>CAZQYQ010000516.1:0-1975 GCA_964597625.1 uncultured bacterium
AGGCGGTTGTTGCGGTTGATGACACGGCGGTAGAGATCATTCAGATCGCTGGTTGCAAAGCGGCCGCCGTCGAGCTGCACCATCGGGCGCAGATCAGGCGGAATGACCGGAATGACTTCCAGGATCATCCACTCCGGGCGGCTGATAGAGCCGGCATACCATTTCACAAGCTCCATGCGCTTGAGCAGGTGGGCACGCTTGGTTCCCGTTGCGGTCTTGAGCTGGCTTGCCAGTTCAACCTCGAGTTTCTTGAGATCGACCTCTGCAAGAAGCTCTTTGATCGCTTCAGCACCCATCTTGGCGGTGAACATGTCACCATACTTCTCGCGCAGTTCACGGAACCCCATCTCGCCGCCGGTGCCTTCTTCGGAAAGCAGCTGCTTTTTCGAGAGCGGCAGGTTGCCTGGGTCGATAACGATATAGCTCTGGAAATATAATACTTTCTCCAGATCGCGGGCCGTGATGTCGAGCAGCAGGGCGATATAGTTCGGGCTGCCCTTCGAATACCAGATGTGACCGACCGGGGTCACGAGCTGGATATGACCCATGCGCTCGCGGCGAACCGCGGCCTTGGTGATTTCGACGTTACAGCGTTCGCAGATGATGCCGCGATACCGGATGCTCTTGTATTTACCGCAGAAGCATTCCCAATCTTTCTGGGGGCCAAAGATGCGTTCGCAGAAAAGGCCGTCGCGCTCCGGCTTGTGGGTCCGGTAGTTGATGGTCTCGGGCTTTTTAACTTCGCCGTAGGACCAGGACCGGATCTTTTCCGGGGACGCAATGCTTATCTGAATGGCATCAAATTTATCCATTTCCAACATGAGGCTGATTCTCCTTTATTCGCTCGCCTGACCGGGAAAGTCCGTATTATTCGCTTTCGATGTCGTCGTCGGACCTGTCGCCTTCGTCATCGTCGTCATCGTCGCCTTCAACGCCGACATCTTCGATGTCTTCGGCTTCTTCACGCTCGGCTTCGTCTTCCCAATCGTCGCCATCGGCTTCCTGCATCAGCAACGGGCGTTCGCCACCCTCTGCGAGGCTGACTCCGCTGCTTCCCTTCTTCAGATCCACTTGGAGGCCAAGGCTCTGAAGCTCGGAAACGACGACTTTGAAGGATTCCGGTATGCCGGGTTTCATGATGTTCTTGCCCTTGATGATCGTTTCGTAGACCTGAACACGACCTTCGACGTCATCCGACTTGACCGTCAGCAGCTCCTGCAGCACGTGAGCGGCACCGTATGCTTCGAGGGCCCACACTTCCATTTCTCCGAAGCGCTGACCACCGAACTGGGCCTTGCCGCCGAGCGGCTGCTGGGTAACGAGGCTGTATGGGCCGGTCGAGCGGGCGTGCATCTTGTCATCGACAAGGTGAGCCAGCTTGAGAATGTAGATCATACCGACCATGATCGGCTTGTGGAACGGATCTCCGGTGCGGCCGTCAAACAGCTGCGCTTTTCCTTCCTGATCGACAAGCTTGTGAGGATCGTTGTCATAGGCCTTCTTGAGCTCGTTCATGACGTAATCTTCGTTCTTCAGGGCACGGCCCGCGTTGAAGATCGAAGTTCCATAGGTCTTGTTGAGCTTTTCCGCGGCCCATCCGAGGTGGGTTTCGAGAACCTGTCCGACGTTCATGCGTGAAGGAACGCCCAGCGGGTTCAGAATGATGTCGATTGCCCGTCCATCAACCAGATACGGCATGTCTTCGACCGGAACGATGCGGGAAATGACGCCCTTGTTTCCGTGCCGACCGGCCATCTTGTCGCCGACCGTGATCTTTCTCTTCTGGGCAACAAATGCGCGAACGAGTTTGTTTACCCCATACTGGAGTTCGTCGCCATTGTCGCGCGAGAACACCATGACATCGACGATCTTCCCCTTTTCCCCGTGCGGGACGGTAAGCGAGGTATTGCGGACTTCGCGGGCCTTTTCGCCGAAGATTGCGCGAAGCAGTCTTTCCTCTGCGGTAAGGTCGGTT
>CAZQYQ010000517.1:0-1974 GCA_964597625.1 uncultured bacterium
TGAGTATATTCACGGCAATAACGCAAACTTGCTTCTAAGCGTTGATTCTGGGGCCGCTCGGTCATAAGAGCTTCAGATTCAGCGATCCCGGCTGAACTGCCCCGGAAATTCAAAACTTGATCCCCTGCTATTCTTCGAGCAGTTTGTGAATGGTCGCGACAAAGTGCATGAGATCCGGAACCGGCTTGAGAAATACGTAGTCGGAGCTGACGCCGATTGCGCGCACGGCGGCGGAGAGATGATAATTCACCGAACCCGTATGAACGATGTAGCGGGTCTTCGGACAGATCTTGTTGGCCTGCAGGATAAACGAATTTCCGTCCATTCCCGGAAGGCGCAGATCGACGATCGCCACTTCGCAGGGATCGCGGGAGATCACATTCAGCGCATCTTCGGCGGTCTCGGCCGAGCGAACGCTGAAATTAAAATCTTCGAGGAAGTCCGTCAGACTCTCCCGGATGGAAGCTTCATCGTCGAGCACCAGCACCTTGATTTTCTTGTCGTCAGTCAAATGCCCTCCATGGCCCCTTGCCCCATCTTCAGACGCTGCGAAACGATTACGGATGAAAAATTATAGAATAAGTCCCGGATCTTTGCCACCTGTTCCCGCCATTTTTTGCCCCTTGCACGAGGTGCTGCACTTCGAGTCCGACCTTGCGCATCAGAAGGAGCGCCTTGCTCTTTTCCATCACGCCGTTCTTCAGCAGGTAGTCGAAATGCAGCTCGCCCTCTTCGACCGAATGTTTAATGAAAGTGCTTTGGTCCGGCGCAGGAATCCGAGAGCAAGTTAAAACATCAGGACCGCTGCGAGCCCTGCGAGCCGGCGCCCGAGCCTGAATTGTTTTTTACATGGAGAGTCGCGCGGTAACCGGCTTGTGATCGGACGGATAGATGTACTCCTTGCGGGTGATATCCTCTGTCGGCTCAAAGAAGCAGTAGTATCCTTCCTTGACAACGTTGGCCGTGTAACCGGGTACTGGAAACTGTTCATCTGCAGGTTCGGGTTCCTCGGGGAAACAGAAATCGACGATCGTAGCGTCATCAATATTAATTCCATCGCTGGAAAGGATCATGTCAATGCGCCCTCCGGGCTTTCCGGATTCCGCGTATCGGGGATGAACGCGAGCGGTTGCGGGGAGGTCCGGGTACTCCCTCAGAATGTCTGTAACCGGAGAACCGGTCTGATACTGCCACCAGGAGATACAAGCCTGATCCGGATTTTTCCATGCCGGAAAATTTTTGAAATTTACGGTGGATGAAGGCTCATCGCACTCCGTCTGACAATGAATTTTTCTCCAGTTATCTGTGAGGGAGATGGACGGCGCGGATGGTTCGGCATATCTGCCCGTCAGGTAGCCATGAACGTGCCACCTCGGGCGCAGATTCATGTCCCCCATGACCAGGACCGGAGCGGACCTGCGCAGTTCCGCCGCAAAGCTGTTGACCCTGAGGGCGGCGAGTTTCTGTTTGTCTCGAGCACCCGGCCAGGTGTCTTCAGGGATGGGTTCGAGGTGAACCGACACAACATTCAGTTCCTGACCATCTTCAAGCGATCGCAGCTTCGCGAAGGACCCGAAACGACGCATTCCTCTCCCCTTGCCGGTGATAGGAAGCTCCAGCAGACCATAGGTGCCTTCTACAAGGGCAAACGCTGCTTTCCTGAAAAAAATGGTACTTCTCGATGAATAATGGTCGGACTCCAGCAGGTAGAAGGCGCAATTGTTGCCATCCGGACTCCTGAACTTATTGCACCTGCCCTTCAGCTTCCTGCATTCCTCGCACTTCGAGGTATTCTCCCATGATTCGGGGCATCGGCCATCCGGGGCCTGACAGTAAAAATAGTCTTGGTTATCGAGGTCTTCAAAAATCAGATCCTCAGAAGCAAAGTCCCAGGGAACCGCAGCGTATCCCAGATCATTCAGGGTGGACGTCATGTCGTCGATGATGTCAGGGCCGTAAGTGGCATCCCCGCGC
>CAZQYQ010000518.1:0-1948 GCA_964597625.1 uncultured bacterium
CATCGCCGACGGGTCATCCAACGATAGATGCATGCCCAATACGACCCGAGAATAAACATCGATTGCGAACGTAACCCATGCCCGACGTATCGACTGCCGGCTCTCATCATCAACGATGATGACCGGAAGTAGCGTGTGATCCACCTGGACAATCGCCAATGGCCAATCAGCATCCTGAATCTTGCCGAGAATAGGGTCGTAGAGTTCGCTGGCTCTTTTGGCCCCGTAGCGTTTCTCGAAAATTTCCCGCTCGTTACGCCATTGAATTCGCTTTCTCAGCGTATTCAGATGAGGAATTTTCTTACCCGTCCGAAGGAGGCAAAGTTCTTCGTAGGTCTCGGCGATGCTGTACCGCTGTCCCGCATAGTACAAATCAATCACGGTCGCGAGATCTTCTTCCATGTCAGCATCTTTGAGCCTACTCTTTCCTCTACCGCCAGCAGGCTTGTAAGGCAAAAGTGCCGACAACAAGCCAGTGTTCCGATACAACTGCACCCAGTTGTAGATCGTTGCGCGGCTAACACCGTTGCGTTCGGCAATCTGATCGGCCAGCGCACTTCCCCAGGTCGGTCTCCCAAGCAATGGGGTGATCATTTCCAGACGTACTCTTGCAATTGACCAATCATGCTCGGAGACCAATTCCAAATCGGCCACTTCATTCTCTGTATCGCTCGCCTCCTTAGGCTCGAGCGGTAAAAGATTGTGGATGGGTAGCAGTTCTGGTTTCCCCGTTTCCAGGCTTTTTGCCAGCACTTTGTCGAGGTCACTCACCGAGATGACGACATACTCGTTTCCGCCATACAGAACCGGAGATCCCTTGGTGACGTAGAGAACGACGGTCTTTGTTTTACCCATTAAGGCCTCCCCACCGGCATGGATAACCGGGTTTGATAGGTCAGTTCCTTGGCCAGATTCGCTTTGAATCGACCACTCACCACAAGGTGCCAAATCACCGGCAGCGCTATCAGTTTTTCCTGATCAGAACCGGCTAGTTTTTCAAGCAAAGAGTTGACTGACATCCCTCTGGCTGATGAAGACAGGATTTCAATGGCAGTGCGCGCCACCTTGGGATCGGCCTCGATCTCTCGGTACTCACGCAGAAACTTGAGGTTCTGGAGATAAGGGCCGCGAATGTCCTTCTCCGTCACGATCCTAAATTTCCAACCTTGCTCCTTGGCGTGGGCCTTGGCTGCCTCGAATTTCAGGGCATAGCGTTGCTTGTTTTTCTTGATATCTGCCGTTGTCTTGACCTCGATGAGTTCCGGACACGCATTTCGGTAACGAACCAGCACGTCGGGAACATATGGCTTCTTCCGCCCGGTCTCTCCCTTGAACCAAATCCGGATTGGCTGTTCCTCGAAAGTTTCGACCTCCGGGTCAAACTCGAGAAGGATCATGTATTCATGCTCGAGAGGAGACTCATAACCGGCCATGGATGTCCGCTTGCGACTGGCGAACCCACCGGTAACGTAGTTGTAGTTCTTGGGGATTTTCCGAACGGCCATCGAGTGACTCGTCAGATGAACGTTGCTGGCATTGAAACAACGACGGGCACAAATATCGGCCCGGCTATCCTTTCAATTCGAGAAAAAACTACGTTCCAGACTTCCCGCATGGCTACCCCCCAGTATCCCCGCTTCTAGCTCTGGATTTCAGCGTTTTACTCGGCGAATCCGATTCGATGCACCAGCCAATGGTGAGCCCATGAGCGGTTACAATGCGCCAACTTTAGGCGTGCGCAGATCGGTTTTCGCGGCATCGCAAAAATCTATCCAGCATGCTGCTGTATTTTTGGGAAACTGTCCACCAATGTCATATCGGAGAATCTAGGTGACTTGTATGTTTTTTCTCCGAATACTGGGGAAATATCTAGCTGACTTGTGGATGTTCATAGGCGGCAACCCGCCGCGCCCGGGCGAGATCAGCCTGGCGCACCAGGGAATCCTGT
>CAZQYQ010000519.1:0-1945 GCA_964597625.1 uncultured bacterium
GATTGCTGGGTCAAGCACAAGGATATGAAAGACGACAATTCCCGCGTCGCCTATCTTTTCAATCCAAAAACCGGCGAATTCGACCGCCATGTCGAGTATCAGAGCGATCTGGGAAACGTTCTCGGCAGCTGGAACGCGGCCGGAGAGCTGAACTCGTTCCAGACCTCCTTCGTCACCTGGCAGGCCACCACGATCAATTTCGAAATGCACCCGCTGTATATTCCCCGCTCCTGGACTGCCTGCACCTGGGCTGATGCACGCTGGATGGCCCTTCGTATCGCGCGGTTCACCCGTCAGGATTACGAGCGCGCCTTCGCCGACTCAGGCTGGCCCGTGTTCTGCCAGAAGGCCGCGATCGAACGGCTGATCTCCCGCCGTAATGAGCTGATTCGCCCTTTCCGTCTCGATCTCGATGGGATCGAGCCCATCGGGTGCGATCAGAAATTCACCTTTGCTGTGAAGACGAAAAAGGGCAAGGATTTCCCGGTACAGAGCGGGAATATCTCGAAAGATTCGGCCCTCGTCCGGGAACTCGAGGCAACCGTCCATCCTGAAGGTCTCGCCGACGTCCTCTCCCGCAAAAAGGACTGAACGGGTTCAGGAATCTTATGGATTGGAGGCTTCGATGAGAGCCCTTTTAATCGAGAAAGGCCAGATACGCATCGCCGAGGGGCGGCAGGAGCCGGCACGACCGCAGGGCTGGGCGCTGATCCGGCCCCGTCTCATCGGAATCTGCGGCACGGACCTCGAGCTTCTTCGAGGGTATCGAGAGTTCAAGGGGGTTCCGGGCCACGAGTTTGTTGGCGATGTCCTTGAAGCCGATTCTCCTGAACTGATCGGACGCCGGGTCGTCGGGGAAATCAACATCGGCTGTCAGAACTGTTCCCGCTGCCGTTCGGGGCTGCAGGGCCACTGCGGCCGCCGACGGGCCCTCGGCATCGACGGGATTGACGGCTGCTTCGCGGATCGGTTCGTGCTGCCGGCCGGAAACCTGTATGTCGTTCCCGATGAAGTGAGTGATGAGCGGGCTGTTTTCACCGAACCCCTCGCTGCCGCGTTTGAAATTCCCGAACAACTTCATATCAGGCCCGGAATGCGCATCGTCGTTCTCGGCTCCGGCAAGATCGGAACGCTCTGCGCATGGGTTCTGGCCAAGGTAGCAGGCCGCGCTGCGCTCGTCGGGCACCACCCGGAAATTCTCGAACGGGTGCGATATCCGGGTGTCGATACCATGGTTCCCGAAAGCGATCTGGCCGACGCGGATCTCGTCGTCGATGCAACCGGCTCGGCATCAGGCCTTGAATCTGCTCTGAGACTGGTTCGGCCCCGCGGAACGATCGTCATCAAGTCGACGATCGCCGGCCGCCATGAAATCAGCCTGACATCCCTGGTAACCAAGGAAATCACGGTTGTCGGATCCCGGTGTGGCCCGTTCAGGCAGGCCCTGACCGCCCTGGCTACCGGTGACTACCCTGTCGAACGTCTTGTGGATGGCCGGTATCCGATGAGGCGGGCTGCCGATGCATTCAGACACGCGGCAGCGCGGGGCGCGCTGAAGATTCTCGTATCAACGGAAGAATGAATCAGAACCGGCAGATCATCCGGGCATGGGGGCCAATGCCCGGCACATCGAACTCCTCTGAAACGACCTGCCAGCCGAGCTTCTGATAAAAGCCGACGGCAGAAGCGCGGGCATTGCACCACCAGAGATGGCTGGCTTCATCCTGTCCGACAACCTTTTCCGCCGCCGCGAGCAGGGCGCGGCCGATTCCATATCCCTGGCAGCCGGTATCGACCGCCATCCCGCGCACCTGGAACGCCGGGCGCCCCTCAAAAGGGCTCCTGATGAATGTCACGCAGCCGGCCAGCTCCTGATCCATGTAGGCCGCAAGGTGGATTGTTCCCGGTGCATCGTCTCCAGCAAAGCGTGGAGACAGGGTCGGCA
>CAZQYQ010000520.1:0-1937 GCA_964597625.1 uncultured bacterium
TGGGTGCATCTCCCTTGTAGAGCCATACCTTGACCCCGATGCGGCCGAACTTGATGAGAGCCGGCTCATAGGAGTAGGTTACGTCAGCTTTCAAGGTCTGAAGCGGCACGCGGCCTTCACGATACCATTCGGTCCGCGCAATCTCTGCACCACCGAGGCGTCCGCTGCATTGAACCTTGATACCGCCAGCACGAGCTCTCATCGCCCGTTTGATGACCTGCTTCATGGCGCGTTTGTATGAAACGCGCTTTTCAATATCTGCAACAATGCTCTGCGCAAGAATCTTTGCGTCGAGATCGGGGTGCTTGATCTCCTTGACATCAACATGCAGAACTTCCTGCTTGTTGGTCAGAACCTTCTTGAGGTTTGCCTCGATCTTCTCCAGTTCTGCCTTGTTCCTGCCGATCAGAGCACCGGGACGAGCACTGTGCAAACGCACGGTAATATTGAAACCCTTTCTCAGGATCTCGACTTCAGCAATGGAGAAATCCCGCTCTATCTTGCCAACCTCACGGCGAATGTGATAATCCTCCAGCACGAGCTCGCTGTAGTTCTTCTTTGATGCAAACCACTTGGATTCCCAGTCCGAGCTGACGCCGAGCCTGAATCCATACGGATGTACTTTCTGACCCACCTAAGCCTCCTCTTTCTCAGCTACACAGATATAGATCCGGGAGAGCGGCCTGCGGATGATATCGGCACGACCCATGCCTCTCGGGGAGACTCTCTTGACTCCACCCTGCCCGTCGACGAGGATCTTTGACACATACAGCGTGTCGCGATTCATTTTGAAGTTATTCTCGGCATTGGCAGCAGCGGACAGCATAACCTTCCTGATCGTCACGGCAGGCCGATTGGGTAACGAATCGAGAATGGCGACCGCCTGATCAACACTCTTTCCTCGGACGAGGTCTGCCACCAGGCGCGCCTTGAACGGAGAAAGCCGAACATGCTCAAGTTTTGCAAATGCTTCCATTGTGCACCTACTTCAGAGCGCTGGTGCGCGCCGTCGGAACAGTATGGCCATGAAAATTGCGGGTAAGCGCGAACTCACCCAGCCTGTGACCGACCATGGCTTTCGAGATATAAACGGGAACATGCGTTTTGCCATTGTGAATAGCGATAGTATGTCCGACCATTTCCTCGACGACGTGAGAACGACGGCTCCACGTTTTGATGAGCTTTTTCTCACCTTTCCGGTTCATTTCAAGAATCCTGCCGAGAAGCCGTTCCTCGACAAAGTTCTTATTGGTCTTCGTATCACTCATCGACGTTCTCCTAGTTTATACGCTTCAGAATATACTTGTCGGAACGGTTCTTCTTCTTGCGGGTCTTATACCCAAGAGTGGGCTTACCCCAAGGAGAAAGAGGCCCGGCGTGCCCGACAGGAGACTTGCCTTCACCGCCACCATGCGGGTGATCAATGGGGTTCATGGCAACGCCGCGTACCGAGGGACGGATACCGCGATGCCGGCTGTTGCCAGCCTTGCCAAGCACTTCTTTGTTATGATCCAGGTTTCCTACCTGTCCAATCGTCGCTCTGCAATCCAGGGAGAATTTCCGGATCTCTCCGGAAGGCATCCGGATCTGGGCCCATCCGCCTTCCTTGGCCAGAAGCTGAGCTGATGCGCCCGCTGCACGAGCAACATGCGCCGATTTGCCGGGGAAAAGTTCAATATTATGAATGATTGTTCCCAACGGCATTCTGACCAGTTTTGTGTTGTTGCCTGCCTTGATCTCGACATTGTCGCCCGAGACGATCGTATCGCCGACCTTGAGACCATCCGGCAGCAAGATGTAGGTCTTCCTGCCATTAGCATACTGAACGAGCGCAATCAGGGCAGAACGGTTGGGATCATACTCGATCTCTGCGATTTTTCCCGGTACATTGTCGATACCCCGCATGAAGTCAACAATACGGTAAAGCTGGCTGACAC
>CAZQYQ010000521.1:0-1926 GCA_964597625.1 uncultured bacterium
AGCTTCGAACCACCGGGACACCAAGGCACAGAGTTCCTTTTCCACGAAGACGCGAAGCAATGATAGAGCTTACGATTTTTTCCATGTATCGGCAGCTCCGTCAGAAAGTCTGCTTGTATTTCAGCCTCTCAGCGCCGCCGAAATACTGAGCCGCAGGTGCTCATTCCCCAGCAGGTCATCGAGACACAGAGAGCTCACCACAAAGGCACCAAAGGCATGAAGAAAACGACTTCGTGCCTTTGGTGTCTTTGTGATTCGCTCCTTCATGCCGGGCTCTTTCCGGGTTCAGCGGGCGGGGATGGAGAAGGAGTCGACGAGGCCGCCCTTGTCGTCTTCGACCTTCACATCGACCTTGTCGGGGCTGACTGTAATCTGAGCGGAGTGAAACACGCTCTTGACCAGCTTCGAATACGGATTCTGGCCCTTGCGGACGGAATAGAGAGGAGCGCCGCCGCCACCGAGGGTGAGATAGACAACGCCGCTCTTTTCGCTGTGCTCGTAGAGATGGTCATGACCGAAGAAGCCGCAGGTCACGCCGTATTTTTCGAGAAGAGGGACCCAGGCCTGAATGACCTGGGGGTTGTTTCCATGGCTTCCGGAGGAAAACGCGGGGGCGTGCCAGACGACGAACTTCCATTTCACTCCATCAGCCTTGGCGCGTGCCAGAACCCTGTCGAGAAACTCGGTCTGCGGGGGAAAGGCATCGAGCGGATCAAGAATCACGAACACCGCATTCCCGTATCTGAACGAGTGCCAGGCGTGAAACTCGTTCTGGCTGCTCATCGGGGTCTGGAACATGCCGAAGAACGTCGCGGCTTTCTTTTCGTGGTTTCCGATCGCGGGAATGAAGGGCAACCGTTCAAATATCGGGCGTTCTATATCAAAAAATTTATCCCACATCATCGTCTGCTGGCCATTTTCGACAAGATCACCGGTGTTGATGATGAAGGCCGGCCGGGGGAAGTTTTTCAGCATCGACTGGACGACGCGCTGGTGATCGGCGTGATTGGTGCGGGTATCGCCCATCGCCACGAAGCTGAAGGATTCGAGATTCGCCGGCGGGGTGCGGAACGAGAAAGCCGGCGACTTGCGGATACCGGTTCTGGAACTGATCGAGATCGTCGCGGTATAGGCGGTGTCCGGCTTCAGGTCTGTGAGCAGGACGCCGTGATAGACGCCCTGGGGATTTGTCGATGCGATGGTTTTACTCTGCAGTTCGAGAGCGCAGGTGGCCGGAGCGGTCGTCGCCCACTTGATCGAGGCGGAATCCGGAGTGACAAGACCAAGCACCGGCCCCCAGCGGAGCTGGGGATTGATCTGATCGGCCGGTGGGAGCGGCGGTTTGTTCGGCGAGTGATGGTCGTTCGTACGCGCCGACGCCGCATCGGATGTAAGCAGAAGCAACGCGAGCATCATTCCAAACAGGAAGGCCGGAGTGCAATTGAACGAGTTCGTGCGAGATATGGCCATGGAGTCCATCCTTTCCGCCGCAACGCGGGCGTGCATCGATTCTACGTTTTCTCACGTGAACCGGCAAGCCCTGCAGGAAACGGCGATAAATTTCGTGCCTGCGTGGCCCGTTGATCTTTTTGTTCCGCATTTCAGCACCGTACCTCTGTGGATCTCTGTTCTCTCGTGCCTTGTACGTTCCCTTCCGATCTGATAGAATGTCCGGCATGAGGATCACGGGGTGGCTTGTTGCCATGGCGGTGCTGGCAGTCGTCGTTTCAGGCTGTCTGGGTACCGGAGGCGGCGGAATCGTTCCGCAGCCGGCCGTCGTCACCCAGCTTTCGGGCCAGGTGTATTACGCGGATCGCCAGCTGTACGGCGGGATCGCCGTCGTTGCGAAAGACGCCACCGGCCGGACCATCGCGACGACCTATACGGAGAATGCCGGGGCATTTTCGTTCGGCAATCTCTCGGCGG
>CAZQYQ010000522.1:0-1917 GCA_964597625.1 uncultured bacterium
TGTTGGCTTCGAGGTTTTCCTTGAGCTTGCCTTTGAGTTCGCCGGTGTGTTCAAGCAGGTTTTCAATCGAGCCGTACTGTGCGATCAGTTTCTGCGCAGTCTTCGGACCGACGCCCGGAACGCCGGGAATGTTGTCGGCGGCGTCGCCCGCGAGTCCGAGAATGTCGATGACCTGTTCGACCCGCTCGATTTCCCAATATTTGAGAACTTCGGGAACGCCCATGATTTCGGGCGGCAGTCCGCTCTTGGCGGGTTTATAGACAAAGGTGTGTTCGTCGACGAGCTGGGTGAAATCTTTGTCGGGCGTGACCATGTAGGTATCGAAGCCTTCTTTCTCCGCAATCCGGGCGAGCGTGCCGATCAGGTCGTCGGCTTCAAAACCCTGCGCGGTGATGATCGGGATATTGAAGGCTTTCAGAAATTCATGAATACAGGGAACGGCGGCGCGGATCTCTTCGGGAGTTTCTTCGCGCTGGGCTTTGTATTCCGGGAACTTGTCGTGACGGAAGGTCGGGCCGGAGACGTCGAAGGCAACGGCGATGTGCGTGGGATTTTGCTTCTCGATGAGTTCGAGCAGGGTGTTTAGAAAGCCGAAAACGGCGGAAACATTGCGGCCCTTCGAGTTAATCATCGGGTTGCGCATGAAGGCGAAGTAGGACCGGTAAACCAGCGCCATCCCGTCGAGAAGGAAAAGTTTTTTGCTCATGCGGAGAGTGTAGTCAAATTTACAAAGGTTGGAAGAATTTAACCGGACTCTTGCAAAGGCGGATTTAAAGTTCGATCTGCATGCCCATTTCGACGACGCGGTTGGCTGGCAGGCCGAAAAACGCGGTTGCCGGCTGGGCGTTGCGGGACATGAGTGCAAGGAGCCGTTTTCTCCATGCAGCCATTCCTTTGGCCGGCGTCACCACCAGCGTTTCGCGGCTGAGGAAAAAGGTGCAGGCTCCTGTATGCAGTTCCAGTCCGAGCTTACGGCAATCTGCCAGAATTTCCCCGATGGCGGCGGTTTCCATAAAACCGTAGCGGGCGGTAGCGCGATGGAATCCGTTGGTCAGCGTTTCAATCTGCACGCGCGATGCGGGGTCGACGTATGGCTCATCGGCGGCAAGAATGGTGAGCAGAACCACGCGCTCATGCACGGAACGGTTGAGTTTGAAGTTGTGAAGAAGGGCTAATGGAGTGCCGAGCAGACTGCCGGACATGTATACGGCTGTACCGGGAACTCTCACGGCATGACCGAGGCTCAGATCGTCGAGGAAACTTTCCAGCGGCAGCTGGCGTTCTTTCATGTGTCTGCCGAGCAGATGCCGGCCTGTCCGCCAGGTTGTCATGACAGCCATAAATCCGGCCGCGACCACCAGAGGGAGCCAGCCGCCGCGCCAGATTTTGAGAGCGTTGGCGGCAAAGAAAACGAATTCTACCAGAAGCAGACCTGTGCATAATGCGCCGGCACCCAGTATGTTCCAGCCCCAGCGTTTTCGCGCTACGATGAAGAACAGAACGGTAGTGGCAATCATTGTCAGTGTGACCGCGACGCCGTAAGCCGAAGCCAGATTGCTCGAGGAGCGGAAGCCGAGTACCATTGCAAGGCAGCAGATGAGCAGGAAGCTGTTGATCGCCGGCATATAAACCTGGCCGCGCTGTTCGGACGATGTGTGGCGGATTTCCATGCGGGGCAGATAGCCCAGCTGGATCGCCTGCATGGTCAGGGAAAATGCGCCGGAGATAAGCGCCTGTGAGGCAATGACGGAAGCGGCGGTGGCCAGCACGACGAGCGGGTAGAGAGCCCAGCCGGGAGCGAGCATGAAGAACGGGTTGGCCAGAGTTTCCGGCTGTTTCAGAATCAGTGCGCCCTGTCCGAAGTAGTTCAGTACCAGCGCCGGGAATGCGATAAAAAATCACCCCAGCCGGATAGGG
>CAZQYQ010000523.1:0-1903 GCA_964597625.1 uncultured bacterium
CCGATAAACCTCCGTATCTCTGTGGGTTTCCTCGTGCTTCCGCTCGCCTGAAATGCTCAGCGTGTTTTCATGCAGCGTTACTTCGATGTCCTCTTTCTTCATCCCGGGCAATTCCGCCCTCACCACGACATTGTCCTTTTGTTCGTAAACGTCCAGCGCCGGAGTCCAACCGCTAAGGAGTTGGTTGCTCTGCGCAAACTCAGTCAATGGCGATTCAAAGAGGCGATCGAGTTCATCGCGAAGCGTTGACAGCCTTCCCAGGCCCAGAGTGGGCCATCCCAAATCAGGTCGTTGCCATCTTGTTAAACTGCTCATATATGCGATTTCCTTTCGTTTATCTTATCTGACCTATTCGATTAAGATGTTTCGAAGTTCAGCAAGTGAAATATAGCTTCACTTGTACCAGCATTCATAAAAATGCATATGTCGCTTCTGATAAGATACTTGCGATATTAAATCACAACGATCTCCCTATCGCGAATGTGTCATTACGACACGCTAGCACGAATTTGGGTGTTTTTAGGGGTGCTATAACGTGTCAATGTGACACATTCAGACCATCATGTAAAATCAGGTGGGATTATGAAGCCGCGATTGGTTTGGCGGGACGTCCGAATCGCCGCCAGACGCAGAAAAACCGCCTGCCGAATGGTTCGACAGGCGGTTTTTGAAAATCCTATAGCCCAGACCGGATGGTTAATCGAAAGCGTGGCCGGCGCAGCAGAGGACGTCGCGGATCTTGTGCCGGACCAGGTCTTTGACCTTGGCGCGAGCCGGGCCGAGGTATTTACGAGGATCGAATTCCTTCGGGTTTTCGGCATAGACCTTGCGGATGGCGGCGGTCATGGCCAGGCGCAGGTCGGTATCGATATTGACCTTGGTGCAGCCGATGCGGCGGGCGACTTCGATGTCCGCTTCCGGCACGCCGGCGGCGTCCGCGAGTTTGCCGCCGTATTTGTTGATTTCGTCAACGAGTTCCTTGGGAACGCTGGAAGCGCCGTGAAGGACCAGCGGATAATCTCCGAGACCGGCATCCATGAGTGCCTTTTTGATCGCTTTCAGGCGTTCGAGGTCGAGGTGCTGCTCGCCTTTGAACTTGTAAGCCCCGTGCGAGTTTCCAATGGCCACGGCCAGGGAATCGACTCCGGATTCCTTCACAAATTTCACGGCTTCGTCCGGGTTTGTGTAGTGGCCCTTGACGGAATAATTGCCGCCTGCTTCGCCCTCGTCAAACTGGGCTCCGACCAGGTGGCCGAGTTCGCCTTCGACGACTGCGTTGTATTTGTGCGCGTAATCGACGACTTTGCGGCAGATTTCGACGTTTTTCTCGAACGGCTCGTGGCTGGCGTCGATCATCACGCTTGTAAAGCCTTCATCGATGCAGTCCTTGCAGAGTTCAAAGGAATCGCCATGGTCCAGGTGGACGGCAATTGGGATATTCGAGAGGCTGATTGCTGCTTCAATGAGTTTTTTGAGGTAAACCGGGTTGGCGTACTGCCTGGCGCCTTTGGAAATCTGGAGCATCACTGGGGATTTCTCCTCTTCGCAGGCTTCAATGATAGCCTGGAGCAGCTCCATGTTGTTAACATTGAAAGCGCCGATTGCGTATTTGCCCTTCAGGGCCTTGGCAAACAACTCTTTAGTGTGTGTGAGTGGCATAAATAGTTCCCAGTTACTTTGTCTACGTCTGGCCGCAGTGGATGCGGCCGAACTTGAATAATACTGCCGCTCCAGCTCAAAGGAAGGAAAAATTATCGCTTGAGCCCGGCTCAGACCGCATAGTCACGCGAAAATAAAAGCCGTCAAACCCATCGCGTGCGCCAACCAAACTGCCACGCTCCAGATCCCTGTTTGCTTCAGCGGAACATGCCCCTGCGCACGAGCAACTGCCGCACATCCGAGG
>CAZQYQ010000524.1:0-1900 GCA_964597625.1 uncultured bacterium
CGCTCGCTGCCGGGCGCTTGTTTCTTTCTCGGCTCTTTCTCCGCGGAAGCGATGCTGCTTGCCGAGATGGGCAGTTCGGTCGGTGCTGTGCAGATTGCCGGAACAGCTGATGTGGCGCAGGTTCCCTTCTTTGTCGTCTCGTGCGATTACACGCTGATCGGGGAGGAACTTTTCGCGGCGTCCGCCTACCTCTCGCGCAGGCCTGAAGAGGTCGGCGCGCTGAAAGGACAGGATGCGGGAAAACTCGCTGTTGCCCTTCTGATTCTGATCGGGGCAGGGCTTGCGACCATCAGGCAGTGGCCCGGCATTTTCTCGTTCGCCCCCTTCGGGTGGAGCGATTCGCTTTTGCATCGGCTTCTCGGTGGCTGAGAAAGACATGGTGAAACCGTGACGTTCAGATCGCTTCCGGTTCTGGTCACCTTCGTGACCGGACTGATCATGATTCTCGCGTTCGTCTCGGGACCCGCTGTTCCTGGAATGGCGCGGGCCGAGGCCGTGCTGCCCGTCTGGGCACAGATCATAACCGGTTTCACGATGTTCATCGGTATATTCAGCCTGCTTGCCGCGAATATCCGGCGCATCGCGAGGCGTGCCGAAGGCTGGCCATATCACCTGACGCTGGTGGGGGCATTCCTGGGAACATTTGTGATCGGCTTGGCCAGAGGGTTTCAGCCAGCGACGGAGATCGATGGCATCGGGCAGGCGGGCGGCTTGATCGAGCCGCTGTACCGGCTCATCCTCGACGGTATTGTCAAAACAGGCCATGCGACGATGTTTTCGCTGGTCGCATTTTTCATGGCTTCGGCGGCTTTCAGGGCTTTTCGTGCCAGGTCGGGCGAGGCCTCACTTCTGCTCATCACCGCCGCGATCGTCATGCTCGGCAATATCCCGCTGGGCCGGGTGATCGATGATCTTGCCGGGCCAGTCGTCGACCCGCTGCTGGCGGTGATCGGGGCGCCCTGGCAGGCGTCGCCGCATTTCAGCATGCTTGCGATCAAGGACTGGGTCATGAATGTGCCGAGCTCCGCGGCGCAGACGGCGATTCTGATCGGCACCGTCCTCGGTGCCCTGTCGGCCGCTTTCAAGGTTCTGACGGGAATCGACAGATCCCATCTCGGCGGGGAGGTATGAAATGAAGCTGATCGAGCTGCTTGCCTCCCTGCGATGCCTCGACCGGCGGTACATTTTTCTGCTGGTTGCGATTGCCGTCATCGTGCCGATGCTCAAACCAATCGGACTTCGCATCGAGCCCGGCATGACGGTCAGGAACATGCATGAGAGAGTCGAAGCACTGCCGCCGGGCTCGCGGCTCATGGTTTCGTTCGATTACGAGCCGGGATCGGCCCCGGAGCTGCAGCCGACCGGTATTGCCGTGCTTGTCCAGGCCTTCCGGCACGGCGTGAAACCCGTGATGGTTGGAAACTGGGCATTGAGCGCGGAACTGGCCGGGCAGGCCCTGCGGCTTGCGCGTGTGTTTCTGCGCCGTTCGCGTGATCCCCGCGACAGGCAGATTGAGGCTGGTCTGATCGACGGACGTGATTTCGTTATTCTCGGCTTCAAACCGGGCGGCGTGATTCACTTGAAAAATATGTCCCGTGATATTTTCATGCCGTATCCGATCGATTGCAGGGGCCGACGAACTGCCGACCTCGATATTTTCCGGACGAGCGATGGGCACGGGTTCGGTATGGCCGATATCAGCCTGATCCTCAGCCTGACGGGAGGGAATCACGGCGTTGACGATTACGTCTTTACGGCTGCCGAACACGGCAGGCCGCTGGTTGCCGCATGCACATCGATCGCCATTCCCAGGCTTCAGACCTTTCTTCAGACGGGGCAGATTCTCGGACTTGCCGGCGGCATGCCGGGGGCGGCGGAGTATGAATCTCTCGTCGGCATC
>CAZQYQ010000525.1:0-1884 GCA_964597625.1 uncultured bacterium
CGGGGTGAACCTGTATATCAAACGCGTGTTCATCATGCACGACTGCAAGGATCTCGTACCCGAGTATCTGCGCTTCGTGCGCGGCGTCGTCGATGCCGAAGATCTGCCCCTGAATATATCACGTGAAATACTACAGCACGACCGGCGCATCACCGGCATCCGCAAAACGATCACCCGCAAGGTTCTCGATGCGTTCAAGACGATGCGCGCCGACCAGCGTGACAAGTTCCTGGACTTCTGGAAAGAGTTCGGCCGCGTGGTGAAGGAAGGCCTGTTCAAGGTTCCGGAAGACCGCGACCGGCTGTTCGATGCGTGTCTGTTCCAGAGCACCTTCTCGCCGAGCGACTGGTTCACGATGGACGAGTATGTGAGCCGTATGAAGCCCGAACAGAAAAGCATCTACTATTTAACCGGCGAAACCCGGGCGATGGCCGAGTCGTCCCCGCATCTCGAGGCATTCCGCTCCAAGGGCTACGAAGTCCTGCTGCTCAGCGACCCGGTAGACGAGGTGTGGGTGCAGTTCGTGCATGACTTCAAGGGCAAGACGTTCCAGTCGGCCGCGAAGGGCGTCGCCGAGCTGGGCAGCGAGGAAGAGCGCAAAAAAGAGGAAGAGACCCGGAAAGAGAAGGAAACCGCCTGGAAGCCGCTTCTCGAGTCACTGCAGGGCAAACTCAGCGAACACGTCAAGGAAGTCCGGCTGTCAAGCCGCCTGACGACTTCGCCCGCCTGCATCGTCGGCAACGAATACGACATGACTCCGCAGCTCGAAGCGCTGATGAAAGCGACCGGCAAAGACGTGCCGACCGTGAAGCGCATCCTCGAACTGAACGCGACCCACCCGCTGCTCGAAAAGCTGAACGGCATTTACACGAGCGATAAAAACGACGCACGAATCGGTGACTACGCCGAGCTTCTCTACGGCCAGGCCCTGCTCGCCGAGGGCGGCAAACTCCCCGACCCCGCCGGCTTCAGCCGCCGCGTCGCCGAACTGATGGTCAAAGCCCTCTCATAAATTCCGCCAGGCAGCTGGCCGATCAAACCGCACCTTCGGTTGTCACAGACAACCGAAGGTGTTTGTTACTGATCAAGTATTTTCCGGATCTTGGCGGCCAAAACGGTGTTTGAGAAGGGTTTCTGGAGAAAATGAACCCCGTTCTCCAGAATGCCCTGGTGAGCGATGACATTGGCGGAATAGCCTGACATGAACAGACTCTTGAGGAGCGGGGAAAGAGCCATCAGGTTCCTGGCCAGATCACGGCCGTTCATCTCGGGCATGATCACATCGGTCACGAGCAGCTGGATTCCACCAGCATGCTCCCTGGCCAGGCGGAGAGCCTCTCCAGGGGTACCCGCAGCAAGCACCGTGTATCCCTGGTTTTCAAGCATTATCCGTATCAGGGCAAGAAGGGTCGGCTCGTCTTCCACCAGCAGGATGGTTTCGTGGCCACGCAGAACAGGACGTGCTGCACCTGCCATCTGCGGCCGCTCCGACTCGCCGACATACCTTGGCAGATAAACCGAAAACGTTGTTCCTTTGCCCGGTTCACTGTAGACAGAAATGAAACCATGGTTCTGTTTGACAGCGCCATACACCGTGGCCAGCCCAAGGCCGGTTCCTTTGCCGACTTCCTTGGTCGTAAAATACGGCTCGAAGATGTGGCCCAGGATTTCCTTGCCCATGCCGCAGCCATTATCGCTCACGACAAGCCGCACGAACTCTCCCGGATACGAGTCCGGGTGAACGGCGCAGAAGGCCTCGTCGAAAGTGCTGTTTCCCGTCTCGATGGTCACTTTTCCGATACCGGAGATCGCATCCCTGGCGTTGATGCACAGATTCGCCAGGATCTGGTCAACCTGGGATGGGTCCGCCTTGACCAGCCACAG
>CAZQYQ010000526.1:0-1866 GCA_964597625.1 uncultured bacterium
CGCGACAGATCATCGAGCATCTGCGGGAGGCGACTGACGTCAGGGTCCTTTTCCAGGCTTCGGTTTACCGCATCCGCAAGACCTTCCGTTCCGATCCCGTAAATATAACCCGCACCCGTGCCGGCCTGACTTGCGCCGTCCGAAAACAGGATCAGACTGTCACCTTCCTCGAGGATTCCTGCGGTCTCGCCGAATTCTTCGAATTCTCCTTTATGGAAATCCGGTTTCATCGGCGTAGCGGTGCCATTCATGATCAGGATCGGATCCGGTGATTCATAGGTGTGAATCGTGAACTGCCCGTTTTTATAGATCGTCGCAACCGAAAATGCCGCAAACGGGAACTCCCCTTTGCGCGCTTCGTGCATGGAGTCTGCGACCATGCGGCAGATCAGCTGCGCTGACATTCCCGAACGGATCAGCTCCATGATGCGGTTCAGACAGGTAATTGCCGCAATGTTGGCATATACGCCCGACCCGATGCCGTCGCAGATGACGAAGACTGTGCTCTCCGCCGACCGCTCGCATCCGAAGGCATCGCCGCAAACCGTTTTTTCCTGTTTGCAGGTCTGCGCAACGATATCTTCTATGTATTTCATTTTGGTTCTCCTGCTCCTCCATAGGGATTCTCGTCTTCGTAGAGGTTCATGATCCGTTTGACCAGTTCTTCCCCCTGCGCTGTGCTCTTTCCGAGATAATGTGCCATTTCCTGCGAAAAACGGATCTGGTGTGTAAGCAGCTCTCGCGCATGTTCAAGCGTCTGCTTTTTAATCAGATCGATCTGACGCTCATCGTTTTTCCAGTTGGTCAGATTCGTATAGATCCCGACATACTGTTTATCGGCACGAAGCGCATAGACATTTTCATGATAACGCACGCCGTACTTGGTCCGAACGCCTTCAAATTTATCACCGAGGTCTTCGACCAGTTTTTCATAATTGTCCGAATCCAGCAGATAAGAGATCCGTTTGCCCAGAATGCTGTTGTTGCACAGGAACATCTTCTGAAACGCCGGATTCATGCTCACAATATTGAGCATACTGTCGAGGATCACGGTACCGTCCGGCGTCGTTTCGATGACCCGATCGGTTCTCTGCTTAGCCAGCCGGCGAATATAGGCCATGCACATCTCGGGTTCCGCCATGCCTTTTGCGACCGCGATCGCATTGTCACGGCAGGTCCTGTAGCCGCAGGCGCCGCAGTTAAGCTGCATTTCCGGATTGCTCTTGCCTGTGGTCTCAAGAATTTCAGCGATTTTCTCTTCGCTGATCCTTCCGGTGTCTTTTGGGCCTTCGCTTTCGCAGAAGTCGATTGAGAGCTTGACCTTTTTGTTGTCCGAATCCAGTCCTTTTCCTTTGCCTGCAGTCTTGGCCGCATAGGAGATAATATCCTTCCGTCTCTCAAACAGGCTCTTTTCTTTCGGGAAACCGGCACCGTTGATGCAGCCGCCCGCACAGAAAAGCGGTTCAATGACTCTGTATTTCCATTCGGAAGCCGGAATTTCAAAAAGCTCCGTAATCTCTTCAGCTCCGCTTAAGTGGATCTCATTCTGATTCATCCCGTCACATTCCAGATCGCCGGTCTTGAGCATTCCGCCCTGCAGCGGAAACAGTCTGGCGCGGTCGAGATTGCCATAACTTTCAAAGCCGCTTGCGGGACATGCTCCGATTTCGATTTTTTCCTCCTCGAACCAGCGGATCAATTCCGTGAAGGTCAGGACCGCATCGATTGCATCGTCGTTTTCCGGTCTTGCCGCTTCCTGTTTTTTCGCTGCACAGGGGCCGATAAACACGACTCCCCACTCGTCACCCAGGCGTTTTTTCAGCATTCTTCCATGTGCGACCATCGGCGAAACGACCGGAATCAGCG
>CAZQYQ010000527.1:0-1845 GCA_964597625.1 uncultured bacterium
CCTTCGGGTTGTTGTAATAGCACTTCATGACGCCGGGGCCGCTGACGATCAGCTCGCCGACCTCGCCTGACCGGACCGGCTCGCCGGATTCATTGACGATGGCGGTCTTCCACAGGTGGCCCGCCTTGCCGATCGCGCCCACCTTGCGAATGTTTTCGACGCCGAGGTGCACGCAGCCGGGGCCGATCGACTCGCTGAGGCCGTAGTTGGTGTCGTACTGCTGCTCCGGGAACACCTGCTTCCAGCGGCGGATCAGGCTGGGGGGAACCGGCTGCGCGCCGATGTGCATCAGCCGCCATTGGTCGAGGCGGTATTTATCGAGCTGAACGTCGCCGCGGTCGATGGCGTCGAGGATATCCTGCGCCCACGGCACCAGCAGCCAGACAATGGTCGCCTTCTCCTCGGACACCGCCTGCAAGATCCATTCGGGCTTGACGCCCCTCAGGATCACCGCCTTGCTGCCCGACAGCAGGCTGCCGAACCAGTGCATTTTTGCGCCGGTGTGGTAGAGCGGGGGAATGCACAGAAAGACGTCGTCGCGCGTCTGCGAATGATGGTTCTGCTCGGTCCTGCACGAGGAGACCAGCGCGCCGTGAGAATGCAGAATCGCCTTGGGGAAGCCGGTCGTGCCGGAGGAAAAGTAGATGGCGGCATCGTCGTCGTCCTTCAGGTCGACGGCCGGGGCCGTGGAGGAGCAATAATGAACGAGCCTGTCATAGCTGTCGGCAAAGGAAGGAAGGTTCTGGCCGACATAGAAGAACGTCTTGACCCCGTGGAGATGGTCGAAGACCTGTTCGACGCGCCCGATGAACTCCGGGCCGAACACCAGCGTGTTCACCTCGGCCAGTTCCAGGCAGTATTTGATTTCTTCCGCCGTGTAGCGGTAATTCATGGGCACCGCGAGGGCGCCGGTCTTCAAGATCCCGAAATAGATGGGAAGCCACTCGAGGCAGTTCATCAGCAGAATCGCGACTTTGTCCCCCTTCCGGATCCCGCGCGTCAGCAACAGGTTCGCGAAGCGGTTCGCCTTGACGTCAAAGTCCTTCCAGCTCATCTCGCGGCGATATTTTTCCGTCGAAGCCGACTCGATCAGGTTGTATTCCCGCCAGGTGACGGCGTGGTCAGGCTGATTGGCGGGGCTGATCTCGACCAAACTGGTTTCTGTGGGATAAAGCTTAGCGTTCTTTTCCAGAAAATCTGTAATAGCCACTGAAAAAATCCTTTCGACAGCCTTTAAGGATGCCAGAAACGGACGGGGCCTGTCAAACCAACAGGCCCGGCTCAGACGGCGCGAACATAAATCACTCAACCCCTTTCCCCGCTTATCCATCGGGGTCCCCTTCCGCCCAGGATGCTGAAAAGGGTTCCCTCACTCTCGCCGTGAGGAAACCCTCCACGTGACATCATCACATGTCCAACTGTTCCTTACCATACTCTCCTTTCCGCCTTCGCTTACCTTCTCTCATGTACCGGCGAAACGGGGTCGACTCTTTTCGGTCAGCGAGGAGCGGTTCATTGCCGGAGCCCGTATTCCGATCCGCTGAGCAACTTTTACCTGTGTGGCGTAAACCGCCGTGCCTGTTGCCCGGTCTCCTACTCTCCCCGACAAGCCCTCCTTCGTCTGCGCAGGCGTACAAACGCCTGATCGTCCGGGTTTCACACGCCCATGGCCATTCTCAGGGCTTCCGCCCGACGGCCTGCGTCTGGGCTGCGGAACTTCGGGAAGGTAAATCCTTAAACCCCTCTCACTCCAGAAGGCTGAGCTCCTTCTCCCCAACCTTCAGCGATAGTATACCCGAACGCTGGAGATATGTCAACCCCTTCCGCAACGCAAGGCATCCTGCC
>CAZQYQ010000528.1:0-1831 GCA_964597625.1 uncultured bacterium
AGAGGAATCAGTTATTCGAAATTTTCGAATAACTGCCTCCGACGGAAAAAGCTACAACACCAAGCACTACAATCTCGCAGCAATCATCGCCGTCGGCTACAAGGTCAACTCCGAACGCGCCGTGCAGTTCCGCAAATGGGCGACCACCATCATCGAAGAGTTCACCATCAAGGGCTATACAATGGATGACGAGCGTCTGAAGAATGACGGCTCCATCCTTACCAGAAAATATTTTGAAGAACAGCTGCAGCGCATTCGGGAGATTCGCCTCTCTGAGCGCAAATTTTATCAGAAAATCACTGACATTTACGCCACCGCCATCGACTATGACGTGACGGCCCTGGCCACCAAACGTTTTTTTGCCACCGTGCAGAACAAGCTGCACTGGGCCATCCACGGCCAGACGGCGGCAGAAGTCATCCATACCCGTGCCGATGCCGAAAAAGAGAACATGGGGCTGACCACCTGGAAGGATGCCCCAAAAGGAAAAATCCAGAAATTCGATGTCTCTGTCGCGAAGAACTATCTGACCGAACACGAAATGGCGCAGCTGCAGCGGCTGGTTTCGGCATATTTAGACGTTGCAGAAGATATGGCGTTGCGTCAGATTCCCATGACGATGCAGGATTGGGAAACCCGCTTGAACCGTTTCATTGAGGCAACCGACCGGGAAATCCTGCGGGACGCGGGCAGGGTAACAGCCGAGATTGCCAAGGCCCACGCCGAAAGTGAATTCGAGAAATACCGTATCATCCAGGATCGATTGTTTGAAAGCGATTTTGACCGGATGATCAAACAGATCGACCACCGAGAACCCGGGAGGAAGGAAGGCAACAATTCCAAGGAGTAGAACCAGAGATCAGCGGAGCATTGCACCATTTCCCGGCACAACAATACTATACTGACATATACATTTTCAACCCGGCATTCATTCCCCCCGCGCAGTTCTTTTTCCAGAAGCGGACTGTAAGTGCCCCCATGTTAGGGCCACGGATTATTAGAATTTCCGGCAGTATGTTGAAGATATTCGATGGGTGTCCTGTTTTGCAATGATTCGTGTGGCCTCTCCTCGTTGTATTCGTGAAGCCAGGCCGCGGTCAGTTCTTTAACCTCCTTCAGGTCTTTGAAAATGTAATAGTTCAGAATCTCCTCTCGATAGGTGCGGTTGAACCGCTCCACGAAGGAGTTCTGTGTGGGCTTCCCAGGCTTGATGAATTCCAGATGAATCCGATGGCTCTCCGTCCACTCTGCCATCGCCAGGGAGATGAATTCGGGGCCGTTGTCCATCCTGATTTGCTTCGGATAACCGCGCCATGAGGCAATCTGATCGAGCACTCTGATGATTCGTGCCGCCGGAAGGTTTGTGTCGACCTCTATCCCAAGCGCCTGACGGTTGAAGTCATCCAGGACATTGAACGTTCTGAAGGTCCGGCCGTCTGCAAGGCTGTCACTCATGAAATCCACCGACCTGCTCTGGTTCATCTGCCCAGGAATGCTGAGAGGCATCGGGCATCTTGACGGCAAGCGCTGTTTGCCCTTGCGTTTCATGTTCAGCCCGAGTTGGCAGTAGATCCGATGAACTCGTTTGTGATTCCAGGTATTACCGGCCTTTCGGATCTTCTGAAATATCTTGGGAAAACCATAACGCGGATATTTCTCCGCAAAACGTCCAATAGCCTCGATAACAGCCAAATCGCGGTGAGGATCGGGTTTGTAGAAGTAGACCGATCGACTGAGATTCAAGGCCCGGCAAGATGCCCGGGAGCTCATATGAAACGTCTCACGAACATAGTCGACCAACGTGCGTTTCTCGGCGGGCCTCAGAGTTTTT
>CAZQYQ010000529.1:0-1816 GCA_964597625.1 uncultured bacterium
CGGAGCGCCTATTTGCTGCAGAGGATCAATCAGAATGTGTTCAAAAGACCGCGTGAAGTGATGGATAATCTCGGTCGCGTTTCCGAGCACATCAAGAACAAACTCAGCGGGCACCCCGATATCCGTCGTCGTGTGCTGCATTTCGCGGATGCGAAAGACGGACGGAATTTCGTCGAGGACGAGCAGGGAAATGTCTGGCGGATCTATTTCTTTGTCGACAGGGTTCATGCCTACGAAGTCTTGGAAAATGCCGAACAGGCTTACCAGGCAGGCCGTGCGTTTGCCCGATTCCAGAATTTGCTCTCGGATTTGCCACAGCCTCGGTTGCATGAGACCATTCCGTTCTTTCACCATGCACCGAAACGTCTGGAGGCTTTCCGTGAAAGTGTGACGGCCGATACGGTTCATCGTGTAGCGTCTGTCCGAAAGGAGATTGCTTTCGTCGAATCCCGGGCGGCGTTGTGTTCACATTTGCTTGATCGGATGCATCGAGGCGAGTTGCCTGAGCGTATTGTTCATAACGACACGAAGATCAACAACGTTTTGCTCGATTCGGAAACGCATCGCGGGATCTGCGTGATCGATTTGGATACTGTCATGCCGGGGCTGGCGCTCTTCGATTTTGGTGATCTGGTCCGAAGTGCGGCTTCGCTCACAGCGGAGGATGAATCCGACCTCTCGAAAGTTGGTATCGATTACGAACGTTACGAGGCGATTGTCCGGGGATATCTGGAGGAGGCACCGTTTCTGACGAAAGAGGAACGTTCCGAAATGGTGTTTTCGATCAAATACATCGTCTTTGTCCTCGGTATTCGGTTTTTGACGGACTACTTGAACGGGGATATCTATTTCAAAGTCAAATTCCCCGAACATAACATCATTCGTGCCCGGGTACAATTTCGTCTTTTCGAGGTGCTCGAGGAGCAGACAGCCCGACTGCAGGCTGTGGTTGATCGGTATCAGGCATCCTGAACCACAATTTGTTTTTCGATGGATTTGTTTTTCGGGCAGACTTCATAACAGCGGGCGCAGGCTACGCACAGACCATGGTCTATATCGTAGTCTGTGCGGGTCCGTTTACGGCCTGCCGCAATCAGACGGAAGGCGGCAATCAATCCAATGAATCCGCCGCCGAGGATGCAGTGGAGATGGAATCGACGCGTGGCTTTTTCCGCGGCTTTCCCGACCTCGGACGGAGTTCTTCCAGAAGCGATGACGGCATCGGCTTCGGCAGCTGTTTCGGGGGATGGATTTGTCAGCGCAAGATTAAGCCGGGCTTCGGGCAGATGTCGCGCAAGCGGCAGACTCCAGAATAAACCTGCCGCGGCAAAAAAGAGAACCAGCAGCGGCGCAGTGATCATGCGCCGAATGAACGAACGGAAGAACAGGTCAAGTTTCCGGAATGCAGGAGCCTGTTCCGGACAGCGGATGGCATCGGTCGGACATGAACCTGCGCAGAGATTGCAATGGATGCAATTTTCAGGAGTGATCACCGGTTTCTTCCAGGAGATGGCGGTACACCAACTCAGCAGCACGCTATAGGGACAGAAATAACGGCAATACGGGCGTGCGGTCAGTGTACCGATCAGCAGAACAAAAACGCCGGTCAAAATCATGATCGGGGTTCCGCAACCTCTGAAAAACCCAACAAATGGGTCGGTCCTGCAGATTAAACTGAACATTCCGTTTGCTGCGCAGATCACAGCCGATGTCAGCACGATGACCGGAACAAGTCGTAGCAACCGATCCAGCCAAGACGGCAATCTGAGCGGCCTGACGATAAAAAGATCCTGCAGGGCTCCGAGCGGACAGGCGC
>CAZQYQ010000530.1:0-1797 GCA_964597625.1 uncultured bacterium
CCAGCTCGCGGCCGGTGAAATTCGCGACCTGTCGGCTTCCAGTGTGAATATTGCTGGTCAGGCCGGCGAAATGCTGAACAAAATAGTTCCTAATATTCAAAAAACCGCCGAGCTCGTCCAGGAGATCAGCGCGGCATCCCGCGAGCAGACAACCGGCGGCGAGCAGATCAACAAGGCCATTCAGCAACTCGACCAGGTCATCCAGCAAAACGCCGGCGCTTCCGAAGAACTCGCCTCCACCGCGGAAGAAATGACATCACAGGCCGAGCAGATGCGTTCCGTCATTTCCTTCTTCAAGACCGGTGCCGGAAAAACCCGGGAATCAGAGATCCGGATGGCACCAAAATCCGAACAGAAACCTGCCCGGCCGATTGCCGACAAGCCGCAGAGCGTGCCTGGAAAACAGAAACAACTTCGGCCAACACCCGCTTTTCACGTGGTGAACGCGGGGCGCGGGGGAACTGGAGGGAACGGCGGAAGCCGTCCTTCTCAGGGTGAAGCGGCCGGGGTCGAGATTGTCATGACAGATGGCGACGCAGACTTCGAACAGTATTGACAGGAATCGTCGAGGAAGGAGAACCACATGAATTCCCGGCAGGCAATATCCCAAACGGCTCCCGTTCAGTATCTGACATTCAAACTCGCGGATGGAATCTATGCGGTCGATGTGGCGAAGGTTCGTGAAATACTCGATTTCACTCCGATAACAAAGGTTCCGCAGACGCCTGAGTTCATGAGGGGTGTCATCAATCTCAGAGGAAGCGTCGTGCCGGTGGCGGATATGCGTCTCAAGTTCGGCATGGAACCGACGATGAAATCCGTCAATACATGCATTGTCGTGGTCGAAGTGCTTCTCGACGGGGAACCGACGGTCATAGGCGCCCTTGCGGACTCGGTTCAGGAAGTGATTGAGCTGGAACAGTCCCAGCTCGAGCTCCCGCCCCGCATGGGCACGCATATGAACGTCGAGTTTCTCAAAAGCATGGGCAGGATCGGCGACAAATTCATCATGATTCTTGATATCGACAGGGTCTTTTCCACCACCGAGATCATCGCCGTTCAGGGCGCACTGCAGAACAGGGAAAAAACAGCCGGGGCCTGACGACAGCCAGAGGAACAGATGATGCACGAAGAGAATTCCATTTGGAGGTTGATATGAATGAAGAACTGAAATCAGTCTTCCTCGAAGGGGCCATGGAAAATCTGAATGAGCTTGAAGAAGCTCTGCTCAGGATGAATTCCGAAGCCGATTCTCACGAAGAGATCGATCGCGTTTTCCGGGCCATGCATACGATCAAAGGCTCGGCTGCAATGGTCGGAATCACTGCTGTTTCCGAGTTCGCCCATGAACTCGAGAATGAGTTTCAACATGTGCGCGCGGGTGAAGCGCCCGTCACGAAAGCTCTCATCGACTGCGCTCTAAGAGCCCGCGACCAGCTGCTCGCAATGATCGAGGAATCCTTCGACGGCACACAGGCTGATGGTTCCAGGTGCGAGGAAATCCTTTCCGGAATCCGGAACGAAACGCAGGATTGTCATGTCATTCAGACTCGGAAGAAGAACAGCCTGATGAGTGACCGGCTGAATGCCCTCACGGCCTCTGTCGAGTCCTGGACGGAGGGACAGCCGGTTCGTGCGACAATGGCGCAGTGCTGGAGTGAAGCGCTTGAAGCGGCAAAGAGCTGCGACATGGAGTGCCTCTCGGAGTTTCTGACCGGGTTCGAAGCATTCTTCTCGCGGCTGTCGAAACATGAAACCCCTCTTCCGGCGGGCGCCCACCTGCTAGGAAAAAAGGCT
>CAZQYQ010000531.1:0-1796 GCA_964597625.1 uncultured bacterium
CCTTGCCCGCCGCGTCGAGCACGATGGCCTGCTCGGCCTCGACGAAGTCGCCGAACAGGCGGGTGATGTCGGCGATATGCGCGTCCGACATCTCCTTGCGCTTGCTGCCGAGGCTCTTGCGCATCTTCTGCCAGAAGCTGCTGGCGTCGATGAGCTGGACTCTGCCCTTGCGGTGGGCGGGCTTGCGGTTGCTGACAACCCAGACATAGGTGCTGATGCCGGTGTTGTAGAACATATCCGTCGGCAGGCCGATGATGGCCTCGACGAGATCATTTTCGAGCACGTAGCGCCGGATCTCGCTTTCGCCTGAACCGGCTCCGCCGGTGAACAGCGGTGAGCCGTTGAGGACGATGCCGAACCGACTGCCGCCATCCCTGGCCGGGCGCATCTTGGATATCAGGTGCAAGAGAAAGAGCAGCGAGCCGTCGCTTACGCGCGGAAGTCCGGGGCCGAACCGGCCATTGTAGCCCTGTTCCTCGGCCTCTTTCCGGATCTCGCGCTCGATCTTCTTCCACTCGACGCCGAACGGAGGATTCGAGAGCATGTAGTCGAAGGTTTTCCCGTGCATTCCATCGGATGAGAGGGTGTTTCCGAAGACGATGTTTCCGATGTCCTGGCCCTTGATGAGCATGTCGGCCTTGCAGATGGCGTAGGATTCGGGGTTCAGCTCCTGCCCATGCATGACGAGCCGGGCATTGGGGTTCAGGGTTGCGAGATGTTCTTCGGCAACGCTCAGCATGCCGCCGGTGCCGGCGGTCGGATCGTAGAGGGTGCGCACGGTGCCGGGCTTCGTGAGGGCTTCGTCGTCCTCGATGAAGATCAGGTTGACCATCAGTCGGATCGCATCGCGGGGGGTGAAGTGCTCCCCGGCGGTCTCGTTAGAGAGTTCGGAAAACTTGCGGATCAACTCCTCGAAAACGAGGCCCATCTGAGCATTACTGACGGCATCGGGGTGCAGATCGATGCCGGCGAACTTCTCAGTCACGAGATAGAGCAGCCCGGCCTTGGCAAGCTTGTCGACCTGGGTGTGGAAGTCGAAGCTCTCGAAGATGTCGCGCACGGCAGGCGAGAACGCCTGAACATAGGCGCGGAGGTTCTCGCCGATGTGATCCTGGTCCCCCATGAGCTTCTTCAGGTCCAGCGGCGAGGTGTTGAAAAACAACTGGCCGGATTTCTTCAGGAGGAACGGCTCGGGGTTCAGCCCCGCCTTTTCCCGGGCCGCCTTTTCAGCCAGCACGGCGTCCTTGGTCGGCTTCAGCACGCAGTCGAGGCGCCGCAGCACGGTGAACGGCAGAATGACCTTGCCGTAGTCGGACTGTTTGTAATCCCCTCGCAACAGATCGGCAACAGACCAGATGAAGGAGGAAAGATTCGGATCAGCCATTATAGTCTCCCGTGTTGAAAGAGCGCAGTTGCGCATATGCAATGTCAGTGCGTCGGCCTTTCAGCCTACGATACCACTCTTGCCCGTCTGCGACAAGAAAACCCCAGATCCTGATGGCGAAATAATACACCATATATATTTGCCAGAGAGGAGTAATGAATTGTCCGGATGGAAGAATAAATTTCCTCAGAAGTTCGGCATCGCGCCAATTGAAGCGGGACTGACGCCGGCAAAAAACCTACGAAGGGAATAGGCTGTGCCGTGAGCGAGAGAGCGACGGAAACAGGTTGAAACATGGTAGACTCGTTTGCATTACCAGCAAATACCAGTCATGGAGGCTGTATGAAAAAGGTTCAGGCGCTGGGGGTTGTTCTGGCGATGCTCTATCTGGTGGTGCCGATTTCGGCAATGT
>CAZQYQ010000532.1:0-1515 GCA_964597625.1 uncultured bacterium
ATCGGCGCCGAACAGGCGTGTTGCCACGAAGCAGGCTTCGGCTTTTTCCTCATCCGCCGTCGCGGAAGTCGACGGCATGTCGCTCATGGGGTAATTCACATCGATTTCCCTGATGCGCTCCATTGCCTTTCTGGCCTTGAGCGGATTGTTGGAAATCAGATGGCACTTGTAGGCGCCCACGAGCGCCCGAAGGTTGTAGGGGTCCGATGAAAGGGCGTCAAGGAAATGGTCCAGAGACTCTTTCGCCCTTTTCATCTGGGATGTCGAGCCTGCAAGCTGTTCTTCGGCAAGCTGCAGATACTCCTGGCCTTTCGCGAGATTTTCCTCGAGTTTCTGCAGCTCGATCTTTTTTTTCAGGCGCAGAGCCTCGTTGTCATTTTGATTGATTTGAAGAAGCGTATTCGCGCATGAAAGGGCCTCGCGCATCTTGCCGAGCTTGAACAGCGTTTCACCTTTGAGCATCATCAGGCCACGGTGAACCGGCATGGTCTCGATGCCGATATTCGCAACGCGGATCGCATGCTCATACTTTTCGGCCGTCACCAGGGCCTTGCACTCGGTCCAGACATGCTGAGACCGCATCTTGTTCAGCTCAAACCAGTATTCCTGAGCCGTCTGGAGACGCTCTTTCAGCTGAATCATCAGGTCGGCCCGGCCCAGTTCCGAGTAGCACACCGAAAGCCCCCGGAGGCCGTCGATATGCATCGGTTCTATTTCAAGTATTCTTTTATATATCTCAAGACATGCTTCAATATCCGGAATCAGCTCCGTTTGAATTTTTTTCGGATCGACCAGGGGCTTTTCGCCATCGACACTTTTCGGCTCCATAAGCAGAAACGACCGGGTGATGATTTCCTGCCACTGCGCGCGGGCTTTGTCGAGCTGCCGCGTCAGCAGCTTGTTGCGCAAATCGATAAAATCGCGGCGGTTTCCCATGAATACCGGCGCCTCGTAGTGAAGCCGCTTGAAAATGTTGTAGGCCGCACCCGTGTCTTCTTTTGCGCAAAGCAACTTTCCCGAGAGGTAGACGGTTGTCGTCGTTTCCCCCGTGCGCTCTTTCAACTCGGTCAGCCGCTGTTCGGCGACATCGAGCTTCTCAAGCAGAATGGCGTCGAGAATCGGTTGTGCCACTTCATCCAGGGGATGTAACTCGCCCTGGCTGTCGTCTTCCAGTGCCTGTCTGAACTCTTCGGTATCCAGGGTCATTCTCTCACCGCCCGTTCGTCGGTTCTCCTCAGAGGCCTGTTGACCGCGATACCGAACCCGGGTATGCTGCGAAGAACAACAGACGTCTGTCGATGACCGAGTCTAGCGGTTCGGCGAGTCATTCGTCAACAAGAGAGGATCCGATGTTCACGCGCGTCATTTCCGGAGCGATCGCCGGGTACGACCCGATCCTTGTCGAAGTCGAAGTCGATCTCGCTCCCGGACTCCCTTCCTTCGCCGTTGTCGGCCTTCCTGACGCCTCGGTGAACGAGTCGCGGGAACGCGTTCGCGCGGCGATCAAAAATGCCG
>CAZQYQ010000532.1:1525-1795 GCA_964597625.1 uncultured bacterium
CCCTCCCCGGCGCATCACCGTGAATCTCGCGCCGGCTGACGTGCGCAAGGAAGGTTCGGGTCTCGACGTTCCGCTGGCCCTGGCCCTTCTCTCCTCCGCCGGCGTCATCCCCGCCGAAAAGCTCGAAGGTCTGTTGATCATCGGCGAGCTTTCGCTCGACGGCAGGCTCCGGCACACGCGCGGAATCCTGCCCCTGGCCCTGCTGGCCCGAGAAAAAGATCTGCGCGGCTTTGCCGGGCCGGCGGCAAAGGCCCGGGTAGCACGCGTCGT
>CAZQYQ010000533.1:0-1785 GCA_964597625.1 uncultured bacterium
GCGACTTCATGGCCTGGATTTTTGGATACCAGTTCACAATGACCTGGTTCTTTTGCAGGTACGCCTTGACCTTCTCTTTGCCCGGACCTGACATCGTCAGAGTAGGAACCGGGCCCAACCGCCGGAATGCATCACCGAATTCGGTGCTGGCACCGTTGATCTGGCGCTTAAGGCCTATTGTCTTGAGCTTCTCGCTTCCGAGATTCCTGACGATCGGCAAGACGAACTCGACCCGATCGTCGTTGGTCGGCAGTCCTTCCTCCTCCAGGAAGTCTCGGAACTGCGCCATGTAATCAGCCCGGATGCCGAAGATGGACAATGTTTCGAGCAAACCGACATGTTTCGGGCGTGGCATGTCGCTTGGCAACAGCGCCTTGCCGCTCCGCTTCAGACTTGCCCCATAGCCTTTGAGACGGACCCCGCGGCCGAAGAGCTGGATAATCTGCGAGCCCTCGGTCTGGCCGACATTCATCAAGCCCATCGTGCTCACGCGCCAGCTGTTCCAACCTTCGGTGAATTTCTTCGAGCCGATCAGCAGATTGACGGTCGATTGCGACGTATTGATCGTGCGAAAGAGTGAGCCGGCAAATTGCCGCTCGTCGGTCGGGATACCTTCCTTCTCGCACAGCTGAACGAGTTTTGCATCGTCGCCGACATTGATCACACCGAAGGGGTCATTGTCGCCGACACGTAAGGCTATCTCGCCGCTAGCCCCTTTCAGATTGTCGACATGGAGTACCCCACCGTCTCCGGCATTAAAAAGCACCGCAAGCGTTTCATCGAATATCTCCGTGGCCGAGAAGCCAAGCGTATTGAGATAGGTGAAACGACCGGAAAAGATATTCCTTCCGGTGGCAGTGACGATCCCTTGATCGAGGACACGCCCGATCCGTTCAATGCTGGCGTTGCGATCACGCAGGTAGCGAGACAGGAACTTCAGGATCTCGATTATGTCGGATGCATCGCGCGTGGCGAGCGTCTTCGTCACGCTGCCGCCAACAAAAACCCAGAGCGGCTTCTCGATGTTGAACGGTCGGAATGCGGGGCCTTTTTCCCGGTAGAGACGCTGCTGCTGAAAGAACGACAGGAGACAGGCAACCAGATAGGTATCAAGGTGATTCTCCTGCGTCCCTTCGTCGAGATTGAGGATTTGATAGTCCTTGCCGAATCCATCGCCGTAGAAATAGCGGTACGAATAGTCGAACAGGATGCTCTTTGCATATGTATCGATGAGCGATCGGTTACCCCTCACCGCCTGTCCGAATGTGGCGGAGTACTCGAAGGAAAAGCCCTTCTCGCAAAGTGCATTTCGAAAGCGCATCCAGACACCTTCTTCGCCGCCCGACGCACCGCGATGACCTTCGTCGACCAGCACGAGGTTGTTGCCCTCAAAGGCATCGATCGCGATGGTCTTATCGCCCATCTCGTCCTTGAGCTTGTGGATGTCGAGAATCTCTATGCGCTGTCCGGTGAAAAGTTCGGCGCCATCCTTGCGGAAGAGTTCGGCAGCAAGACCCGCCGCTTCGAACTCCTGCAAATGTTGCTGGCTGAGACCTTCATTCGGCGTCAGCAGAATGATCCGGTTCAACTCGCGGCGGCGACCATGTTTGTCGAGATAGAACTGGTATTGCAGGATATTGGCATGCATCAGCAGCGTCTTCCCGCTGCCGGTGGCGTTCCAATAGGCGATTTTGTTCAGCTGTAGCCACGCCTCGCGGCCATCCTTCAGCGGTGCGATATGATCCGCCTGCGGCCTGTCGGCATTGCAGGCCACCACCTGTTCGT
>CAZQYQ010000534.1:0-1783 GCA_964597625.1 uncultured bacterium
TCACAGTCGGTCTCGGTGACGAGGGGGCGGAAGTTGAAGAGGGCTACGTCGATTTCGCCCATCTTCTCCCGGCCAGAATGGAAGCCCGTGTCGGTAAATTCCTTGTTCCGAGCGGCTTTCTGAATACGGTTCATTCGCATGACTGGCCGATGGTCGCCAGACCTCTCTCACTCGAGTATTTCACGGGCGATGAAGGGTTCAGGGAAAACGGCGTTTCCCTCAGCCTTCCCGTCGATCTGAAAAGCAAAACCTATATGAAGGCATCCTTCGATGTTTTGAAAGGTTCGAACGAACTCGTCTTCAATGAAGGGCAGTCTCGGGCTGTCGGCGGGCGGCTCTATGCGAATACGCCTCTCAACGATCGCGACGACATGAATGTCGGTCTCGACCTGCACCAGGGTGCCTGGGACAAGGGCAGTGATCTACATTCCAGGCTTATAGGCACGGATTTCATGCTTCGCCGGCGGTTCAACCAGTTCGACAGACTGGTTTTATGGGGCGAATGGATGTGGAACAGGCGTGAGCAGCCGGTTGGATCCGACAGGACGTCGCGTGGATATTTCATCAACGCGTTATACAAGTTCAAGAAGGATCACAACTGGCATGTCGGCCTCGAATACGATTGTTCGGAAAAGCCTGGTGATGCCGGGTTCAACAGCATTGCGAAGTCCGCATATCTCGGTTACTGGCTGACCGAAAATGACCGGCTTCAGCTTCAGTTTCGGCATGTTCGCGATCCGTTCGCGCAGAAAACCGCAAACGAGGTGTTGTTCGAGGTTATCTGGGGAATGGGACCGCACAAACCGCATCTGGCGAATTTCTGAGCATCTGGCACGACAGGTTTCCAAAGGAGCATGTACAAATGAAAATACTCAATATCATCCTCATAACTCTGCTGTTCATGGTCGTTTCAACTCAATCATCGTCGGCCGCGATCGAGGTTGTCACCACGACCACCGATCTGCTGTCGATCGTGAGGAGCATCGGCGGCGAGCGTGTGAGAGCCTCGTCGATCGGCAAGGGCAACGAGGATCCGCACTTTGTGGAACCCCGCCCCAGTTTCATGATGACCCTGGGGCGCGCAAGGCTGCTGTTCTGCATCGGTCTGGAACTCGAGATCTGGTTGAAGCCCCTCATCGATGGTGCACGCAATATGACGATTCAGCCCGGCAGCCCCGGATATGTCGATTGCTCACAGGCCGTCGAAATCAAAGAAATTCCGCAGACACGGGTCGATCCATCAATGGGCGATGTGCATCCGCTTGGAAACCCGCACTATTGGCTTGATCCGGAAAACGGCATCAGAATTGCCGCTCTTGCGGCGCAGAAACTGTCTGAGGCTGATCCGGAAGGAGCCGCGGAGTATCGGAAAAATTTCGAGGCATTTAAAACCGATCTTGAATCGCGAATTCCTCGCTGGCAGGAACTGCTGGCTGGCTTCAAAAACCGTGCTGTCGCTTGTTTCCACAGTTCATGGATCTATTTCACCGACGCATTTGATCTGAAGATCATCGGTTACGTCGAGCCCCGCCCCGGCGTGCCGCCCACGGGCAGCGAACTTGCCAGGCTGGTTTTTGCCATGAAAACCGCCAACTGCAAATTGATTCTGCGGGAACAATACCATTCCGATCGGTTTGCAAACATGGCTGCCGAAAAAGCCGGCGGAACGGTTCTCGTCATGCCTGCATCCGTGGGTGCCGAAACGGACATCCGTTCGTATGCCGACCTGATCGATTCGATCGTGAATCGAGCTGCGGAAGGGCTGAAGGCGCAGCAATGAACT
>CAZQYQ010000535.1:0-1783 GCA_964597625.1 uncultured bacterium
GAACGGAATGCCCATCAATCCGTATGCGCGCCGGTATCCGCGGGAGTTCATCCAGACAGGCCTGTCGGCCATCGACGGCATGAACGCCCTGGTGCGCGGCCAGAAGCTGCCGATCTTTTCCGGAAATGGCCTTCCGCACGACCGTGTTTCCGCCCAGATCGTCCGGCAGGCGCGCCTGTTGGAGGAGCAGGTCGAGTTTTCGATCGTGTTTGCCGCCATGGGGGTGAAGCACGATGTGGCTGAGTTTTTCATTCGCAATTTCCGCGACTCCGGCGCCCTGGCTCGCGCGGTGATGTTTTTCTCCCTGGCCGACTCGCCGAGCGTCGAGCGTCTCCTGACGCCACGCGTCGCGCTGACCCTGGCCGAGCACCTGGCCTTCGACTGCAGCCAGCACGTGCTCGTCCTGCTGACGGATATGACCAACTATTGCGAGAGCCTGCGTGAAGTGGGGACGGCCCGTGGCGAGATTCCCGGCCGCAAGGGCTATCCCGGCTATCTTTACTCAGACCTGGCCAGCCTGTATGAGCGCGCCGGTCGCATCGAAGGTTCGGCGGGATCCATCACGCAGATTCCCATTCTGACCATGCCCGCCGACGATATCAGCCACCCTGTTCCCGACCTGACCGGCTACATCACCGAAGGTCAGATCGTGCTCGATCGCGATCTGTTCCAGCGCGGCGTTTACCCGCCAATCGCGGGCTTGCCGAGTCTGTCGCGGCTCATGAAGGACGGCGTTGGCAAAGGCTACACGCGCGAAGATCATCCTGCCCTGGCGAGCCAGTTGTTCGCCTGTTACGCATACGTCAAGCGTGTGCGCGGGCTGGCGGACGTCATCGGCGAAGAGGAACTCAGCCCGCTCGACAAGCAATACCTCAAGTTCGGCGATGCTTTTGAAAGGCGTTTCCTGACCCAGGGCGAATACGAAAACCGGCCCATCGCGACCACGCTCGAACTCGGTTGGGACATGCTGTCGATGCTGCCGCGCGATGAACTGCACAGGGTAGGGGATGCGCTGCTTCGGCAACATTACCATGAGCAACCGGGAACGCCGGCTGCCGGAGCGCCAGCCGCCGCCACCTAGAAGGAGAAGCCCAGCATTATGGCCAAACTGAATATCGCTCCAACAAAGTCGAATCTGCTCTCGTTGAAGCGGCAGCTCGCGTTCGCCGAGGAAGGCTACGACCTGCTCGAACAAAAGCGCCAGATCCTGATTTTCGAACTCATGAGCCGGCTCAAGCATGTGCGCGATGTTGAAGCCGGGATCACTGACGCGTTCGACCGCGCCTTCGCGGCACTCCGTGAGGCGGAGCTGGATGTCGGTTCAAAGTCGATCGACAGCGCAATCCTGGGCATAGATATGGATCACCAGGTTGATCTGTCCGACCGGCATCTCATGGGGCTGAAAATACCCCGGGTCACGGTGCGAAGCGAGCCGGTCGGAGTCCAGTTCGGCGTGAGCGGCACCTCGGCGAATGCCGACCTTGCCATGCGTCGTTTCGTGGAACTGCTCCCGCTCCTTGGCGAATTGGCGGAACTTCAAACCGCCGTGTTGCGATTGGCGCGAGAGCTTCGCAAGACCCAACGCCGCTGCAACGCCTTGTCGAAGATTTTCATCCCGGACTACCGCGAAACGATTAGTTATACAATCAGCGCGCTGGAGGAACGGGAACGCGAGTCGTTCATTATCCTCAGGATGATCAGAGACCGTCTCTCATAAAGGCGCAAGTATCCCCGTCTTCTGACTTCGTTGTATTCCAAGACACTGAAGCAGAATGTGTTGAGT
>CAZQYQ010000536.1:0-1735 GCA_964597625.1 uncultured bacterium
CTTCGCCGCGGATCATGTGGTGAGTCGTGTAGATGATGACTCTGAGTTTTTCCTTGTGGGCTTTCATATGGTTACGCTCCTTGAGAGGATTGCGATTGATCCTGAATGAATCGTGAGTATCGGTTTTACCATAAACGAAAGGAAATCATGAAGAAGAATCAGCATTCGGCATATCTGGCTTCAGCTTCGGCGAGCACCGTTCCATCGGGCATCATGACGACGCCTTTCGCAAGGTGAAGATGAATCCGGCCGCCGGTACGATTCCCGACAATCGTCAGCGGGAACCCTATCGGTGCCGGCCGGACAAACCGGATATGCATGTCGGCGGTCACAACCTGCGCTCCGGTGGCGATGATCGCGTGCGCCATCACTTCATCAAGCAGTGTCGAGAGAATGCCGCCGTGAACGAGGCCGGCATATCCCTGGTGAGAGGGGCCGGCGGTCCAGACGGTCGAACACGTGCCCGGTTCCCGGCGCTGGAAGGTCACCTGGAGCCCCTGCGGGTTTCGGGACCCACAGACGAAGCAGTGTTTGTCGTCGATCAGCGTCAGATTACTCTGATGTCTGGATGCAAGGCGCTTCTGAGCGGCGGCAAGGGATGCCGCTACCAGCGGCCTGCGCTGAGCGGCCGGGGTCGTGAGGGGAAGCCGCTCGCAGAGCAGGATGTTCCGTTCCAGGAGCCGGTTTTTCGTCGTTTCGAATGCAGGCACGCGAAAACCCGGCATGACTGGATCACCCGTCAAAAAAGGCATGCACGACAGATCATTGAGACCATGCTCGGCCAGCTCCGGATAACGCGCGAAAAGGTGCGGGGCAACGGACCTGAAGTGAACCGGAAACGCCTCTTTGAGGCTTCGCATGGCGAGAGCGACGGCCTCGAAGGGAAGCGGCGGTCGCATTCTCATCGACGTGCCGGGAATGGGCTGAAACGGCACGAGCCTCACATCCTGAAGCCATGGATCAGCAGCGCAGAAAGAGCCGATTTCTCTGATGAAGTCCAGCCGTTCCTGTTCCGTCTCGCCAATGCCGATCAGAAAATCAAGATGGTAGGGGAGTTCGGCCGCATGGGCCTGCTCGATACGTTCCCTGGCATTTTCCGGGCCGCGGCTGCGGGCCTGGAAATGGGCTTCCCCCTCATTTTGAAGTCTCGACGTCGTAAGGCTGATTCTGATCGAAGCCGCGGCTTGAGCAACGGTCCGCAGGTCAAATGATCCGAGGGCTCCGGCCTCGACGACTGGGAGCAGCCCCGCTTCATTCGCGATCGTGCAGGCTTTCTGCAGATACTCCGAATACGAATTGCAGCCTTCCCTGTTCAGGGCGATCTGTGTTGCCGGGTATTCCTGGGGGTTTTCACCAGACAGGAGAACGATCTGTATTGCGCCGCCCTTTGCGAACCCCGTACATTCGGATCGAAGTTTTTCGAGCGGGATCAGATCGTCGTCATCTCTGCGAAATCCGCAGTAGGCGCACGAGTTACGACAGGTTCGGCAGACAACCAGAGCCGAACCGAAAACATGTGTTACGGTTATTCCCTGAGTCATGATGTTACGAGTGTATCACAGGTCATTTACTTTCGGTGAAGGCGAACGGGTGAAAGGAATCTGCACTGGAGCATGACTTGATTCCAGAGGGTTTCGTTGGATTTCACGCTTGTCGCTTCGGTTCGTGGTTGTGTTTGTTGGTTATGCAACCTTTTTTCTGTAAATTTCCTCTTCCGGTGTAAGTGAATGAATCG
>CAZQYQ010000537.1:0-1711 GCA_964597625.1 uncultured bacterium
GATCGATGACGATGCTGCCCGAGTTTCCGTCAATAATGAGAAATGAGCCGGGCTTCACTTCGCAGAGGAGGTGCTTGACCTGAATCAGGGCCGGGATCCCGAGCGACCTGGCCAGAATCGAGGCATGTGAGGTCGCGGTACCTTCAGCCATTGCCAGACCGCGGATGATCTTGGGATCGAAGCCGACGATATCCGAGGGGGTAAGATCCTCGGCGATGATGATGATGCCTTCCTTCTGTTCGAACGGAGTCGGGAGCGAGGAGTTGGACTGGCAGTTGCGCAGAATCCGCCGGCCGATATCCATGATATCGATCGCCTTGCCCTGAAACTGAGGGTCCGGAAGCTTGCGGAAAAACTCGCTGTAATCCTTGATGACCACGGACAAGACCGACTCGAGACTCTGCTTGCGGTCCCGAATGCCCTTGATGACTTCCTTCTTCAGGTCCGGGTCGTCGATCAGCGTCAGATGAGCCTGAAAAATATTCGCGATTTCGAGGCTGCTTTTGATCTGGGGAAGTTCGAGAAGATGGGTTATTTCGACACGGGACTGCTGCTGCGCCTGCTGAAAACGGGCAACCTCAGCTTCGATATCGCAATCCGCGATCGGTTTCGCGGGTACGTTATCAAGCTGAAGATGTTGCAGGCAGTGCGCGCGACCGAGCGCATACCCGGGGGAGATCGCAAGACCCTTGAGCATGGATGACCCTTGCATTTCAATTCGCGCCATCCTATCATGAACCGTTCGAACGGGCAACCGGCTTCTCATGCAGAGACAACAACGGAGACACAACATGCACATATTGATCAGCAACGATGATGGAATCATGGCGAAGGGAATTGTCGCTCTTGCCGAAGCCCTGCTGCCCCTTGGCCACGTCAGTGTCGCCGCTCCCAACCGCGAACGAAGCGCGTGCAGTCACTCGCTGACCCTGGAACATCCGCTGCGCGCCACGCCGGTACACTTTCCCGTTCCGGTGCATAATGCCTGGGCGATCAGCGGAACGCCGTCTGACTGCGTCAAACTTGCGATCGGGCAGCTCCTGAAGGAACCGCCTGATATTGTCGTGTCCGGCATCAACAAGGGCGCGAACATGAGCGTTGACGTCTTCTATTCCGGAACGGCCGCCGCCGCGATGGAGGGCGCTTTCGCCGGGTTCCCGGCATTTGCCTTTTCCCTCGCAAGCTATGACCCGAACACCGACTTTTCCGTCGCGGCCAGATGGGCCCGGGAGTGTCTCAAACAGATCATGGCATCGGGCCCCGAAAAAGGGATCATGTACAATATCAATGTCCCGGCGCTTGCCGAGCGCGATATCAAGGGGCTTCGCATCACGAGAATGGGGCATGTCCGATACCGTGAATCGTTCGAATGCCGGCGTGATCCGAACGGAAAGCCCTACTACTGGCTCAGCGGTGATCCGGAAATTCTCGACCAGAGTCCTGAGTGTGACATCGTGGCTGTGCGTGAAGGGTATGTGTCCCTGACCCCCATCCGGGCTGAAATGACGGATTTCGCGCTGTTCGAACGAATGGCCGGATCAGGCTTTGTCGGCGGTTTTCAACGCCCCTGAAGTCGCCGGAAAACCCGTACAATGCCTGTGAACTGCATGGAATGGCCCGCGACATTGCGCGTGGCGCTGCTGCAATGGGATGTGAAACGCCGCGATGCTGCCGCGAACCTGGCGGAAGCCGACAGACTGCTGAACGAGGC
>CAZQYQ010000538.1:0-1703 GCA_964597625.1 uncultured bacterium
GGTATTCACGAGACGGCTCATCGCATCGAGATTCGGATACAGCAGAATGAAATGCAGAGAAAAGATCGTCATGAATACGGAATAAAACGCCAGCATGCGGGGCAGATCCCAGCCGGCGATCGTGTCGGCGACCGTGAAAAACAGGGCGTATTGCAGGAGTCCGAAGAAAAAATCGAGACAGTTGGCCAGGATTCCCAGAAGGAAGCTGGTACGGTATTCCAGGGCCTGTACCAGGTGCGCTTTCCAGAACTGAAGAATGATGCGAAGGTGCCGACGCATTCCTGTTCAGCCTCCGTATGCCGTATAGCTGCGCAATCCGCGCCGCCACATCATTCTGCCGGCAACGAGGAATAACAGGATCCAGAAGGTTGCAATGATGACGCCGGTTACGGCTTCCCCGACGCTCAGATGGCCACGGAGCACCTCGATCGGAAAACTCAGGGAATAGCGGTACGGGAGAAACCCCGCGATCCATTTCACGGTCGGGGGAAATGTCTCGACGGGAACGATCATCCCCCCCATGAGGGCCCAGATGCCCTGGTTCAGAACGAGATTGAGCGTTTCGACATGTTCGATCCAGAAGCCCGTCATGGCGAGAGTGGTTGCCTGAACGAATCGGAGCGACATCGCCAGAAAAACGACGAACACGACCGACAGCAGCTTGGACGGGCTCAGGTTGATTCCGGGAAGCCGGTCATGAATCACCCAGGCCAGAATGCCCATCGGAAGCAGCATCATGCTGAGTTGAACCATTTTGTGGGTCACATTCTCCAGAACGTGCAGCCAGAGAGGATGAACGGGCTTCAGCAGCGAACGGCTCAGCGAACCGTCACGAATCTGCTCCGGAAACGTCTGAACCGTCCAGCAGTCGGTCAGGTTCATCACGAACGGCATTGAAAAATAGTACAGCAGATAGTCTCCATCCGAATACGCGGAACCGGCCGATTTCCCGACAGACAGCCAGGCGAGCATGAGAATGCAGGGCATGAGGAGCATCTGAAAGCCCCAGATGATCATCATGCCCCGGTAGGCGAGCGCCATCTGAAGATACGAGGCGGCAAGCTGCCGCGAAACGGAAAACCAGCGACCGAAATCGGTTCTCGGATTCATTGTTCGAAAAGCGGCGCGATCGGTTTTTCGCTCTTATCCGTGAAAGACGATAGGAATAAACGCTTCATGGAATGATCGTGGTCGCGCATATATCCATGGGTATAGCCATAACGAACCGGCGTGAAAGAACCACATGATGAAACTTCATGACATGCCGGAGGATATCACACTGGCGCCCTTCTCGAACATCTTTGTTCGTATCAATGCCTGCGTGGCTTCGCGCACCTTGAACGGGACCGCTGGCGCCCGGATGGCGCAGGCCGACGGGTGGACAAGGTATCCATCCAACGCCTTGGGCGCAGCGTCAATGACGAGGCGGCATATCTGAAGCTCCCTGAAACGAGACTTCAACTTCGATACCCGGTGCCGGAGTCACCAGACATTGGACGACAGGCCACCGCTGTTTGCCCTGATCGTCCGGGTCTGGCCTTCTTCCGGGAAGAAACAACGCCAAACGATTCAGAAATTTCCGGCATCGTCGATGTCATATAAAATATAATATATCAATACCAGTTGCTCGTATCGACTTGACCCCTGCGTGATCGGGATTTAAAGTGTTGAAAGAGAAAACAGCGTGTTATGAAACGCAGAGA
>CAZQYQ010000539.1:0-1691 GCA_964597625.1 uncultured bacterium
GGCCGTGACCGCAGGCGCGGCTTTGTGCATCTTGGCAGCAATCTTTGCCAGCAGACTGTTGGACACCGTTTTGCAGCTGAACGTGTAGCCATTTTCAGCCATGAGCTGCCCATCGAGGGGTTGCTGTTCCTTGTTTGCTTTGAATAGCAGGTCATCCGCGAAGCCCAGCTCGATGGCCATATTCGCGTTGAGCCAAGTCTCGCTGGACATGAGATGCGAGAGCCTGGCGCGGGAAAGCCCGGTTCGCATTTCATAGGCATTGATGATCGATTCTTTTACCTCGTCGAGCATTTGAATGGCCTTGCGCATCTCGTCGGTATTGCCGATGGCCACGGACGCGGGATCGTGAATCATTATCAGGCCGGTCGGGCTGATGAGCACCTTCTTACCCGCCATGGCGATGACGCTTGCAGCCGAAGCTGCGATGCTGTCGATCTTCACGGTCACATTGCCTTTGTAAGCCATGAGCATGTTGTAAATCTGGCTTGCCGCGAGCATATCGCCGCCCGGCGAATTCACCCAAACGGTGATATCGCCCTCACCGGCGAGTAATTCAGCCTTGAAAGCAGCGGGCGTTACTTCATCGCCGTACCACGACTCCTCTGCAATCACCCCGCAGAGGTAAAGAGTGCGCTCACCGGTATCCCCGTCGGTTGTGAAATTCCAAAACCTGTTCATCGAGGGAGCTCCTTTCGTGATTTTCGGGTGCGTTTATTTCCTGACTCAGGAGGCTTTTCTTCCGCCTGTTCAGGCGTTTCATTGGGTTGGTAAGGCTGCGCAACAGGGTCTGCGCTTGTAGCTGGGGCATTAGTCGAGTAGGCGCTTCCGGCGTCGCGAAGCTGGCACATATTTCCGTTGACGAGGAAAAGGTTTCCACCTTCGTCCTCCGGGATGGGGTCGAGATTTTCAAGCGACCTGATATCATTGGCCGACATCCAGCCGTTCTGCCTGCCCACGGCATAGCCGTTCATGCGGCTGACGTAGTCGCCGCGCAGCAGCCCGTCTACATTGAACTTGAAGAACATCCGCGGCTTTTCCGCTTCGGAAAACAGCGCACGCGCCAGCGCCTGTTCCCATCGGATTACCCAGGGGCCGAGTGTGTATTTGACAAATTCCAGTGATTGCTCCTCGATGTTTGAAAAGCTGCTCTTCTCCAGATCGCCGATCATGTGCGGGGGGACCCTGAAAATGCGGGCAATTTCGTTGATCTGGAATTTGCGGGTTTCGAGAAACTGTGCCTGCTCGTTAGAGATGGAGATGGGATTAAAGTGGAGTCCCTCTTCTAGCACGGCAATTCTATGACTGTTCCCAGAGCCCTGATAGACGGAGTTCCAGGACTCCCTGACCTTCGCGGGATCCTTGATCGTGCCGGGATGTTCCAATACGCCGCCTGGGTTTGCGCCGTTGGCGAAGAATTTCGCGCCATACTCTTCACATGCGATGGCCATACCGATCGCATTTCTGGCCATGGCAATCGGGCTATAGCCAACCAGCCCATCAAAGCCCAAGCCCGGAATGTGCAGCACGTCGTGAGGGTCGAGATACACCGTTTCAGCCTTGCCCAATCCCGGGCTATCCTCAGTGGTGCGCTGGTAACGATAGAAAAGCGCACCCCTGGCATCCCGGTCGACCGTCATCTTTGCGGGCATCAGCGGATACAGCCCCAACACCTCTCCTTTCCCGTTTCGGAT
>CAZQYQ010000540.1:0-1660 GCA_964597625.1 uncultured bacterium
CCACTATTTGCCCGGAGAACACAGAGAAAAGGAGGCAGAATATGCCAAGAGGAAACGGAAGGCGCTGACATGGCAAGTCGTCAGAAACTACTGCTCACGTCGGTGTTTGGTCCGTATGCGGTCGACGACGAATATGGGCGAAAAGAGAATCTCATGGAACTCTTTCACAATCAGGTGACAAGGGAACAGGGGATATTCTCCTATCGGTTTAACCATGCCAGCTTCGGTCTCTATTTTCTGGCCGAGAATATCGACATGCCGACGGTCGTTCTCGATTTCCCAACTCTGCCGCAGTTTATCGAGGAGTTAAAAAAGGGGTATGCCTATGTCGGCATCAGCTACGTGATGCCCAATTTCAAAAAAGCGCAAAAGATGGCAGCCCTCATCCGCCAATACTCTCCGCAGAGCAAAATCATTCTCGGAGGCCACGGCGTTGCGGTCAGCGAAACAGAAGCCGTCATCGAGCATGACTACCTGTGCCGAGGCGAGGGCGTCGCCTTTTTACGGCAGCTGTTCGGCGAAGATCCGGCTAAACCGATCAAACACCCGCTCATGTACAGTTCGCACAACCGGCGAGTGCTGGGCACTCCCTTGCCGGAGGGCTCCGGGATTCTCATTCCCGGGGTCGGCTGCGCCAACAAATGCCGTTTCTGCGCGACCTCACACTTCTTTGGCGACTATGTCACATATCTGAAGACCGGAAAAGAGATCTTCGAGGTGTGTTGCGCTTATGAGGACAAACTCGGGGTGACCGATTTCGGCGTGATGGACGAGAACTTCCTGAAAGTACCGCAGCGGGCGATGGAGTTGCTCGCGTGCATCGAACATTCAGGCCGGAAATTCACGTTCGGGATCTTCAGTTCCGCCGAAACGATCACAAGCCTTCCCACTCTTGATCTGCTGGTCCGCCTGGGGATCACCTTTGTCTGGATGGGGGTCGAGTCGACGCACGAGATTTATGAGAAGAACAAAGGGGTTGATTTCAGACACTTGGTAGCCGAGCTAAGAAAACGCGGCGTCAGCGTCATGACCTCGGCTATCCTGTTTCTCGAAGAGCACACGCATGAGAACCTGTGGGCGGACGTTGATTTCATAACGGGGCTAAGGGCCGATTACGTTCAGTTCATGGAATTGGGGCCGCTTCCCGGGACGAAGCTCTATCGCGACTACGAGGAACAAGGGAAGTTGTGTACGACAGAAGAAATGCCCTATGAAGAGCGCCACGGCCAAGACCGCATCTGGTTCAAGCATCCGGAATTTACCTGCGAGGAATCGGCAGACTTTCTCAGAAAAGCCTTTGAGCGGGATTACCGCAGAAACGGTGCCTCCTTCATCCGGGCCGTTCAAACCGCGATGATGGGATATGAATACGCCGCCAGCAGCACGGATCCTCTCATCAAAGTGCGTGCCGAAGGTTTTAAGACCTTTCTTGATTCAACCCGAAGCTTCATTCTGGCGGCAGGTGTCTTTTCTCAAAACAAGGCGACCGCAACGATGCTTGAAGCGGTTAAGCGGAAATACGATGAGCATTTTTTGAAGCCTACTGTTAAACAAAGGGCCTTGTCGGCTGTGGTCACCGCGCTTGCCTTCAAGGAGTCGATCCGCATGAAGCTATTCAGCGACGTCATTCAGCCGCCGCTGAAGCGCACACACTATCGCT
>CAZQYQ010000541.1:0-1660 GCA_964597625.1 uncultured bacterium
CATTCGGGTCGTGTTCGAGCCAGCCCTCCTGCGGATAGAAGCTGCGAATCCGGCGATATGCGCTGCATACGACTTCGCCCTGTGCGTTTACGATCATCGCCTTGGAGCCGGTCGAACCCTGATCGATTCCCAGAATGAATGCTTTCATGTGAGCCCTCGCTTTCCAAGCTGCAGCTGAACCAGGATGCTGCGATCCAATGATACCTGAGCCGGTATAGTAATCCGCCGCTCGGCAGACACAGTCAGACGTGAAAAATCTTTGTTAGTACATTCGAACGTTATTTCGTTATTATGTTATCATGGTATTTTCGGAAATGCAAGCCCTTCTCCGAAAATTTTTATTCCTCGTGGTACACCGTCTTTCCCTTATAATACGGTTCGATGTCCGACGGGAAACCGGGTGCAAGCGGCTTGCAGGCAGGCAAATCGACCAAGGCCGAGCCGACCGGCAACGGCACAAAAAAGGCAGCCGTCAGGCTGCCTCGGGACATTCATAAACCATATCAAAAGGGGTGGGGGGATTTAGAAATCTCTCTGTTGCATTCAAATGAAACCGGCCTTCTCCCGCCGTTATTTGATCACGCGGAGCGATTTGCGGTCGATCGTCAACGCGACCACACAAAGGAAGATGATACCCTTGACCAGCTGCTGCGTCGCGGACACCGGAAAGACCATCGGCAGACTTTTTTCCAGAATGCTGTAGGTCAGCGTTCCGATGAGGATATTCGAAAAGCTGGCTTTCGCGCCGCCGGAAATCGGCAGTCCGCCAAGCACGAGCGCAATGAGAATCTGCGTCTCCAGTTGGCTGCCCGCCGTCCCCGTGATGGAGCCAACCTTCATCACATTGATAAACGAAGCAAACCCCGTAATCGCGCCCGCCGCAACATAGATTAGAAACTTGGTGAGTTCCGGCCGGCAGCCGGAATAGCGCGCGGCGGTTTCGCCCGCGCCGATGGCGCGCAGATCCATGCCGAGCCGCGTAAAACGAAACATGAAGAAACCAATCAGAATCACAACGCCGGTCAGGAGAATTTTGAGCCATGTTTTATTCAGCGCGACAACGGCAACCGTCGCGGCGATTGGCCCGTCCGTGGTGATAAACTGGCAAAGCCCGCGGAAAAGATACATGGTGCAGATGGTGACAATGAACGACGCAATCTTGAATTTCACGTGGAACAGGCCGTTGAACGCGCCCATGAGCGCGCCGGCAAAAATGCCCGCAACCACCGCAAGTAAAATATGGTATTGCGACACCCAGCAGATGATGATGGAGGTCAGGCCAAGGATCGAACCCTGCGAGAAATCAAGCCCGCCCGCCGTCATAATCATGAATACGCCCATGGCCGCAATCAGCGGCACGTAGAGCTGGCTTAAAATCAACTGCAGGTTCTTTGGCTGGATGATCTTTCCGCCCGTCAGAAAGGAGAAGACGGCGACGATGAGCACGATCGAAATGGTGCCTTGGAAAAAGGGAAGCGGGTTGCCGTTCGAGAGGATGAGCCCACGCCTGAGGTTCTCGTCCACCATCGGGCCGAGCAGGATGCCGAGGACGAAGGGCGCCTCGGGATAGCCGAGTTTCCTCATGGGGAAACCGATGAGGCCGAAGAGGATCATGACCAGGATGTCGAAGGGCCTTCCGTTGATCGCGAAAGTGCCGATC
>CAZQYQ010000542.1:0-1616 GCA_964597625.1 uncultured bacterium
GCCCGGGACCTGCCGGATGTTGAGGTTGGGAATATCCGTTTTCTCAAAGACGTTCCCCACTCCGATTACGAGAAGGTCTCTTCGGTCATACATGAAGTGTTCCGCACGGGCGAAAACAGTGTGCTTGAATATGAATCGCAGGGAGCCAAGCGCGCCATGTTTTTGAAAGTCGTTCCGAAGGAAGTATTCGGAGAAGAAGCTGTTGTATGGTTTTCCCATGACAACGCGGAACTGCAGGAGGCACGTAAAGAAGCGCAGGAGTATGCGGAGAAGCTGAAACGTTCGACCCGGATGTGGGATCTGGTCATCAATGCGTTGCCGATTCATATCTTTGCAAAGGACCCGGCCAATGATTACCGTTTTATCTTTTCAAACAAAGGGATGCAGGATTTCACCAATCTGCGAGGCGAGGAAATTCATGGCAAAACCGATTTCGATGTTTATCCGAAAGAAGCTGCGGCGATCATTCGCGAGGATGATGAAAAAAATATGCAGAATCTGGAACATGGTGTAGAAAACGTCATTCCGCTGCCAGACGCGGAGGGGAAACTTCATTCCATGCGCATGATCACATGGCCATTCAAGGAGGACAACGGCTCCAGTCTCCTGATCGGAGCGGCATTTGATGTCACGGAACTGGAACAGGCCAAGCACAAAGCGGAGGAAAGCGCCGAGCGGTTCCGGTTGACCTTGAACAGCATCGGCGACGGCGTCATCACGACCGACCGGGCAGGCAAAGTTACGATGATGAACCCGGTGGCGGAACGGATGCTGAGGATTTCCGAAGAAGAGGCTCTGGGAAAACCTCACGATCAGATTTTCCGGATTTACAATTATGACAACGACCTGCCGAGTCCTTCGCCGGTGATGCGGACGCTGCGAACCGGAATGATCGTTGAACTCGCCAACCATACCGATCTGATTGCCCGCGACGGGACACGGTATCACATTGCCGACAGCGCCGCGCCGATCATCGACCCGGACGGCAAGATACTTGGCGCGATTCTTGTATTCCGCGATGTGACCGAGGAGTATGCCCAGCGCGACCGCCTGCGTTATGCCCATGCCCAGCTGGAAGCCGGGACGAAGATCTCCAAATCGGCGACGTTCGTATTCAATCCCGTGACCCGGGAAATCACCGGTTCGAGCATGCTGTCGCGACTGCTTCCGGTGGCCGATGGCCGCATCGGCGCAATTGACGGCTGGGTTTATGAGGAAGACCGCCCGGAGATGCTGGCGAAATGGGAAAAGCTCGCCCGGGGGGAAATCTTTTCCGCAACCTTTGATTATCGCACAAAAGACGAGGACGGGTTTCATTACTATCGTCTGAATTCCTCCACCGACCGGAGCGATCCGAGACAGGAGATGTACACCGGCGTAGTTCAGGATGTTACCGATATTCGCCGAGTGTTCGACCAACTCAAGGAGCAGCAGAACTTATGGGAAAAAATGATCAACTCCATTCCACTGTGTTTCTTTGCCAAGGATGCCGATGATGACTTCCGATATGTGCTCTGCAACCGGGCGTTTGCTTCTTTTGTCGGAAGGACACCTGAAGAAGTAATCGGCAAGACTGACGCCGAGTTGTTCAATCGTCCGGAAGACGCTGAAATGTT
>CAZQYQ010000543.1:0-1583 GCA_964597625.1 uncultured bacterium
TGGACCTGCCTCCGTAGCCCCGGTTGTCGAAGCGGTTCCTGAGCGAACCTTTGTGCTGAGCAACGAGGTGGCGGTTGTCACCCTCACCTCGAAAGGCGGTGGCATCAAGGCCTCGAAATTCCTTCAATACGACAAGACGCTTCGTTCAAAGGACGGGGCGGTTGAACTCGACTTCTCAGGGGCCCCTTCGCTTGCCTTGGAGAACCTCGCGGGGCTTGATGTGAAAGCCGATTTTACGGTGACGGTCTCGGCCGATGCTCGGACCGCGAATCTGACGGCGACGACGGTCGACGGTCTTCGCCTGAATCGGTCGGTTTCGTTGACGAACGGCTACAGTGTTGCCGTGGTCGATTCCTTCCAGAACTTGTCCACCGAGGTGCGGTCCGTGCCGGAATACCGTATTGCCCTGGGAACCATGACGGCCTTGTCCGCGAAGGATCCCGATACCGATCTGGCCGTCGACGTGAAGACGACAGATGAGAAGGGCAAGCCAACGGTTGCCGAGGTGAACAAGGCGACGAAGAAGATCGGGTTTGCGACGCAGTATGGTTCATCAGGTGGTGGATGCAAAGCGGCGATGGTTTCGCCTGCCGCTCCTGCCAATTCCTCGGTGGTCATGTCGAGCCCCGTCTTCTGGGCGACGGCGCGAGAGCGTTTCTTTCTTCAAGTGCTGACGCCTGCGGTGCCGGCCACTGGCATTGAGGTGAGGTCTGTCCGCAATGTGGCGGCTCCCGGTGGGGCTCTGTCCATTCAGGCGGTTTCCGCTGCGCTGGTGAATCCGTCCTTTACGGTTCAGCCGGGAACTTCGGTTGAAAAGGGCTATTCCCTTTTTGTCGGCCCTCGTAAGATGTCGGAGCTCCACATGCTCGGGCCTGATTATCTGAAGATCATGCGCTTCGGCACGTGGGCATTCTTCTGCCGCTGGCTCCTCGTCATTCTCAATTTCCTCTATGGGCTTATTCCAAACTATGGCGTCGCGATCATCCTGCTGACTGGCATGGTTCGGCTGTTACTCTATCCCATCAACAAGAAGAATGCGGAAAGCATGAGAAAGATGCAGGAAATCCAGCCGCTGATCAAGGACGTGCAGGCCAAGTTCAAGGACGATCCGAAAAAGCTTCAGGCCGAGACCATGCGTATTTACGGTGAGAACAAGGTCAACCCGCTTTCCAGTTGCTTGCCGATGCTCATCCAGCTTCCCGTCTTTGTGGCCCTCTTTACGGTTCTTCGTTCGGCGGTCGAGCTTCGTTATGCACCATTTCTCTGGATTGCCGATTTGTCGCAGCCCGAAAATCTTTTCCAGAATGTCTTCGGCTTCGGCATTAATATTCTGCCGATTGCGATGGCGGCTACAATGGCTCTTCAGACCTATCTGACGCCTGCCGCTGGAGATCCTTCGCAGCAGAAGATGATGATGATGATGATGCCGGTGATGATGCTCGTCATGTTCTATCATTTTCCAGCGGCTCTCGGACTTTACTGGACCGTATCTCAGGTTTTTGCCATCTTCGGCATCCTGCGCACGCGTTCCAAGCGGAATGCCAAGAAGAAGGTGGGAGAAGTCACCATCATGGACGACCCCG
>CAZQYQ010000544.1:0-1573 GCA_964597625.1 uncultured bacterium
GGCCACGAGGTCGTGTTCCTGATCGGCGACTTCACCGCCCGCATCGGCGATCCGACCGGCAAGAAAAAGACCCGTCCGGCTCTCACCGAGCAGGAAGTGGTTTCCAACGCGGAGAGCTACAAACAGCAGATCGGCAAGATTCTCGATCTGGACCGCATCCGCATCGAGTTCAACAGCAGCTGGCTCAGCGCCATGACGTTCGCTGACGTGCTCAAGCTCTCGTCAGTATACCGTCGCCCGCATGCTCGAACGCGATGACTTCAGCACGCGGTACAAAAATCAGACCCCGATCAGCATCGTCGAGTTCATGTATCCGCTGATGCAGGGCTACGATTCGGTCGCGCTCAAAGCCGACGTGGAGCTGGGCGGTCTCGACCAGACATTCAATCTGCTCGTCGGCCGCGAGCTGCAGCGTGCCTACGGCGTCGAGCCGCAGATCACGCTCACCATGCCGATTCTTGAAGGCCTCGACGGAAAAGACAAAATGTCCAAGAGCCTGGGCAACTACGTGGGTGTCAACGAAGAGCCCGGCCAGATCTACGGCAAGCTGATGTCGATTCCCGACGAGCTGATGATCAAGTATTACGAGCTCCTCACCGATCTTACGCCGGCACAGCTCAGAGAGGTCCGGGAACGGGCCCCGCGCGAGCCAAAGGCCGTGAAAATGCAGCTTGCGCGCCGCATCACCACGATCTACCACGGGGCCGAGGCGGGCGCGAAGGCTGAAGAGGGATTCGAAAAACTGTTCGGAAAGACCGGTGACGGGCTTCCCGAGCAGATCGACGAGATGACTGTCGCATGCCCGTCCGAAGGCATCACGCTGATCAAGGTGCTGGTCCAGTCCGGCCTGGCGCCGAGCGGCGGCGAGGCCAAGCGGCTGGTTCAGCAGGGCGGGGTGCGCATCGAACAGGAAAAATGCACCGACGGCGGCAGGCTTTTCAAGGCCGGCGAAACCTTCGTTCTTCAGGCGGGAAAACGGAACTTCAAACGCATCATTCTCACCGCGTGAGCTGATGTGCCCGGCCCTGCGCGGCTGCCGGCACGGATCTCTTCCGCGATGACGTGGTCCAGGGGGCGCAAATCGCCCTTCAAGGAGGCAACATGTCACAGAATCTTATCCTTACACTCCCCGACGGCAAGGCTCTCGAAGTCCCCGCCGGCGCCACCGTGCGCGACGCGGCGGCCCAGATCGGCCCCCGGCTCGCCCAGGCTGCCATTGCCGGCAAGATCGACGGCATGTTCGTTGATATCCGGATGCCCCTTCTGAAGGGCGGCAAATTCGAAGTCGTGACCATGAAATCGCCCGATGCTGCCGAAGTCTACAGACACTCGATGGCGCACATCATGGCGGAAGCCGTTCAGAAACTTTTTCCCGAGGCCCAGTTCGGAATAGGGCCGACGATTGAAAACGGGTTCTACTATGACTTTCAGCTCTCCAGGGCTCTCACGATGGATGATCTGGAGCACATCGAAAAGGAAATGCAGGCGGTGATCGCCGCAAAATCCCCGTTTACGCGCGAAGAACTCGACCGGGCCTCGGCTCTGGAGCTTTTCAAAAAGCTCAACCAGCCGT
>CAZQYQ010000545.1:0-1564 GCA_964597625.1 uncultured bacterium
TCATTCGATTTTCTCATACGATGAAACACCCTGCAAGGAGCGATATTTCCCGTGAAGATCGAAGTTTACGCCGATATGCTCTGCATGCTAGAATCAGCCCATGAAAAAGGTACAGACACGTCAGGAAATCCAGGTGGTCGGTTTTTATATCGGCACGGATGAGTATGCTCTCAATATAGCCAAGGTTCGCGAAATCCAGGCGATGACCGACATCCGGAAGATGCCCAAAGCGCCGAGTTTTGTCGAGGGCGTCATCAATCTTCGCGGTCATATTGTGCCTATTATAGATTTGAGAAAACGGTTCGACCTTCCCCCCGTATCCGAGCAGCACCAGTCGAAGATCCTGATCGTCGAGTTCAACCGGAATCTCGTCGGCATGATCGTCGACAACGTATCTGAAGTCATCCGCCTTTTTTCCGACCAGATTGAAAAAGCCCCCGATGTTTTTTCCTACAACGTCGGCTCCCAGTATATCCAGGGCGTTGCCAAGCTCGAAGAGCGGCTCATCGTTCTTCTCGACATCGAAAAACTGCTTTCGTTCGAGGAACAGAAGCAGCTCGCGACATTGAAAAGCTGAGATGGAACAGGCTCCGTCACGACCCGTGTCCGGCAAAAAAAACTCTTCCGGCTTCGGCCTGCGCGGCTGTCTCTCGTGTTTCGGCTGCGGCTGCGCCTTCCCGCTCATCTTCATCATCGTTCTTGCGATAGCCGCGATTTTCTTTCTGCCGCAGTTTTCAGAACCCTCTTCGCGACCGGCCAGCCTTCCGAAGCCGGTCGATGTCACCCGCGAGGACCGGTGGAGCCTGCAGGACAAGCTTGCAGCGGCGCGATCGCAGCCCGGTATGATCAGCCTCCGCCTCACCCAGCCGGAGTTCAACGCCCTTCTTTCACGCGTGGAGCTCAAACCCGCGGCCGGGTTCGCACTCACGAAAGTCTGGTCATTCCCCTCACGGGACGGCCTTTCGTTCGTCCTCGAAGGCTCCGGCTTCTGGATGCGCAGGCTGTTTGTCGTTCTCCAGTTTACCACTCCGCCGGAAGGCCGCCGCATGACGAACATGGTTTTCAACGACCATCCGATCCCTGAAAAGCTCATTCGCACCGTCGGCATCGCGTGGCTCGAACGATGGCTGAAAGATTCGGCAGGGATTGACGTGCATATCGAGGGTCCGTCGGAATATACTGTCACCGTCGCCTCGGATGACGTCATTCTCACCGGACCCTTTCCCTGGCTACGAACTTCACTTCAAGGAGAAGGGCAGTGATTCTCGATACCATTCCTGACAAGCTGAGCGGGATCCTCCCTTCAGGCGGAAGCGATGGAGCGGTTCTCATCTACGAATCGACATCGGCCTTCGATGGCACGACCGGCATCTCCTGGATCATCGCCAACCACACGTTCGTTTTTATTTTCTCCGCGCAGCCTCTCGGCGATGTCGAGTCGGTGAACAATTTCGCGATCAGAGACGTCTCGGCGGTCAAAAGCTCGAAAAGCATCCTTGGCGACATACGGATCGAATTCACCCTGAAAGGCGATCAGCAGCCGTTTGTCTTTATTCTTCCAAGC
>CAZQYQ010000546.1:0-1549 GCA_964597625.1 uncultured bacterium
GGCAGAACCGTGACCTCGTATGCCCGGCTCAGCAGCATCGAATCATCGATTGCCAGCAGGTAGGGAATCGGCTGCGGGTATTTTCTGACGAATTTCTGCACCTTCGAGAGCGGGTAGCCGGGTGGATGAATGCCGACGACGGTCATTCTGCCGCCAAGTTTCTCGTGCAGCCTGATGATGAAGGGAATCTCCTCGATACAGGTGCCGCAGGTGATCGACCAGAAGACGAGCAGCAGCTTCTTGTCGGCCATCATGCCCGACAGTTTGAACTTCTGGCCGTTGAAGTTTGACAGCGTGACGCCGTCGAGCGATCTGATCGTCCCAGGTTTCGATTCGGGAACGAACAGCCACAGCAGCGGCAGAGTGAGCAGCACCACGCTGATCAGAAGAAGGTGATTTCTGTTCATGGCAACCTTTGTATGATACCTTCTCCGGGCTGTTACGAAAAGGGTATCATGCAGATACGATGAAACGGCGGCTCACATACAGGCTTTCACAGACGCAGGCAGTGCTCACCGCGGCCGCCTACTGCGCGGTCATCTTCTTCATTTCATCGCGGCCGCGCCCGACGGAAGAGCTGCTGCTGCCGACGGGGCCGATTCCGCACTTCGTCGAGTATCTCGGGCTCGGCACCCTGGCATGGGTGAACCTGTGGCTTCGCAGGCCGCTTCCAAACCGGTTTCACCGCCTGCATGCAAGCCTGGCTTTCTGCGCCTTTTATGCGTTCACGGACGAAATCCATCAGGCGTTCGTGCCGCTGCGGTCCTGTGAACCGATCGACTGGCTCATCGACATCGCCGGCTCCCTGAGCGGAATCATGCTGATGGAATGGCTGACTGCACGCCGTTCCATCAATCTCAAGCGCGCGGGATAGCCGGCCTCACTCCGGCAGGACGATGGTATCTGCCTGGCGGTCGCCCCAGCGGCGCCCTTCGAGATCCTTGGCCATCATATAGATTTCGAACCCGTAGGCGACCAGCACGAGAAGAAAGCCGCCGGCAGACAGTCCGAATATGAGGATATCCCGGATGAAAGCGATCGGAATCAGCCGCATGGCCATGACGACGACCATCCAGAGATAGGGAAGCGCGAACACGAGATTGCGCTTGATCGACTGTTCGGCGGATATGGGATCTGACTTATTGCCGCTCCAGACACGGATACCCATGACTTTTTTACCGGGTGACTGTTTGTCGAGCACGTCGGCGATCCGGTAGGGCGAATCTTTCATGAGCATGACAAAGCCGAAAAAGGCCATGACAAGCATCGACAGGAGATTGATAACAATCGAAGGAAGCGGCAGAAAGGCCAGCGGAAGCAGAACAAACATGCTCACGGCGCCGACGCAGACGCTGTCTACAAATGCAGCCATCAGCCGCTTTTTCATGGTTTCCATTCCGGGTTGCTCCTCTACATCCAGGGAGTGTGTGCTTCCGGCCCGTGAAGTTCGGCCGCGCATATCCGAATGTATGCAGCCGATCGCCCCTTGTCAAGCTTCAGACAGGAGAAAGCGCATGAGGTCCCATGAAACAAAACGACGTGGAAAGGC
>CAZQYQ010000547.1:0-1540 GCA_964597625.1 uncultured bacterium
AATGCGCCGCCAGGCCGATCAGGGTTTCACTCAAATCGATCTCATTCTCCATTGAAATCCTCTGTCAGGACGTCTGCCAGGGCGGCAGCCAGGTGATCTAGTTGCGCATAGCTGATGACAAGGGGAGGCAGCAAGCGGATCACCGTCAGGCCGGCATTGAGGGCGATGATGTGTTTTTCCTGCAGCGCTTTGAGGTAGGGGGTGACCTTTTGTTTCATCTCGATCCCGATCATCAATCCCAAACCGCGAATTTCACGGATATTTGGCGCCTCTATGGAAGTGAGCTTCTTCATTAAATAGGCTCCTTTTTCCGCGGCTTGTTCAGGTAGGGCTTCCTCTTCCATAACACTGAGCGAGGCCAGGGCGGCAGCGCAGGAGAGGGGATTGCCGCCGAAGGTAGAGCCGTGGCTGCCAGGCACGAGGTGCTGTACCCTTTCGCCCAGCAGGACTGCACCCATTGGGATGCCGCCTGCCAGTGATTTGGAACAGCATAAAATATCCGGTACGATGCCGGTATGCTGGTAGGCGAAAAAGCGGCCGGTACGGCAGAACCCGGTCTGGACTTCATCGATAATGAGCAGGGCACCGTGTTCGTGGCAGATGCGTTCAGCTGCTTCAAGATAGCCGGGCTGAGCTGGATGCACGCCGCCTTCACCCTGGATGGGTTCCAGGATCACAGCAGCGGTTTGTGCGTTGACGGATTTTTCGAGGGCTTCGATATTGTTATACGGGATATGGCTGAACCCCGGCACGAGCGGCGCGAAGGGTTCGCGGTAAGCTTTGTTCCAGGTGGCAGAGAGTGCTCCCAGAGTACGTCCGTGGAAACCGCGCATGGTGGCAATAATGCCGCTGCGGCCTGTGGAAAGACGCGCAAACTTAATGGCAGCTTCGATGGTTTCTGTACCCGAATTGCAGAAAAAGACGCGTTCCAGTCCAGGGGCGTGGCCGATCAGTTTTTCCATCAAGGCGGCGCGCTGATCGTTCGGGAAGGTCTCGAAGAGCGTGATCAGTCTGGCAGCCTGTTCGGCGACGGCTGCGGCGATTTTGGGGTGAGCGTGACCCAGATTGGCAACTCCGTGCCCGGAGGAACAATCGAGATATTCAACTCCCTCCGCATCCCAGAGAATGGCCCCCTCGCCGCGCACAAAGGCGATGGGTTGTTTGGCATAGACCCCGGAAGTATGTCTGGCTTCGATGGCGATTATTTCGGAGCTGTTCATGAGATCACCGTCCCGGCTCCGGCCAATGCGTCGCTGATCGGAGTGGCGGTGCGTCCGTCGCTGATGATCACTTTGGAGACGCCGTTCTGGAGTGCTTCTTCGGCACCCAGGACTTTCTTTTTCATCCGTCCCTGCGCCAGCTCACGCGCGGCGGGGAGGTCTGCCTGTTTGAGTTGGTGGATCAGGCTGGACTCGTCGGGGAACTTCGACATGAGCCCGGGAACCGCAGTCAACAAAATGAGCGTGCTTGCGTGGAGAGCGGCTGCCACCATAGCGGCAGCGCGGTCGGCGTCCACATTGAGCGCTTCCCCTTTGCGGCT
>CAZQYQ010000548.1:0-1517 GCA_964597625.1 uncultured bacterium
TCTCGACCGGAGCTATGAACAGATGTACGATGCGTATACAGTCATATTCAATCGCTGCGGACTTACGTTCCGGGCTGTCGAAGCAGATAACGGCGCAATCGGCGGAAGCGGATCGCATGAGTTCTGTGCGCTGTCCGAACATGGTGAGAGCGAGATCGCCTATTGTGAAGCCTGCAGCATGGCTGCGACCAGAGAACAGGCACCCTGCCGCGATACGGAAGCGGACCCGGCCGCGATGCTTCCGATGGAAATCGTCTTTACGCCGGGCACAAAAACGATTGCCGATGTTTCGGCATTTCTCGGGATCCGCGAAGACCAGACGATCAAAGCGCTTTTATTCCGTGTCTATGACGAGGAATACAAATATGCGGCAGCTTTTATCCGCGGCGACAGAGAACTGAACATGACAAAGCTCGTCAATGCACTCGGGATCCCGGAGCATGCGATCGAGTTCGCGGACGAAAGTGAAATGCATGAAGAGACCGGATCGGTCGGCGGCTTCACAGGCCCGACAGGTCTTCGCAACTGCAGGATCGCGGTCGACAGCGAACTGGTCGGTGCAAAGAATCTTTGCGCGGGAGCGTGCAAAGCCGATCATCACATTAAGAATGTAAATTACGGAAGAGACTATAAAGCAGATATCGTTACGGATCTCAAACAGATCCGTGAAGGGGATCCCTGCCCGCACTGCGGAGCTCCTGTCAAATTGACGCGCGGTATTGAAGTCGGCCAGGTATTCAAGCTCGGAACAAAATACAGCGAATCCATGCACGCCTATTACAAAGATGAAATGATGCAGGAGCATCCGATCATCATGGGCTGCTACGGCATCGGAGTCAGCCGGACGCTTGCAGCTGTCGTCGAACAACATCATGATGACAACGGCATTATCTGGCCGATGGCTCTGGCACCGTTCCAGGCAATCATAATGATCGTCAATATCCACGACGAAGAACAGGTCGCAGTCGCGGAAGAAATTTATCAAAGACTGCTCTCTTCGGGTGTCGACGCTTTGCTTGACGATCGTGACGAAAGGCCCGGTGTCAAGTTCAAGGATGCCGATCTGATCGGCATTCCTGTACGGATCACCGTGGGGAAAAAAGCGGCGGAAGGACTTGTGGAATTCAAACGGAGAAGCGAGTCCGAGATTGCGCTGTTCAAAACGCAGGAAGCGGTTGCTGCTGTTATTGCACTTGTCAACGAAGTAAGATAAAGGCGAAAAAATGAAGAAACTTTGGGAATTGTTCCTGACTTTTCTGAAAATCGGAACCGTGACATTCGGCGGCGGGTATGCAATGATCCCGTCGCTTCGCTATGAGGCGGTGAAAAAACGGGAATGGATCTCGGAAGAAGAAATGAGCGACTGCATCGCGATCTGTCAGTCTCTTCCGGGGGCACTCATCATCAATGCGGCGATTTTTATCGGAAAACGGGTTCGCGGAAACGCAGGGGCGCTTGCCGCCGTTTTGGGCATGGTGCTTCCTGCTTTTTTTTCGATCCTGCTGATTCTTGTTTTT
>CAZQYQ010000549.1:0-1505 GCA_964597625.1 uncultured bacterium
ACCGGGATTCTGCTGCTTCTGATCATGAACCTCATCTGGGGCGGCTCATATGCCGTCATCAAGTGGGCGCTGCAGTATATGCCGCCCGCAACGCTCGCCATGACACGGTTTCTGATCGGCGGAATCGTCCTGTATGCCCTGGTTCCCCGGCCGCGGCCGGCGATTTCCCGGCGGGACTGGATCGGCGTGACCCTGGTCGGGGCCCTCGGCATCAGCCTTTCATTTCTGCTCAACTTCTGGGGGCTTGAACGGACAACCGCCACAAAGGCCGCCATCGAAGTTACGCTTGAACCCATCGTTCTGGTCCTGCTCGCCCGGTTCGTGCTTTTCGAAAAAATGCATCCGCGGACCGTCTGGGCGCTCGCCGTGTCGCTTGCAGGCACGGTGCTGCTGCTTCTGGCGGGCAAGGATGCCGGAATGCTCTGGAAGGAGCTGGTCGGCGGTGGCGAACTGCTCGGCGACCTTCTTATCCTGCTTTCCGTCACGCTGGGCGGCATCTATACTGTCCTCAACAAGCCTGTCGCACGTCACATCGGATCGATGTGGGCCACCGCCCTGAGCAGTCTCATCGGCGCTGTTCTTCTGGTTCCGGCATGCGCCTGGGAAGTGGGCAACGGGCATGTGATACAATGGAGTTTCGGGCTCGTTGCGGCACTTCTCTTTCTCGGCCTGATCTGCACGGCGCTTGGATTCGCGCTGTGGAACCGGGTTCTTGTTGATCTGCCTGCCGGTGATATGGCGGTAACCCTGAATGTTCAACCGCTTGCCGGCATCATGATCGGATGGGTATGGCTTGGCGAAACAATGACATGGCTGGGGTATACCGGCGCAGCGCTGATCCTCGCCGGTGTTTCCCTGCTGCCCGTGGAGTCCCCCCCAGCGGTGTACGCGCAGGTCAAAACGGGATCCTGAGCTTTCCTTGTTTCGCCGCCTGATCGATGTACTGTTACGAAGCGTTTCACTGTGACCGTTCGGACTGCCCGGTTCGCCGGAATAGTATAAAGCGCTGCTGGACCTGGTTTGAAACGAACGGCACGGATCCCGCAACCGACTGCCCGCACGGCCCGTGCGCGACATGCCACTATCGCATGGGCTGGGATATCGGACTGATCGGGGAAAGCATGTTCCCGCCGGACCCTCCGCCGGCACCGGAATCGATTCTTCCCCCACCCTCCGACGTCGTTCACGAACCCACGCCTGTGCCCTCTTCCGATGTGCCCCTCCGCCGTGAAATACCGGACGAACATCCGGAACGTCAGCCGTCGGCGCCCGTCGTCTCAGAATCATCAGAAGATTCAGAAGAGTCATCACAAGCGAGTCAGCCGCTTCCGGATGCGACGGGCAAGCCTGGAATGCGTTTCTGCTGGGAAGTGATGGACTGCCCGAACCCGAAATGCCCGGTGCGTGAACGACGAATCATCCGTTGTTTCAAGTTTTTCGAGCCTCGTGGAGATGCCGGGAAACTCGCCGTCACGTGTGGAGAGCGCACCTGCGATCAGTGCCAT